>NZ_JBJDNI010000017.1:0-82018 GCF_044900545.1 Scandinavium sp. NPDC088450 | reverse complement strand
CATTGCCTTTCCCACCATACAGCGTGTCATTCCCGTCATAACCCAAAAGCGTGTCATCGTTATTCCAGCCACTGAGGATGTCGTCGCTTTCATTGCCGTAAACCGAGAACGCCATCCCCGCCAGGTCGCTGACCGTCAGCGTGGTGTCGCCAAAGATCATCTCGAATTGACGATTTGTCTCTGAAGTGAAATAGTTGGGGAGTGTAAGCGTGTCACTGCCCCCCCATGCGTGAACAAGCAGATCGTTTCCTGATTTCTCTATCAACGCCTGAGTGAAGTCAGCCCCTTCAAATACGAGGGTATTTACCCCGTTCCTGTAGGTATCATTCACCCGGTCCTGACCATCGCCGACGCGAAAAATATATCTGTCGCTACCTTCCCCGCCGCTCAGACTGTCATTACCCGTACCGCCGTCTAGAACGTCGTTACCGTTCCCACCATTCAGCGTGTCATTCCCGCCATAACCCAAAAGCGTGTCATCATTATTCCAGCCACTGAGGCTGTTGTTGCTTTCATTACCGTAAACCGGGAATCCCATCCCCGCCAGGTCGCTGACCGTCAGCGTGGTGTCGCCGAAGACCATATCGAATTGACGGTACGACTCTGAAGTAAAATAGCCAGGGAGTGTAAGCGTGTCGCTGCCCCCCCATGCATGGATAAGCAGGTCGTTTCCTGATTTCTCTATCAACGCCTGAGTGAGGTCGGCCCCTTCGAATACGAGGGTATTTACCCCGTTCCTGTAGGTATCATTCACCCGGTCCTGACCATCGCCTTGACTAAATAAGTAAATATCAGATCCTTCCCCGCCATTTAATCGATCGTCTCCACCTTTGCCCCAAATAAAATCATTGGTACTTTTTCCACTTAATGTATCAATCCCTCTCCCACCGATAAAACTAGTATCTGACATCCTAAACGAAATATCACATTCATTTCGATAGGAAGGCATGTATTCTAGCCAGCCAAATATTACATCACTTAGCTTCACATAGTTAATAGCATCATTTTCTTTCATTACACTCAAGTCATTGTTAAGATCCGTGAAGTCAAAAACAAATTCGGACCTATCACTATTAAGCCCAATGCGAATATGTGAGAATTCTTCGGCATACAGGGTCTGAGCCAATAACTGTGATTCTATATAATTGGTAAATTTTGTATATTCCTCTTCGATAAGTTTGGCTGCATTGCTATTAGGATTTGTGGTTTTATCCTGAAGACTGACAAAACCATCACCTGTTGCAGCCTCAATAACTGCAAGTACTCGAGCATTGATATTTACACCACGGCTACTGGTATCCAGATTACTTGCTCCGGCCCAACAAAACATGATGGTATCAATGAGTCCAGAAGCACGTGCCAGGTCAGGGTCTGACCTATATTGCTCAATGAGTGTTTTAAGTGAATCATCCTTGCTCATTGCAATATGTAAATCAGGCATGTTCCCGAAACCACGAATAAAAGGCAACTCGCGAACAGCATCGCTTACATTGATATCACCAATGTAACGAGAGAACCCTTTGTCATGGTCAAACCATACATCAGCCATTGCATTGGTTGTACCATCATTAAAAATGACGCTGCCTGTCTGTCGATGCGCATTTCCTTGTTCATCAATAAAAGAAGAGTCTTTAAAACTGGTATTAATGGCGATAATCCCAAGTGCATCAAGAGAGTAAAGTTCGCCACTATCAACCCGTGCATTACTATTTTTATCCTGCCAAACTTGTAATTCTTTCCACGCAGCATCATGGCTATTGATAATACCATCACCATTACTGTCTTTATCCTTCAGAGCCTCAAAACCATTGCTGGCAAGCATTCCAGTTTGTAGTTCGGTATTGTCTCCGAAAAGCTCTTTACCCGTGTCGATCAAACCATTTCCATCCAGATCCATCACAAGGAGACCATCATCCCCATCGACCCAACCTGTATTTTCGGCGAACTGATTGCCATCATGATCGAAAAAGATAGTGTTGTTGACTGACAGCGTTTCGATACCATCACCGTCAAGATCGATAATAATTGGGTCTACAATGGCTTTTTCAGCGCCGTCCATACTCGGTCCAAACCCCGGGAGAGCGAAGCCGGGAAACATCATGCCCGGAAACATAACCCCGGGAGGGAAGGGAAAGCTTCCTGCCGCAGACAGCGGTATCGTTCCGCCATTGGCAAGGTTCGCCATACCGCTGGCAATGACTCCCATGCCACCACGGAAATAATCAAAAAGTTCGCTAATCCAACTACGACTTGATTCACCCAAACTATCCAGGGCATCGACAGCGTTATCCATATTCTGCATGGTAACATCAAGCCATAGTTGAGTAGCATCCAGGAAAATATCTTTGAACGCCTGAGCAGACTCACTTGCCGTTTCATCAATACCTGAAAAGACTTGTTCACAGTAATTATAGACTTCAGAAGCAATGAAATCGATGGCGTCTTTCACATCTAATATATTTTCAACTGGTCCTAAATCAATAAACCCCATAGAAGTATCAATTGCAGACTCAAAAGTATTAAAACTTGCTGTAATATCAATGATAGGAAAATCATCATAATTGCTACTATGTGAAAAAGCCAGTGAATCAATTCTTCCCGCCACACCGAAGGGGGACTGCACACCATCTAATATATCAATACCCGCACTCTTAAGAATGAAATCTACCGCAGTTGTACAGTTAAAGTCGCTACCACCATTGCCATCAGGAATGAGGTCGTACATCGGTATATTACTCGAGAACACATCAATAGAATTAGATATCTTATCATATTGCTCATCGGATATTTCAAGAGTCAAACTTTGAGAAAAATTCCTGGTTCTAAGATAATCATCTATATCCACCTCACCCTCTACGTTAAAATACCCATTGCCTTCACTGGGTGTAAAACCGAAACGCAACGTCTCCTTTCCATCACTATTTAAAATTAACCATGTATGAACAACCCCGTCTCCATTCGTAAAACTGGAATCATTTTTTATCGTTATAGTGTTTTTCATTTTATTTCCCCACCAAATAATTATTTAAAGCCACGATCGGCAGTGAATGCCAAAACAAATTCATCGTAGTCACTACCCTTACTATAAAGTTCAGCATAGACCATATAATATCCAATACTTTCGAGCTTTCCGCCTTTTAGTCTCATCCCATCCCATACATCCTCATTGACCCCCGAGTAAAATTGGCCACTACTAAAACAGCCGGGGTTATCAACGGTGAAAGGAAGGTTATACTCTAATACTTTCTTATCGGTTCTGAAGTCATAAACAACGATTACACCTGAAAGTTCTCTTATAAAATCCCTAAGCCCTTTTAACTCACTTCTTTGTAAAGGTTTGTCTTCAGCATTTAACTCTTTCCCATAAGGGTATTTACGCTTTACTAAAACATCGAGGCTGTAGTTAGCTGGTTTTTTAACATGGATCATAAACCTCTGCATCGGCAATTTATGCAACTGAACCTCACTGACTGCTTCCATTTTGGCCGCGTGAGCAACGGATAAAAAGAGTTGTATCATTATCAGAAAAAATAGTGAGATTATCTTTAACATAGTTCAATCCTTGTTGGGACGTTACTGGCCAAGACCTTCTTGTTGTTGTCAATTAATACTCAAAGCACTGACTCATCCTACCAGAGACAAGAAAAACACCTATGAGTTATTATTTTTTCGGATTATATTAAGGATTGCATTAGAAATATCTATGCAGGACATTCATTACATACGCCCAGCGAATAGAACGCCAGAAAACGACTCAGGGTATACTGGATCCCAGAACCTAGAGGGTAGTATTAGCCATACCGTTGGCAATAATACCCATGCCACCACTGAAATAACCAAAAAGTTTGCTAATCCAACTGCTACCTGATTCGCCCAATTTCCCCAAGGCATCGACATCTGTATTCATATTCTGCCTGGCAGCATCAAGCCAAAGTTAAGTGGTGTCCAGAAAACTATCTTTGAACGTCTGACCCGCCTCACTTGCCGTTTCATCAATAGCTGAAAAGCTTGTTCACTGTAATGAGGTACTTCGGCAGCAATGATATCGATGGAGCCTTTCACATCTACTATATTTTCAACTATTCCTCCTTCTCACCACCATTTAAAATTAACCATGTATGAACGACCCCGTCTCCGTTCGTAAAACTGGAATCATTTTTTATTGTTATAGTTTTTTTCATTTCACTTCCTCCTTAAATAATCATTTAAAGCCACGATTTTCAGTGAATGATAAAACATATTCATCGTAGTCATCATCCTTACTATAAAGCTCAGCATAGACCATATAATACCCAATACTTTCGAGCTTTCCGCCTTTTAGTGTCATCCCATCCCATACATCCTCGTTGACCCCCGAGTAAAATTGGCCGCAGCAAAAACGATCAGGGTTATCAACGGTGAAAGGAAGGTTATACTCTAATACTTTCTTATCGGTTCTAAAGTCATAAACAACAATTACACCTGAAAGTTTTCTTATAAAATCCCTAAGCCTTTTTAACTCCCCTCTTTGTAAATGTTTGTCTTCAACATTTAACTCTTTCCCATAAGGGTATTTACGCTTTACTAAAATATTGAGGCTATAGTTAGCTGGTGTTGCAACATGGATCATAAACCTCTGCATCGGCAATTTATGCAACTGAACCTCACTGACTGCTTCCATTTCGGCCGCCTGAGCAACGGATAAAAAGAGTTGTATCATTATCAGAAAAAATAGTGAGATTATCTTTAACATAGTTCAATCCTTGTTGGGACGTTACTGGCCAAGACCTTCTGTTGTTGTCAATTAATACTCAAAACACTGACTCATCCTACCAGAGTCAGCAAAAACACCTATGAGTTATTTATTTTTTCGGATTATATTAAGAATTGCATTATAAATATCTATGCAGGACATTCATTACATACGCACAGCGAATGCAACGCCAGAAAACGACTAAAGGTATAATGGATCCCAGAACATAGAGGGGAGTATTCGCCATACCGCTGGCAATAATACCCTTGCCACCACTGAAATAACCAAAAAGTTTGCTAATCCAACTGCTACCTGATTCGCCCAATTTCCCCAGGGCATCGACATCTGTATTCATATTCTGCCTGGCAGCATCAAGCCAAAGTTAAGTAGCGTCCAGAAAACTATCTTTGAACGTCTGACCCGCCTCACTTGCCGTTTCATCAATAGCTGAAAAGCTTGTTCACTGTAATGAGGTACTTCGGCAGCAATGATATCGATGGAGCCTTTCACATCTACTATATTTTCAACTATTCCTCCTTCTCACCACCATTTAAAATTAACCATGTATGAACGACCTCGCCTCCGTTCGTAAAACTGGAATCATTTTTTATCGTTATAGTTTTTTTTCATTTTATTCCCCAAATAATTATTTAAAGCCACGTTCGGCAGTGAATGCTAAAACAAACTCATCGTAGTCATTATCCTTACTATATAGTTCAGCATAGACCATATAATATCCAATACTTTCGAGCTTTCCGCCTTTTAGTGTCATCCCATCCCATACATCCTCGTTTACCCCTGTGTAAAATTGACCGCTGCTAAATCGATCGGGGTTATCAACGGTGAAAGGAAGGTTATACTCTAATACTTTCTTATCGGTTCTAAAGTCATAAACAACAATTACACCTGAAAGTTTTCTTATAAACTCTCTAAGCCTTTCGTATTCACCTTGTTGTAAAAGTTTGTCTTCAGCATTTAACTCTTTCCCATAAGGGTATTTACGCTTTACTAAAACATCGAGGCTATAGTTAGCTGGTGTTGCAACATGGATCATAAACCTCTGCATCGGCAATTTATGCAACTGAACCTCACTGACTGCTTCCATTTCGGCCGCCTGAGCAACGGATAAAAAGAGTTGTATCATTATCAGAAAAAATAAGGAGATTATCTTTAACATAGTTCAATCCTTGTTGGGACGTTACTGGCCAAGACCTTCTGTTGTTGTCAATTAATACTCAAAACACTGACTCATCCTACCAGAGACAGGAAAAACACCTACTGGTTGGTTATTTTTTCGGATTATATTAAGGGCTGAATTAGAAATATCGATGCAGGACATTCATTACCTACGCACAGCGAATACAAGCTAAAAAACGACTAAGGGCTTACTGGTTCCCAGACCGCGAGGGTAGTGTAGCAATGGCGTGAATTCACTCATATTTCAAGTTCCTGCTGACGAGCCCCTGTTCTCTGTGGTACTTATCATCACAGTAAATGGCAGGACTTTTAGATGCAGATGACAACTCAACGCGCTTTTATCATCCGGGCCATGCTTCTGTGGCTTGCCGCCTGCTTACTGTGCAGCGCGCTGCTTTACGCCGAGCAAATCCGCCGCCAGTACTGGCAGTTTGATCGTGCTTATACGCTGTTATTCAGTACCGTCAGTACGGCGCTCACACAGAATGAATCCGTTATCCCTATCCTCAATGGCGACGAAGACCTGACGCTATTGCAGCAGAAATTCCCCCAAATTCAGGCGCTGGAGAAAACTCATAACCGCCCGCTGGATGCGCCACGCGTTGAGCAGTTCTCCGCAGCGCATTATTGGCTTTATAACCCGTACAAACAGATTCGGGTGCGGATAGATCTGGAGCCGCTATTGCGCTCCTCTTCTCACTTCGCCAGCGTGAAGTTAACACAAGACGATGCTCCTCCGTTTTCCGTCTACCGTTGGCAATGGACACGCCAGTTCCCGCAGCATTTTCAGCCTTTCACCCTCAATGCTGGAGCCAACCCGGAGTGGGGGAATTTTTCACTTCTGCCCCATTTGCTGATAGCAACAGGCTGGGCAATTTTCGTCGGGATGGGCGGCCTGCTGTTGTGGGGACGCAGACAACAACGCAGCGATCGCCAGCGAGCGGATTACTATCAGCATGCCAGGCTGAACACGCTGGGCGAAATGAGCGCGGGCGTGGTGCATGAAATCAATCAACCTTTAACCGCGACTCAGATGTGGTTACAGGGCGGCATGCGTCAGCTCACCAACGGGCATCACGAAGAAGCGCTGCATGCAATGCGCTCAGCGCTGACACAGACGCAGCGAATTAGCGAACTGCTGACCCGTTTTCGCGCTCATCTGACTCAGGAAGAAGTGGCGATGACGAAGGTCAGCCTCGCGCAAAGCTGGCAACGGGTGAGCAATTTGCTCGAACACGAACCGGGATCGAAGCAAATCCGTATCACTCATGATCTGGCCGACGTACAAATTCAGGCTGACAAACTGTGGCTTGAGCAAGTGCTGCATAATCTGCTGAGCAATGCCATTCAGGTTCAGCAGGGCAACCCACACGGCTGGGTGCATATTCGCAGCGAATCTGTCGATGACCGGGTGAAAGTCATCATCACAGATGGCGGCCCTGGATTTAGCCCACAAGCGCTTAAGCACGCGATGATGCCGCTGTTCAGCGAAAGGCAAGGCGGGCTGGGTTTGGGGCTGACGCTAACGGAATCGCTAATGACGAAAATGAACGGCACGCTGCAACTGGCTAACTCGCCACAGGGCGGCGCGGAAATCAGCTTGTGGTTTATCAAAGAGAACTGAGATGGAAAAGATTATCTACATCGTGGACGACGACGAGTCGATTCGTGAGTCCCTCACCTTTCTGTTTTCCACCCTCAACTGGCCGGTGAAATGCTTCGACTCGGTGGATAGTTTCACCTCTGCCATTCCCACGGAAGCCTGTATTACGGGCTGTCTTCTGTTGGACATGAGGATGCCAGGGGAAAGCGGGCTCAGTTGGTTTGAGAAAAACAGCGCCTCACACCCGCTGCTGCCGGTGGTGATGATGACCGGACACGGCTCTGTCGATGCCTGCCGCCGGGCGTTTCGTCATGGCGTGTTTGAGTTCTTTACCAAACCGCTGGATGCCGATCCGTTGATTGACACCGTGCATGCCGCTTTTGCCGAAAGTGAAACCCGCCATCGTAAATGGCAGGAGCATGTCGAAGCCAAACAGCGCTTTGCTCAGTTAACCGCGCGGGAAACAGAAGTGCTGAAAGAACTTATGACCGGGGCCAGCAACAAAGAAGTGGCTACGCGTCTGGATTTGTCGACCCGAACCGTGGAAGCCCATCGCGCCGCCATTTTTAACAAGCTCGACGTCAGCAGCGTGGTGCAGGCTATCCGCGAATACGACAAGCTGGACTACGTATAATTACCAGGTGAGCTGCGTATTCACCCGAATTTCGCTTCTTTTGTCGTCTTGTTAGCATCCTCTCACAGACGACAAAGAGGACGTTCACCATGAAAAAATTACTCATTTCCGCAGCCCTGCTGGCAGGTTTCGCTACCGCAACCGTCAATGCAGAATCATTAAACCAAAAAAATCTTTCGCTGACTCAGGCCAACAGCCTGGCACAGGAAGCCATCAAAGCGTGCCTGGCGAAAAACTATCAGGTTTCCGTGACCGTCGTTGATCGCGCTGGCGTGGTTAAAGCCGTGCAGCGTACCGACAACGCGGGCCCGCACACCGTGAAAGCCAGTGAGATGAAAGCCTTCACCGCGCTCAGCATGAAGAATGCCAGCGGTAAAGTGATGGAAGCAGCGCAAAACAATGCGGGTGCACAAAACCTGAAAGATATTCCGGGTCTGCTGTTGCTGGCAGGTGGCTTGCCGGTGAAAGATGGGAATGACGTGATTGGTGCCATCGGTATCGGCGGTGCGCCGGGTGGCAATCTGGATGATGCCTGTGCTCAGACTGCGCTGGATAACGTGAAGCTTTAAATATTGCCCTCGCTTCATTGCCTGATGGCGCTGCGCTTATCAGGCCTACAAGATCATTGTCCGGTGGCACTGCGTTTGCCGGGCCTACAAAACCTGTAGGCCGGATAAGCGCAGCGCCATCCGGCTTCTTTTCTCGATCAGTTTGTCGGTGAAACAGCACCCGCTTCAGGGTGGGCTGGCGACAACACTTCTTCATCTGCTTTGATGCTGCCAGAGTTCGCCGCCCAGACGCCTTCCTGGGTTTTGCTGATGTTCTGGTGCAGCCCGTTCAGGTTTTGCCCCACCGCCGCAATGTGCGTGGTTTCCGTGCCGCCGCTGTTATCCGCCCATGGAATAACCGGATCATCGGCCAGTGCGAAACCAGAAATCAGGGTGGTGGCAAGTACTGCTGTAGTCAGAAATGCTTTCATGATGCGCCTCACTTAGAGTTTTTACGTAATAAGTTTAGCGCGTGACTATTTTCAGAGTAATGATCAGATGTTTGCAGATATTTTCAGAGAAATGTTTTTAAATAAATCACTTACCGCTTCGCTGCATCACCACTGGCTGGAGCAGACATAAAAAAAGCGGCCCGAAGGCCGCTTGATACATCATGAAATCTTATTTCTTTTTCGCTTTCGGGTTCGGCAGGTCGGTGATGCTCCCTTCGAACACTTCGGCTGCCAGGCCCACAGACTCGTGCAGAGTTGGGTGAGCGTGGATGGTCAGCGCGATGTCTTCTGCATCACAGCCCATCTCGATAGCCAGACCGATTTCACCCAGCAGCTCGCCGCCGTTGGTGCCGACAATCGCGCCACCGATAACACGGTGAGTTTCTTTGTCGAAAATCAGTTTGGTCATACCGTCAGCGCAGTCAGAAGCGATAGCACGGCCAGAAGCAGCCCACGGGAAGGTGGCGGTTTCGTAGCTGATGCCTTTTTCTTTCGCTTCTTTCTCAGTCAGACCAACCCATGCCACTTCTGGCTCAGTGTACGCAATGGATGGGATCACTTTCGGGTCGAAGTAGTGCTTCATGCCGGCGATAACTTCTGCGGCAACGTGGCCTTCGTGGACACCTTTGTGCGCCAGCATAGGCTGACCGACGATATCGCCGATAGCAAAGATGTGCGGCACGTTGGTGCGCAGCTGCTTGTCAACACGGATAAAGCCACGGTCGTCCACTTCCACGCCAGCTTTGCCCGCGTCGAGGTTTTTACCGTTCGGCACACGGCCGATAGCCACCAGCACTGCGTCATAACGCTGCGCTTCTGCAGGGGCTTTTTTGCCTTCCATGGAAACGTAGATACCGTCTTCTTTTGCTTCAACGGCAGTCACTTTGGTTTCCAGCATCAGGTTGAATTTCTTGCTGATGCGTTTGGTGAAGACTTTCACCACGTCTTTGTCGGCAGCCGGGATAACCTGGTCGAACATTTCAACCACGTCAATGTCTGAACCCAGCGCGTGGTACACGGTACCCATTTCCAGACCGATGATACCGCCACCCATAACCAGCAGGCGTTTTGGTACGGTTTTCAGTTCCAGCGCATCGGTAGAATCCCAAACGCGTGGATCTTCATGTGGAATGAATGGCAGTTCGATCGGACGGGAACCCGCCGCGATGATGGCGTTGTCGAAGTTGATCACGGTTTTGCCGTTCTCGCCTTCCACTTCCAGGGTGTTAGCCCCGGTGAATTTACCCAGACCGTTGACCACTTTCACTTTACGGCCTTTCGCCATACCAGCCAGACCGCCGGTCAGCTGAGTGATCACTTTCTCTTTCCAGGTACGAATCTTGTCGATATCGGTTTTCGGCTCGCCGAAGACGATACCGTGTTCCGCCAGCGCTTTGGCTTCTTCGATAACTTTCGCGACGTGCAGCAGCGCTTTAGAAGGGATACAGCCGACGTTCAGACAAACACCACCGAGGGTGCTGTAACGTTCGACGATGACGGTTTCCAGACCTAAATCAGCGCAACGGAAGGCAGCGGAGTAGCCTGCCGGGCCTGCCCCAAGTACCACGACTTGAGTTTTGATTTCAGTACTCATCATGACCTCTATGTTTTTCTATCCGGTGATCCCTGGTCTTATCGCCCATCATCCACCGGGACGTTCTATCCGCCCGTATTTTACAAAATTGTTAACAATTTTGAAACAACAAACGGCTCACGATTTGACTTTGATCGAATAACCCCATAAACCTCATGAGATTACCAGAAAAAAGCCGGCCGATTGGCCGGCTTTTTCGCTTACATCACCAGACGGCGAATGTCGCTCAACATGTTGTTGATGATGGTAATGAAGCGTGCACCATCAGCACCATCGATAACACGGTGGTCGAAGGAGAGAGACATTGGCATCATCAGACGCGGAGTGAACTCTTTCCCGTTCCACACAGGCTCCATCGCAGACTTGGAGACACCGAGGATAGCCACTTCTGGCGCGTTAACGATTGGCGCGAAGTGAGTTGTCCCGATACCGCCCAGGCTAGAGATAGTGAAGCAGCCGCCCTGCATTTCGCCAGCGGTCAGCTTGCCGTCACGGGCTTTCTTGGAGATAGCCATCAGCTCGCGAGACAGCTCGGTGATGCTCTTCTTGTTCACGTCTTTGAAGACCGGAACCACCAGACCATTCGGGGTATCAACCGCCACACCGATGTTGATGTATTTCTTCAGCGTCAGCTTCTGGCCGTCTTCGGACAGGGAGCTGTTGAAGCGAGGCATCTGCTCAAGTGCTGCCGCAACGGCTTTCATGATGAAGACCACTGGGGTGAATTTCACGTCCAGCTTGCGCTTAGCGGCTTCGTCATTCTGCTGTTTACGGAACGCTTCCAGATCGGTGATATCGGTTTTGTCGAAGTGCGTAACGTGCGGGATCATCACCCAGTTACGGCTCAGGTTAGCGCCAGAAATTTTCTGGATGCGACCCATTTCCACTTCTTCGATTTCGCCGAACTTGCTGAAGTCCACTTTCGGCCATGGCAGCATACCAGGCAGACCACCGCCAGTTGCCGCTGCAGGTGCAGACTCAGCGCGTTTCACCGCGTCTTTCACGTAAGCCTGAACGTCTTCGCGCAGGATGCGACCTTTACGGCCAGTCCCTTTCACTTTCGCCAGGTTTACGCCGAATTCGCGCGCCAGGCGGCGAATCAGCGGAGTCGCGTGAACGTAAGCGTCGTTCTCAGCAAACTCAGATTTACCTTCTGCTTTCGCAGCAGGAGCAGCAGCTGGTTTAGCCGCCTGAGCAGGTGCCGGAGCAGCGGCCGCTAGTGCAGCAGCCGGAGCCGCAGCAGGTGCAGCGCCTTCCACTTCAAACACCATGATCAGGGAGCCGGTAGACACTTTGTCGCCGGTGCTGATTTTGATTTCTTTCACGGTACCGGCGAACGGCGCTGGCACTTCCATAGAAGCTTTGTCGCCTTCTACGGTGATCAGTGACTGCTCAGCGGCAACTTTGTCGCCCACTTTTACCATCACTTCAGTGACTTCAACTTCGTCACCGCCGATGTCCGGTACGTTAACGTCTTTCGCGCCAGCAGCGGCTGCTGGAGCCGCTGCTGCTGCCGGAGCAGCCGCCTGAGCTGGAGCCGCAGCAGGTGCAGCACCCGCCACTTCGAAGACCATAATCAGGGAGCCGGTAGACACTTTGTCGCCGGTGTTGATTTTGATCTCTTTCACCACGCCCGCGAACGGTGCTGGCACTTCCATAGAAGCTTTGTCGCCTTCTACGGTGATCAGAGACTGTTCTTCGGTAACGGTGTCGCCCACTTTGACCATGATCTCAGTGACTTCAACTTCATCACCGCCGATGTCCGGGACGTTCACTTCTTTCGCTGCCGCGGCTGCTGGTGCAGCGGCCGGAGCGGCTTCTTTCTTCGCTTCTGCCTGAGCAGGTGCTGCAGCAGCAGCACCGTCGGCGGAATCGAAAATCATGATCAGTTTGCCCGTCTCGGTTTTGTCACCGACAGAGACTTTGATCTCTTTCACGATGCCAGCCTGTGGAGACGGAACTTCCATAGAGGCTTTGTCGCCTTCTACGGTGATCAGCGACTGTTCAGCTTCAACTTTGTCGCCCACTTTGACCAGGATCTCGGTGATTTCAACTTCATCAGCCCCGATGTCCGGTACGTTGATTTCGATAGCCATTATTTCTTTACCTCTTACGCCAGACGCGGGTTAACTTTTTCTGCATCGATGTTGAATTTGGTGATCGCATCCGCCACCACTTTCTTGTCGATTTCGCCACGTTTAGCCAGTTCGCCCAGCGCCGCAACAACCACGTAGGAAGCATCTACTTCGAAGTGGTGACGCAGGTTTTCACGGCTGTCGGAACGACCGAAGCCATCAGTACCCAGTACGCGGTAATCATCAGCCGGTACGTAGGTGCGAACCTGTTCAGCAAACAGTTTCATATAGTCAGTGGAAGCAACAGCCGGCGCGTCGTTCATCACCTGAGCGATGTACGGCACACGTGGAGTTTCCATTGGGTGCAGCATGTTCCAGCGCTCACAATCCTGGCCATCACGCGCCAGTTCGGTGAAGGAAGTGACGGAGTACACGTCAGAGCCCACGCCGTAGTCGTTCGCCAGGATCTGCGCTGCTTCACGCACGTGACGCAGGATAGAACCGGAGCCCAGCAGCTGAACTTTACCTTTGCTACCTGCCACGGTTTCGAGTTTGTAGATACCTTTACGGATACCTTCCTCGGCACCTTCCGGCATGGCCGGCATGTGGTAGTTTTCGTTCAGGGTAGTGATGTAGTAGAAGACGTTTTCTTGCTTCTCACCGTACATACGCACCAGACCGTCGTGCATGATCACCGCAACTTCGTACGCATAAGACGGGTCGTAAGAAATACAGTTCGGGATAGTCAGAGACTGAATGTGGCTGTGACCATCTTCATGCTGCAGACCTTCGCCGTTCAGGGTCGTACGACCGGAAGTACCCCCTACCAGGAAGCCGCGAGCCTGCTGGTCGCCAGCCTGCCAGCACAGGTCACCGATACGCTGGAAACCGAACATCGAGTAGTAGATGTAGAACGGGATCATTGGCAGGTTGTTGGTGCTGTAAGAAGTCGCAGCCGCCAGCCAGGATGCGCCAGCACCCAGTTCGTTGATCCCTTCCTGCAGAATCTGACCTTTCTCGTCTTCTTTGTAGTAAGCCACCTGCTCACGGTCCTGCGGGGTGTACTGCTGGCCGTTGGAGCTGTAGATACCAATCTGACGGAACAGACCTTCCATACCGAAAGTACGCGCTTCATCAGCCAGAATCGGAACCAGACGATCTTTGATAGACGGGTTCTTCAGCATCACGTTCAGGGCACGCACGAAAGCGATAGTGGTAGAAATTTCTTTGTTTTGCTCTTCGAGCAGCTGCTGGAAGTCAGCCAGAGCTGGCATTTCCAGTTTCTCGGTGAAGTTCACCTGACGAGATGGCAGGTAGCCACCCAGTTTCTGACGCTGTGCGTGCAGGTAGGTGTGCTCTTCAGTGCCTTCCGGGAAGGTCAGGTAAGACAGGTTTTCAACCTGCTCGTCGGTGACAGGAACATTGAAGCGGTCGCGGATATAACGCACGCCGTCCATGTTCATTTTCTTCACCTGGTGAGCGATGTTCTTGCCTTCAGCGGTTTCACCCATGCCGTAACCTTTAACGGTGTGGGCCAGGATGACGGTCGCTTTACCTTTGGTGTCCTGCGCGTTTTTCAGTGCCGCGTAGACTTTCTTCGGATCGTGACCACCACGGTTCAGGGCCCAGATCTGATCGTCAGACCAGTCAGCAACCAGGGCTGCGGTTTCCGGGTATTTACCGAAGAAGTGCTCACGCACGTAAGCGCCATCTTTGGATTTGAAGGTCTGGTAGTCGCCGTCAACGGTTTCGTTCATCAGCTGAATCAGCTTACCGCTGGTGTCTTTACGCAGCAGCTCATCCCAACGACCGCCCCACATGACTTTCACCACGTTCCAGCCAGCGCCGGCGAAGATGCCTTCCAGTTCGTTAACGATTTTGCCGTTACCGGTGACCGGGCCATCCAGACGCTGCAGGTTACAGTTGATGATGAAGCACAGGTTGTCCAGCTTGTCGCGGGTGGCGATGGTGATCGCACCTTTGGATTCTGGTTCGTCCATCTCGCCGTCGCCCAGGAAGGCGTAAACGGTCTGCTGAGAGGTATCTTTCAGGCCACGGTGTTCCAGATATTTCAGGAACTTCGCCTGGTAGATAGCACCGATTGGGCCCAGACCCATAGACACGGTCGGGAACTGCCAGAATTCAGGCATCAGTTTCGGGTGCGGGTAAGAGGACAGGCCTTTACCGTGAACTTCCTGACGGAAGTTGTTCATCTGCTCTTCGGTCAGACGACCTTCGAGGAACGCACGTGCATAAACGCCCGGAGAGATGTGGCCCTGGAAGTACACCAGGTCGCCGCCGTCTTGTTCGGTGCGCGCACGGAAGAAGTGGTTAAAGCACACTTCATAGATAGTCGCAGAAGACTGGAAGGAGGACATGTGGCCACCCAGTTCCAGATCTTTCTTGGAAGCACGCAGAACGGTCATGATCGCGTTCCAGCGGATAGCAGAACGAATACGACGTTCCAGATCCAGATTGCCCGGGTATTCCGGCTCATCTTCAACGGCAATGGTGTTTACGTAATTGCTTGCCCCGGTACCCGCCGCAACTTTCACACCGCCTTTGCGGGCTTCAGATAACAGCTGGTCAATCAGATACTGAGCGCGCTCAACACCTTCTTCACGGATGACCGATTCGATCGCCTGTTGCCAGTCGCGAGTTTCGATCGGATCCACGTCATTTGGGAAACGTTCTGACATGGGGGGTATTCCTTATCTGTCTAATCGTTGATTTGTCTGGAACCTGTCCCATTGTATTTTCGCCAGAAAACACAATAAGACAGGTTCTGCGTTTAGTTGCCGCGCTCTAAAAACTGGCGCTTAAAAAAACCTTGTGATGCTAGTCCTTTCGTTGCTGTAGGCGGCGAAGTGAGCGGTCGCGACGACTTTGCTCACGGCTGCGGTCCAGCAAGATTTCCTCAATGAAGGCCAGGTGACGGTGCGACGCTTCGCGCGCCTGCTCCGGCTCTCTGGCCATTATCGCCTCGAAAACTCGGGTGCGATGGCTGCTGACCAGTGGGAGCATTTCCCGGCTGGCATACAGCAATTCAAAGTTCTGTCGAACGTTCTGCGCCAGCATAGGTTCCATGCAGCGTAGCAGATGAAGTAAGACCACATTATGAGCGGCTTCGGTGACGGCAATTTGATACTGGACGACAGCGCTGGATTCGGCATCGAGATCGCCAGACTGCTGGGCAACTTCAATCGCCTGATGCAGCTCGCGAATGCGCGCACGATCTTCTTCTGTGCCGCGCAATGCCGCGTAATACGCAGCAATACCTTCAAACGCGTGACGGGTTTCCAGCAGGTCAAATTGGGATTCAGGGTGATCGGAGAGCAATTCAACCAGCGGATCGCTGAAGCTCTGCCACAGGCTACTCTGGACAAAGGTACCGCCGCCCTGGCGACGAAGCAGAAGCCCTTTCGCTTCGAGACGTTGAATCGCCTCGCGCAGAGAGGGACGGGAAACGTCGAACTGTTTGGCCAGTTCGCGTTCAGGTGGAAGTTTTTCACCGGGGCGCAGCGTCCCCTCAAGGATCAAAAATTCCAGCTGCTGCTCAATCACATCGGATAATTTTGGTTGGCGGATTTTGTTGTAGGCCATGGTTCCCTGTCTCAAGCCACTTACCCGGAGTCAATTGGTCTTACCAATTCATAGTTCGTGACGCTAAAGTAACAAAGTATTCACCTTCTGTCCATACAGGTTTTGATTGAAATCAGTAAACCCGGCATCTTTTAACAACCTTACAGAAATCACGTTTCAGAAATGTAACTTTGCACATATGTCACATTTACCCACAAAGAGGCAGATTTAACCTTCCTGAAACGCAAACTTTTTCACATTGAACCGATTCAACAGGCAAAAAAGTGCATGAACATTCAAAAGCTTCGGTTAGGCGTTGAATAAAACCAGCGGAAGACACCGGGCTGGCGCATTTACATTTGGTTTCTTTTTATGCAACTCGTCGACATCCCTTCATAAAGCAGGTGCATTCACTGGCGCTTACCACTATTCTTCAACCTGCGGAAGACTACCAAGCAAGATTCACCATTCCGTGATGTAAAAAATAATGTACAGGAAACGGAAATTCATAATGACACGCGCTTAACCAAAGCGTAGAAAAAACAATCACTCACGAGGTTTCAAAATGGAAGGTCAACAGCACGGCGACGAACTGAAGCGCGGCCTCAAAAACCGCCACATTCAGCTTATTGCGCTGGGTGGAGCCATCGGAACGGGCCTGTTTCTGGGCAGCGCCTCCGTTATTCAATCCGCAGGCCCGAGCATTATTCTGGGTTATGCAATAGCAGGTTTCGTGGCCTTTCTGATCATGCGTCAGTTAGGTGAAATGGTGGTCGAAGAGCCCGTAGCCGGTTCCTTCAGCCACTTTGCCTACAAATACTGGGGCAACTTTGCCGGTTTCGCCTCCGGCTGGAACTACTGGGTGCTGTACGTGCTGGTCGCTATGGCGGAACTGACCGCCGTCGGCAAATACATCCAGTTCTGGTATCCCGAGATCCCAACCTGGGCTTCTGCGGCGGTGTTCTTCGTCGTCATTAACGCCATCAACCTGACCAACGTGAAAGTGTTCGGTGAGATGGAGTTCTGGTTCGCCATCATTAAAGTGGTGGCCGTGGTGGCGATGATCCTGTTCGGCGGCTGGCTGCTGTTCAGCGGTCATGGCGGCTCGCAGGCCACCGTTCGCAACCTGTGGGAGCAAGGCGGTTTCATGCCGCACGGCCTCCAGGGGCTGGTGATGATGATGGCCATCATCATGTTCTCCTTCGGTGGCCTTGAGCTCGTCGGCATCACTGCTGCCGAAGCCGATGACCCGCAAAAGAGCATCCCGAAAGCGACCAACCAGGTTATCTACCGCATCCTGATTTTCTATGTGGGCTCACTGGCTGTGCTGCTGTCTCTGCTGCCATGGACTCGCGTTACCGCAGACACCAGCCCGTTCGTGCTTATCTTCCATGAGCTGGGTGATACCTTCGTTGCCAACGCGCTGAACATCGTGGTGCTGACTGCTGCACTTTCCGTGTACAACAGCTGCGTGTACTGCAACAGCCGTATGCTGTTTGGCCTGGCACAGCAGGGCAACGCCCCGAAAGCGCTGACCAAAGTCGACAAGCGCGGCGTGCCGGTGAACACCATTCTGGTTTCCGCCGTCTTCACCGCGCTGTGCGTGCTGATTAACTACCTGGCACCAGAATCGGCCTTCGGCCTGCTGATGGCGCTGGTTGTTTCTGCCCTCGTCATCAACTGGGCGATGATTAGCCTCGCGCACATGAAGTTCCGCAAAGCCAAGCAGCAGCAGGGCGTCACCACTCGCTTCCCTGCCCTGTTCTATCCACTGGGGAACTGGATTTGCCTGTTCACCGTGGCTGCGGTGCTGATCATCATGCTGATGACCCCAGGTATGGCGATTTCCGTGTACCTGATCCCGGCGTGGATCGTTATCCTCGGCATTGGCTACATGATTAAACAGAAAGGGGCGAAGGCCGTTCGCGCTTAATCTCTCCACGCTCTGTATCCCATTGCGGGTACAGAGCGTTTCTCCCCCGCCAAAAGTGATGTACCATCCCACGGTTTCCGCCGACAAAAGGACCCGTGTCACCGATGAAAAAGAACCTGACGATCAAAGACATTGCCGAACTGGCGAACGTCTCCATCGCGACTGTTTCACGGGTGCTGAACAACAACAGTTGGGTGTCTGATAAGACCCGGGAAAAGGTACAGAAGGTTATCGACGAGCACCACTTCAGCCCTAATCTGATGGCCCGCAGCATGATTTCCCGCAAGAGCATGACCCTCGCGGTGGTCGTTTCAGATATCACCAGCCCTTACTTCGCCACGCTCGTGGAACAAATCGAAAAAGCCTGTCAGCAAGCGGGCTACAAAATCGTGCTGTTCGACACCCAATCGGCGAACAAGCGCAGCGAGTCGAATCAGGTGATTGCCGAAGATCAGATCTTCAGTACCATCGTCGACAGTCAGCTTGACGGCGTGATCATTCTTGGCGGCAACATTGACTATCTAAACATTCCTGAAGGCTATCTGGAAGGCTTGCAGAAGCTGATTGCCACGCTGCCAGTGATCGTCGTGGGAAGGAAACTGGCGCATTACGACTACACCTGTATCCTGCGCGACCAGGTGAACTGCGTGAAAATGATCACCCGTTATCTGCTGGAGAAAGGCCATCGCGATATCGCGTTTATTGGTGGCTCACCGGGCGTCTATATGACCGGGCAGCGCGTCAGTGCATTCCGTGAAACGCTGAAACAGGCTGGTATTGAGGCTGACAGCGTGCAGGTTATCGAAACCAACTTCTACGCCCAACACGGCTATGAGGCTATCAACAAACTGCTGAAATCAGGTCGCCCTCTGCCACAAGCGCTGCTGGCAATTAACGACCGTGTTGCGCTAGGTGCCATTCGCGCGCTGAAAGATAACAACCTGAACGTGCCGGAACACATTGTCGTCGCCAGCTGTGAATACTTCCCGGGCAGCGAATACGCCATTCCGCGCCTGACCACGGTAGATCATCAAAACAACGTCTTAGGTCAACAGGTGATCCATCAAATGATAACGCTATTGCAGGACAGATTGCCGGAATCTCTCGACATTCCCCCTCTGCTCATTTCCGGCGAATCAGCCTGAATGCCTTGCCGGATGGCGCTTGCGCTTATCCGGCTTACCACAGGACGCCACCGTCATTCGTAGGCCCGTGCAAGCGTTAGCGCCGCCGGGCAGTCCTCCGCCGGGCATTTCTCTGCCCCGCACACAAATTATTCAGATCCTCATCACAGATCCTCGTACGTAAAATTGACCATTAGATTTCCCTGATCATATTTTACTGAAAACGTTTTCAGGTTTTCAGCACAAAGAGGGTACGATGAAACCGACCATGATGACTTACATCCACGAAGAGCGCGCGACGCTCGCAAAAATTCTGGATAACTACCCTGCCGCCATCCCGGCAATCGAAGACGACAGCGAATGGCTGCTGCTGGCGACTGGTTCAAGCGTCAACGCTGCTGTCAGCGCCAAATACTACATCGAAAGCCTTTCTGACCTGCGCGTCACGATTGCTGAGCCGTTTCACTATGAGCATTTCGAAAAACATAACCCGTTCATTCGCACCGTCATTGCCGTTTCCCAAAGCGGGGAAAGCACGTCAACGTTGCATGCGCTGGCGACCTTAAAGCAACAGCATTCCCTGAAAACGGTAGGACTGACCAGCAAACCACAAAGCGAACTGGCGAAAACCGCCGACACCTTTGTGCTGCTGGATATTGGCGAAGAGCGTGTGGGCTATGTCACCAAAGGCTACGTTGCGACAATCCTGACGCTGATGTTGATGGGCTTACGTCACGCAAAAGCGGTGAAGGCGATTGATGATGCACGCGAACAACAGGAACTGAACCTGTTGCGCCAGGCCGTTGACGCGATTCCGGCGATTATCGACACCACAGAATCTTTCTTCGCTCGCTGGCAGGCAGATCTGATTGCTTCCCCGCGTTTCACCAGCATCGGCTACGGCCCGGCGGTAGGCGTGTGCATGGAGATGGCGACCAAGTTTACCGAAACGGTGCGCGTGCCTTCTCAGGGCATTGAAATGGAAGTGTTTATGCACGGCCCTTATTTCGAAATTAACCCTCAGCACCGTCTGTTTTTCCTCGACGTACCGAGCGTTGCCCAGGAGCGCCTGGCTCTGCTTCGCCAGTATGAACAGCGTCACACGCAGTACGTTTATACCGTCACACCAGGGGCCAGCAGCGATCCACACACACTGGCCCTTAATGTGAACGTGCCGGAAACCGTCCTGCCGTTACTGATGATTATCCCGTTCCAGATCCTCGCCCATCACATCGCGGAAGGAAAAGGGAACAACCTGCCACAGCGCATCTTCACCGACTTCGGTGTGGCTGTGAAAAGTAAAACCAAACCTGGCGATTACGCCTGATCGACTGCCTGTACCCTACACACTCAGAAGGTGCCTCACTATGGCGACTCAATTCAAACACGTTGCAGAGCAGATCCTCACCGCCGTGGGCGGCAAGGAAAATGTGGTTCACGCCACGCATTGCGCGACTCGTCTGCGCCTGAATTTGCAGGACGAAAGCAAAATCAACGAGCAACTGCTCTATCAGTTGCCAGAAGTGGTAAAGCTGGTCAACAACGGCAGCCAGTTCCAGATAGTCATTGGCCCCAGGGTCGAGAAAGTCTTTACGGCGCTGAATGAGTTGCTCCCCGGCGGCAGCGCTCCGGTGGAACAACCGGCGCACAAAAGCTCGCTGTTTAATCGTCTGCTCGCCACGCTGTCTGCTATTTTCACCCCGTATATCGGCGTGCTGGCGGGCGTCGGGGTGGTCAAAGGCCTGGTGGTGTTGTTGCAAACCATGGATCTGATCTCCACCAAATCCTGGCTGTTCGTGGTGCTGAATGCGCTGTCCAGCGGCGTGTTTGTAATGCTGCCGTTGTTCATTGCGGTGACCGCTGCGGACAAATTTAAAACCAGCCGCTTCACTGCACTGGCACTTACCGCAGCGATGATTTTCCCCCTCACCGATGCCGCCACGCCAAACAGCATTGAGATTTTCCACCTCACCTTCCCGCTGAAAATTTACGGCGGGGCGGTGATCCCAGCGATTTTTGCGGTGTGGTTCCTGAGCTACGTCGAGCGCTGGTTTAAGAAAGTTATTCCGGAAGTGGCGGCGCTGGTGTTCGTTCCGTGCCTCTCGCTGCTGGTCTGCGGTTTTGTGGTCTTCACGGTGATTGGCCCGATTGCCGATTATGTCGGGATTGGCATTGCCAACGCTTATACCTGGCTTTACAACCTGAGCCCGGTACTTTCCGGCGCGCTGTTGGCAGGGATTGGGCAACTGTTCGTGGTGTTCGGCGTGCACTGGGGCATTATCCCGATTGCGCTAATCAACATGCAGGTTAACGGCTATGACACGGTGATGGCGATGTTCATGTCCGCAGTGATGGGGCAGTTTGGCGCAGCATTTGGCGCTATCTTCATCGCCCGCAACCTGAAGGACAAACAGTTGGCGATTTCCGCGTCAATCTCAGCGTTCTTCGGTATCACCGAACCCGCGCTGTATGGCGTGAACCTGAAGTATCGCATGCTGTTTATCTTTGGCTGTATTGGTGCCGCACTCGGCGGAGCCATTACCGGTTTCCTGCGGGTAAAAACCTACAGTTTCCTGCCGGTGCTGAACGTGTTCGAACTGGGGTTGTTCAGCGGGCCTGATTCAAAAGCGATTTACGAGGTGATTGCTATCATCGTGGCGTTTAGCGTCCCGGCAATCTTAACCATCCTCTATGGCAAAACGCGTCAGCTCGTTCCGGCCACCGAGTTACGCTAATTCTCCACATGCTGTAGCGGCTGAAAACCGCTACAGCAGCCTGTTACCTGCTTCACACTTTCCCGCCTACAGCAGATTTGTCCATGTCATCACCGCATTCCTGCAACGCAATATTCCGTTAGCGAGCGAATAATCTTCTGCATATCTCATTGCGGGGACGCGTCGATGGAAAACAACAAATTAACGGTCAGAGAAAAAATCGGTTATGGCATGGGGGACGCCGGGTGCAACATCATCTTTGGCGCCATCATGCTGTTTGTGAACTACTTTTATACGGATATTTTCGGGCTGGCTCCGGCACTGGTGGGCGTATTGCTGCTCTCCATTCGAGTGATTGACGCCGTTACCGACCCGATTATGGGCGCAATGGCAGACCGTACCCGCAGCAAATATGGCCGCTTCCGCCCATGGCTGCTGTGGATTGCCTTCCCCTACGCGCTGTTCAGCGTGCTGATGTTCACCACCCCGGAATGGAGCTACAGCAGCAAAGTTATCTATGCGTTCGTCACCTATTTCCTGCTTTCCATCACTTACACGGCCATCAACATTCCTTACTGCTCACTGGGCAGCGTGATCACCAACGATCCGAAGGAGCGCGTGGCCTGCCAGTCTTATCGCTTCGTGATGGTCGGCATCGCCACCCTGTTGCTGTCGCTCACTTTACTGCCCATGGCCGACTGGTTTGGTGGCGATAACAAAGCCAAAGGCTATCAAATGGCGATGACCGTGCTGGCGTTTATCGGCATGTGCATGTTCCTGTTCTGTTTCGCTACCGTGCGCGAGCGCGTACGCCCGGCAGTACAAACCAATGACGAACTGAAGCGCGACCTGAAAGACGTGTGGAAAAACGACCAGTGGGTGCGCATCCTGCTGCTGACGTTGAGTAACGTCTGCCCCGGCTTTATCCGTATGGCGGCAACCATGTATTACGTGACGTGGGTCATGCAGCAAAGCACGCATTTCGCCACGCTGTTTATCAGCCTTGGCGTGGTGGGGATGATGATCGGCAGTATGCTGGCGAAAGTCCTCACCGATCGCTGGTGCAAGCTGCAAGTATTCTTCTGGACGAATATCACGCTGGCGGTGTTCTCCTGCGCGTTCTACTTCTTCGACCCGAAAGCCACCATGATGATTATGGTGCTCTACTTCCTGCTCAACATCCTGCATCAAATCCCTTCCCCGCTGCACTGGTCGCTGATGGCTGACGTGGATGATTACGGCGAGTGGAAAACCGGGAAACGCATCACCGGGATCAGCTTCTCTGGAAACCTGTTCTTCCTCAAAGTTGGGCTGGCTGTCGCAGGGGCAATGGTGGGCTTTCTGCTTTCCTGGTACGGTTACGACGCAGGTGCGAAAGCGCAAAGCGCGCAGGCGATCAACGGCATTGTACTGCTGTTTAGCGTGATCCCAGGCGTGGGTTATCTGATCACCGCAGGCGTGGTGCGCTTACTAAAAGTTGACCGCGAACTGATGAAACAGATCCAGAGCGATCTGGAAAAACGCCGCCAGAATTACCGCGAACTGAGCGACTATCAGGCACAGGCAGAACTGATAAGGAAACCACAATGACCGCATGGCCGAACCCTTTTATTGAACAGCGCGCAGACCCTTTTATTCTGCGTCACCAAGAGAATTACTACTTTATCGCTTCCGTGCCGGAGTACGACCGTCTGGAGATTCGCCGGGCGGCCACACTTGAAGGATTACGCGATGCAGAGCCTGTTGTGGTGTGGAGAAAACCAGATACCGGGCCGATGAGTCAGCTTATCTGGGCACCAGAACTGCACAACATCGACGGAACATGGGTTATCTACTTCGCTGCCACGCATACGCACGACCTCGACAAACTCGGCATGTTCCAGCATCGCATGTTTGCGCTAGCCTGCACGGATGAGTGCCCAATCAGCGGATCATGGGTTGAAAAAGGTCAGGTAAAAACGCCGTTTGATACCTTCGCGCTGGATGCCACCACCTTCCGCCACCAGGGAAAACAGTGGTATTTATGGGCGCAAAAAGCGCCAGATATTGCCGGAAACTCTAATCTCTATCTGGCAGAACTGGAAAACCCATGGACGCTGAAAGGCCCGCCGATACTGCTCAGTAAACCCGAGTTTGACTGGGAGTGTCGTGGATTTTTGGTTAATGAGGGCCCGGCAGTGGTGGTTCATGGAAACCGGCTATTTGTCAGCTACTCCGCCAGTGCCACCGACGAAAACTACTGCATGGGGCTGCTGTGGATAGACCTCGATGCGGACCCGATGCAGGCCAGCAACTGGCACAAATCACAGGTGCCGGTGTTCACCACCAGCTATGAAAACCGCCAGTATGGGCCGGGACATAACAGCTTCACGGTAACACCGGAAGGGGAAGATGTGCTGGTCTACCACGCGAGAAATTACACCGAGATTGAAGGCGATCCGCTCTACGATCCAAACCGCCATACGCGCTTAAAACTGATTCGCTGGAACGAAAAAGGGATGCCTGATTTTGGCATCCCGCCTGCGGATACTTTGTAAAATGGCCCATAGCGCTCCTTTTTATGAGGAGCGTTACTTATTTGTAGCGGAACAAATACAGAATATCCTGAAGTCTGTCAGACCAATTTAGCCCTGTTATGTGACAACTTCCTCAGTTGATAAAAAACATAACGATCGGACCAAATATCACAATGGCGCAATAACCCCCCGGTCCATAGAGTAAAAAAACACCACACTCAAAGGCTGGAGATAAAATGAGCACAGCAAAGAGATTGTCCATTGCCGAAAAAATTGGCTTTGGCATGGGCGATGCTGCCTGCGGCATTGTCTATTCCTCAGTAACGATGTTTTTAACCTATTTTTATACCGATATTTATGGGCTGTCGGCGGCAGCGGTTGGGACCATGTTTCTGGTCACCCGCGTACTCGATGCGATTACCGATCCGTTAACCGGGCTGCTAGCCGACCGGGTCCGCACCCGGTGGGGCCATTTTCGTCCATGGTTAATCTGGTTCGCCGTTCCTTATGCGGTACTGGCGGTATTCACCTTCACAACGCCGGAATTTGGCGCATCCGGTAAATTGCTGTATGCCTACATTACCTACACCTTATTAATGCTGTGCTACACCTTTATCAATATTCCCTACTGCGCGCTTGGCGGCGTGATCACCACGGATGAAAAAGATCGCTTATCCGCCCAATCCTATCGCTTTACGATTTCCTCGCTGGCCGGATTGGTCGTGTCGGTTGCCACCTTATTTTTGGTCGACTGGCTTGGCAAAGAAAATAAACAGTTCGGCTTTCAGGCCACCATGGCGATCATGGGCACCCTGGCTGTCGTGATGCTTTTTTTCTGTTTTTTCAGCACTTCCGAACGAGTGCGTCCTGCCAGCGAAACCCATCACAGTATGATCGGCGATCTGCGCATTTTGCTGGCGAACGATCAGTGGCGCATCGTGGCTGTCATCACCTTCTTTTCCAGCATGGCTGGCGTAATGCGCAGCGCCGCCACGCTCTACTACGCGACTTATCTGATGTTGGGTGGAATAGAAAGCGCCGCAGGGACAGCCATGAAATCAGCTTTTGTGTCCACCAGCGTCGTGGGCACCATTATCGGTAGTCTCGCCGCTGGCTATTTAGCGCAGCGTTATCGCGCGGTCTCCCTGTTTAAAAATATTAACTTACTGTTAGTGGTTATCGGGGTGGTGATGTTTTTTGTGCCTCCCACCTGGCTGGCGGTGGTCTTTCCGCTCTATTTTCTGGTGGGCTTTTTCCATCAAATGTACCAGCCTTTTAAATGGAATATGATGGCCAACGCAGCCGACTACGGGGAGTGGAAATTTGGCCGCCGGATAACCGGCCTCTCTTTTTCCGGCAACTTATTTGCCTTAAAAATGGGCATGGCGGTAGCCGGTGCTTTTGTTGGGTTTTCTCTCGGCTGGTTCGGGTATCAAGCAGGCGTCCCGGCGCAAACGGCGCTCGCCACCCATGGAATTATCGGCTTATTAACCCTCGGTCCTTCTCTCTCCTATTTTATTCTTTACTGGCTGAGCCGTTTTTATACGCTCGACGACACCATGATGGGCAAAATCCAGCGAGAATTGGCACAGCGGCAGCAGGCAGAAAGCAACAATACGGAACAAGAATCCCCTTTGCTGGTTAAAAAACCCAATCAACCGTTGCCCGCGGTCGGAGGAAATCATCATGGCTAATCACGCGGCACGCCCCGGTTATTATCAAAACCCCGTAATCCATGCTGATTATTCTGATCCAGATATCGTCCGCGTAGGGGATGATTTTTATCTGGTGGCTTCCAGTTTTAACCATTTTCCTGCCCTGCCCGTCCTGCACTCAAAGGATTTAGTCAACTGGAGCCTTATCAACCACGTATTTTCCACCTTTAATCTTCCGGTCTACGACAGTGTGCAGCCGGGCAAGGGCGTCTGGGCCCCCTCTATTCGCTATCATGACGGTAAGTTTTGGGTCTTTTTCAGCACCCCTGATGAAGGCATTTTTATGTCCTGCGCCAGCGATCCTCGCGGCAGCTGGAGCGCACCGCATTGTGTCAAACAGGCCAAAGGGTGGATAGATCCTTGTCCGCTGTGGGATGACGATGGGCGCGCGTGGCTGGTTCATGCTTTTGCCCATAGCCGCAGTGGCAGAAAACATCAGTTACAGCTCCTGGAGATGTCACCAGATGGTCGCTCGTTACTGGACGAAGGGCTGATTATTTATGACGGCACGCTGGATAATCCGACCCTCGAAGGGCCAAAACTCTACAAAAAGCACGGCTGGTATTACATCTTTGCTCCGGCTGGCGGCGTCGAAACCGGCTGGCAGACGGTCTTGCGTGCCCGTGCGCTACAAGGGCCATGGGAGACACGGGTGGTGCTCCAGCAAGGAGAAACCCGAGTTAACGGTCCTCATCAAGGTGGGTTTGTCGAACTGGCAAATGCAGAGTGTTGGTTCATGCATTTTCAGGATGCCGATCTCTACGGACGCCTTGTCCACCTGCAGCCCATGAGCTGGCAGGCCGATGGCTGGCCGCTTATCGGTGAACAGCGCTCTCCCGACGAGCCAGGCCAACCGGTGAGTGAACACCTGATGCCATCGGTGGCCCAACAGCCACAAGGTTTTCGTCAGCCGCAAACCAGCGATGACTTCGCCAGCGGGCACCCCGGAAAACAATGGCAGTGGCAGGCTCAGCCGCAGCCGAACTGGCTGGAGCCAGCCACCAATGCCCTGCGGCTAAGCTGTCAGCCAGTGCCCGAATATAACGGCGAACAGGCGCTCTACCTCCAGCCCAATCTGCTATTACAAAAATTCCCGGCGCGAAAGTTCAGCGCGACCACCTGTCTGCAAGCAGATTTTCACCATCCGGGAGAAATGAGCGGCTTAATCATTTATGGCGAACGCTATGCGGCGCTGGCGCTTTCACAGCACGAGGGGCAAGGTAAAATCGAGCTGATCGCCGCGTGGATGAGCGATACCGGTGTGCTGCATCAGCAGCAGCATGACATTGCCGTCTGGCCGTTAAACTGCCCGCTTTGGCTTAGAGTCGAGGTAAAAGCAGGCGGATTATGTACTTTTCAGTATGGTGAAAACGGCTGCGACTGGCAGCCAGTCACACCTTGCTTCGCGGCAGGAAAAGGCAAATGGGTCGGCGCAAAACTGGGGCTGTTTGCTGCGGCGGACCAGCCTTCGAAGTGGGCAGGTGCAGGAGTTTACACCCAGTTTACGGTTGAGAGCTGAGCTGAATGCCGGGCGGCACGTTGTTTGCCCGGCCTACCAAACCCGATAAATGGTGTAGGCCGGATAAGCGTCAGCGCCATCCGGCAGCGCTGGCTACACCAGCGTCCCGTAAATCGTCAGCAGCGCCATAATCACTACCGTCAGGTATGACGCTTTCTTCGCCATCGAGACCGCCGCTTTTGGTGTCGCCACTTTATCAACGTGCGGCTCACGCGCTAGCGAGAACTGCGCCAGCTGTGTCAGAACCTGGTATTGCGAACTGTGGCGGTCGCCAAGGGAAGCAAACCACGCCGGCAGCGCTTTTTCACCATGGCCAATCAACGCATACACCACGCCGACAAGGCGCACCGGAACCCAGTCCAGCACATGGAGAATGGCATCTACACCCGATTGCTGGCGATCGCGTGGGGTTTGATAGCGTGCAAGGAAGCTCTGCCAGGCGCGCAAAAATGCATAACCCATCAACGTGACCGGGCCTAAAGGGCCGCCGACGACAAACCAGAACAACGGCGCCAGATAATAACGGAAGTTGATCCACAGCAGCGCGTTTTGCAACTCGCGCAGATATTCACGTTCATCGCAGCCTGGCGGCACACCATGAATCAGCGTCAGCTCGCTCGCCATGGCATCGTGAGCATGGGCATCATCGCGCGACGCAGCTTTCAGATAGGCGTGATAATGCAGCCGCACTTTACCCGCACCAATACACAGCAGGCCAAGCAAGATCCACACCACCAGCAGCGGCACATTAAATAGCAGGCCGTGTAACGCGCGGGTCAACAGCCAGACAATCGCCATCGCGATAATCGTCATCAGCAGCGTGACGGAAAAAGAGTAGCGTTTAACCCGACGGAACAGCACTTCCAGCCGGTGATCAAGCTGCCAGTGTTCACCGAGTTTAAACAAACGCTCGGCAATCAGCACCAGTAGCGTGGTAAACAGCGTCATGTCATCTCCTTATCTGACGGTTGGCTCACCAGTGCGCGAAAACGTGGCCAGTCGAATGCCGGGCCGGGGTCTGTTTTGCGCACTGGAGCAATATCACTGTGTCCGGTCATGTGGCGGGCAATGGCCGGATAAGCCGAGACAAGCACGCGGGTCAGGGCCGCAAGCTGCTGATATTGTTGGTCGGTATAGGCTAAAGTATCGGTGCCTTCCAGCTCAATGCCAATCGAAAAATCATTACATTTTTCACGCCCCTGATACGACGACACCCCAGCATGCCAGGCGCGTTTATCGAAAGGAACGTACTGGACGATTTCGCCATCCCGGCGAATCAGGCAGTGTGCAGAAACCCGCAGGTGGGCAATCTCGGCAAAAAAGGGATGAGCATCAGGATCGATTGTTCCTGTGAATAGTGCATCAATCCAGGGACCGCCGAATTCTCCGGGCGGCAGGCTGATATTGTGCACCACCAGCAACGTGGGGGCTTCATCATCCGGGCGGCAATCATGATGCGGCGACGGCACGCGTCGGGCATTATCCAGCCACCCACCGTGTAACTGCATGCGGGCTCTCCTTAATGTATGGTGCTGAAATCCGGTTCAGAGTAGCATGTTTATAACTTATGATTCCTTACCATTTGGAGTTTTATCATGCCGCCTCGCCACTACAATCCTGAGCATCGTCGTGACGCGCTGCTGGAACGTATTAACCTTGATATTCCTGCTGCAGTGGCGCATGCGCTGCGTGAAGACCTGGGCGGTGAAGTCAGCGCCGCAAACGACATCACGGCACAATTGCTGCCCGAAGATACGCAGTCTCACGCGGTGGTGATCACCCGTGAAGCAGGCGTATTCTGCGGAAAGCGCTGGGTAGAAGAAGTGTTTATTCAGCTCGCCGGTGACGATGTCAGCCTCACCTGGCATGTGGAAGATGGCGATGTGCTGAGCATCAACCAGCCGTTGTTTGAACTGAAAGGCCCTTCCCGTGTATTGCTGACCGGCGAACGGACGGCACTCAATTTTATTCAAACGCTTTCCGGTGTTGCCAGTGAAGTTCGTCGCTATGTTGAACTGCTCGAAGGCACAAACACCCAACTGCTTGATACCCGCAAAACTCTGCCAGGCCTCAGAACTGCCCTAAAATATGCAGTTCTGTGCGGCGGCGGCGCGAATCATCGTCTGGGTTTATCCGATGCGTTTCTGATTAAAGAAAACCACATCATCGCTTCCGGCTCCGTACGCCAGGCGGTTGAAAAAGCCTTCTGGCTCCACCCGGACGTGCCGGTTGAAGTCGAAGTCGAAACCCTGGAAGAGCTGCAGGAAGCGCTGAAGGCCGGGGCTGACATCATCATGCTCGATAACTTCAACACCGGGCAGATGCGTGAAGCGGTAAAAATCACCGACGGTCAGGCTCGCCTCGAAGTGTCCGGCAACGTCACGTTCGACACTATTCGCGAATTTGCAGAAACCGGTGTGGACTACATTTCGGTCGGCGCGCTGACCAAACACGTGCGTGCCCTCGACCTCTCCATGCGCTTTAAGTAACACCTCAAACCTGAAGGGGATTACGATCCCCTTCGCAAAATTTCGCAACGCATCGCAAGCCGATAAAACACTCTGGAAGCGCCCTTCTGCTTTCAATCAAAACCCTTCGTCATGCTGTTTCTCTGCTGCCAAAGTGCTCCCGCTAACCAAGGAGCCAGTGATGAACAGAGAACAAGGATTTACCCTGATTGAGCTGATGGTGGTCATCGGCATCATTGCCATTCTGAGCGCTATCGGCATTCCGGCTTACCAGAACTACCTGCGCAAAGCGGCCCTTACGGACATGCTGCAAACCTTTATGCCATACCGAACGGCCATTGAGCTCTGTGCCCTGGATCATGGCGGCATAACGTCCTGCGACGGCGGCACAAATGGCATTCCCGCGCCCGCAACCAGCCGATATGTCTCCGGAATGGACGTGGCGCAAGGCACGGTAACCCTGACAGGGCAGGAAAGCCTCAACGGGTTAAGCGTGACGTTAAAACCAAACTGGGACACGGCCAATGGCATTACCGGATGGCAACGCACCTGCACGCTTGCCAGCGACAGTGCATTAAAGCAGGCCTGTGAAGACGTCTTCAGGTTTGACGGTAACTGAGGGCGAAAAGATGAAGCATGAACAGATATCGACTCTCTGCCAGCGTTATCACGCCGTTGTCCTCCGCAGCAGTGAGCAAGTGCTCAATATCGCCATCGTGGGCGATCCGCCAACTGAACTCATGGATTCATTGCGCTTTTCGACACAAAAGCGGATTGATATTGAGTGTTGGGATCAGCCCCAAATGGACCAGTATCTGCACATCTCGCAGGAAACGCATTTACCCGCTGCTCGCGATGATAACGGCAACGTGGTGGAGTTGCTGAACCAGACCTTCCAGCAGGCGCTGCAACAACGGGCATCGGATATCCATTTCGAACCTGACGGAGAACACCTGCGAGTGCGTTTACGGGTGGACGGCGTCCTTCATGCGCTGCCAAATTTTTCACCGACGCTCAGTGCACCGCTTATTGCCAGACTCAAAGTTCTGGGCAGCCTGGATATTGCCGAACGCCGCTTACCGCAGGACGGGCAATTTAGCGTGGATATCGGCGGAAATAACGTCTCATTTCGTATCGCTACGCTTCCCTGCCGGGGTGGCGAAAAAGTCGTCCTTCGCCTTTTGCATCAGGTGAAACAGGCGCTGGATGTCAAAGCATTGGGCATGAGTGCTGCACAGCTTGCGGCATTTCAGCTTTCTCTTAAACAACCCCAAGGCTTAATTCTGGTCACCGGGCCGACCGGCAGCGGAAAAACGGTGACGCTTTACAGCGCATTGCAATTACGTAATCACCCGGAGATCAACATTTGTAGCGTGGAGGACCCGGTAGAAATCCCGCTTCAGGGGATTAATCAGACACAGATTAACAGCCGGGCTGGCCTGACGTTTCAGAATGTCCTTCGTGCGCTGCTGCGCCAGGACCCTGACATCGTGATGGTTGGTGAGATTCGAGATGCTGAAACGGCGGAGATTGCAATAAAAGCGGCGCAAACCGGGCACCTGGTGCTCTCGACGCTGCATACCAATTCGACGACTGAAACACTGATTCGACTCCAGCAAATGGGCGTAGCACGCTGGATGATTTCCTCCGCCCTTCAGGTGGTCATTGCTCAACGCCTGGTACGCCGCCTTTGTCCGCATTGCCGCAAACAGGAAGGCTATTCATCGATTTTGCCAACTGCTCTCTGTCGCACACCGCTGCCGCACTGGAATGCCCCTGGCTGTAATCGCTGTTACCACGGCTATCACGGACGGCTGGCGTTGTTCGAAGTGTTGCTTATCACACCGCCGCTGAAACAGGCGATTATCAGCGGAGCAAGCCCGGAGGAAATCGAAAAGATCGCTCGTGATACGGGAATGATGACGCTGTTCGAGCATGGCTATGAGAGTGTCCGACAAGGCCAGACGAGTGTGGAAGAGTTGCTAAGAGTCATAGGCTTGCCGCATGCCGGGTAAGCAGTTGTGGCAATGGCGAGGGGTGACACCGCTGGGCGTCACAACACAGGGCTGTGTGTGGGCGGACACGAAAATGACGGCCCTGCAGCAAGTTCAGCAAGAGGGGGTTTATCCCCTGACGTTAAAACGCAGCGCGGTAAAAAAGTCTCACTGGCAGGCGCAATACTGCAGCGAATTCGTGCAGCAACTCGCCACACTGCTGCAAGCCGGGCTGACACTTTCAGAAGGGTTATCTCTACTGGCAGAGCAACATCCCAGCCCACAATGGCAGGCATTGCTGCAAGATCTGGCTCGTAGTCTGGCTCAGGGGGAATCTCTCTCCGTAGCGTTACAGCGATGGCCCGAGGCCTTTGCCCCGCTATATCCGGCAATGATCCATGCGGGAGAGATGACCGGAAAACTGGATTACTGCTGTTTTCATCTGGCGCGCCAGCAGCAGAGGCAACACGCGTTGAGCCAAAAAGTGAAAAAAGCCCTGCGCTACCCGCTGATTATTTTGCTGTTGGCCGTGGTGGTCGTTATCGGGATGAGCGGTTTTGTTCTGCCGGAATTTGCCGCCATTTACCGAACCTTCAACACGCCTTTGCCCTTGTTGACTGAGATGGTGATGGCAATGTCCTCAGCTGTACAACGAGGCTTACCGCTTATTGTTGCGATGGCCTTCTTGCCTCTTTTACTGCGTCCATTGCTTAAACGCAGCCCTCGCTGGCAAATGCTTCGCCCTCGTCTACTGCTGAAACTGCCGGTATTTTCCGGCCTGATTCGTGGGCAAATGCTGAGCCAGATCTACACGGTTTTGGCGCTCACACAGAATGCGGGCATTCCTTTTTTACAGGGGCTGGCAAGTGTAGAGAAAACCCTTAGCTGCCCCTGGTGGCGCAATGTCATTCGCCAGACCAGTGATTCTGTGGCACAAGGTAGCGCCATCTGGCAAGCCATGGCGAAAAGCCCCATTTTTACGCCGCTATGCAAACAGCTGGTGAGAACCGGTGAAGTGTCGGGGTCGTTGGATAAGATGCTGGAAAATCTGGCGAACTATCACAGCCAGCAAACCAATCAGCAGGCAGAGAATCTGGCAACGTTGTTAGAGCCAGTGATGCTACTGGTGACAGGCATCATTATCGGCACGCTGGTCGTGGCGATGTATCTGCCTATTTTTCATTTGGGGGATGCAATCGGCGGGGCGGGATAACGGCTGGCGCAAAAACTGCACCAGCCATTGTTCACATTACAGGCTGTTGAACACGCGGTTCTCTTGTTCCTGTACGCGAATAAAGGTCGTACGTTTGGTCAGCTCTTTCAGGCGAGATGCACCAACATAAGTACAGGCAGAACGCAGACCGCCGAGGATATCGCGAGCGGTGTTTTCCACCGGACCACGCAGCGTCAGCTTCACGGTTTTGCCTTCCGCAGCACGATACTGTGCAACGCCACCAACGTGACGGTTCATCGCGGACTCAGAGCTCATGCCGTAGAACAGCATGAATTTTTCGCCGTTCTCTTCTACCACGGTACCGCCGCTCTCTTCGTGGCCCGCCAGCATACCGCCGAGCATCACGAAATCTGCGCCACCACCGAAGGCTTTCGCCACATCACCCGGCATGGTGCAACCGCCATCGCTGACGATTTGGCCGCCAAGACCGTGCGCCGCATCGGCACATTCGATCACCGCAGAAAGCTGTGGATAGCCCACGCCGGTTTTCACGCGAGTGGTGCAGACGGAGCCCGGACCGATACCGACTTTAACGATATCCGCACCAGCCAGAATCAGTTCTTCGCACATTTCACCGGTTACCACGTTACCGGCACAGATAGTCTTATCGGCCCAGGCTTCACGTGCTTTTGTGACAAATTGAACGAAATGTTCTGAGTAGCCGTTTGCCACATCAATGCAGATAAAATTGAGGGCTGGATTCAGATTCAGGATCTGCTTAGTTTTCTCGAAATCCGCATCAGAGGTACCGGTAGACACCATCACATGCTTGAGTACATCGGCAGAAACGCTCTGAGCAAATGCACTCCACTCTTCAACGGAGTAATGCTTGTGGACAGCGGTCAGGATGCCGAAGGCTGCAAGCGCTTTGGCCATGGCAAAGGTGCCCACGGTGTCCATATTGGCGGCGATGATCGGTACGCCAGACCAGGTCTTTCCTGAGTGCTTGAAGGTGTATTCGCGTTCCAGTTCAACGTCGGAACGGCTTTTGAGGGTAGAGCGTTTAGGGCGGATGAGAACGTCTTTAAAACCTAACTTCAAATCTTCTTCAATACGCATGTGCGGATTCCTGGGGTTCGAGGCAAAAAGGGACTAAGCACAACTCCAGTGACGTTATCATACGCACTAATGAACCCTGCGCAAGACTGCGATTTTCACTTTTTTTACGCTACAATCGTACAAATTTACCTGGTGAACAGCGGCGTTAACATGTCTCATCAGCGTGGCGAAAAGCGTCAGAAATAACCCATTGATATGCAGTCATTATTCTTCACAGGAAGCAGTAACATGAGGTATACAGTCGCGTTAACAGGAGGCATTGGCAGCGGGAAAACCACCGTCGCAAACGCTTTTGCCGACCTGGGTGTTAACGTTATTGATGCCGATGTGATTGCCCGACAAGTGGTCGAACCTGGCACTCCCGCATTACAGGCTATTGTTGATCGCTTTGGTTCCGGGATGCGCCTTACCGACGGCAGCCTGAATCGGCGTCTGTTGCGGGAGCGTATTTTCGCTAACGACACGGAAAAATCCTGGTTGAACGCCCTGCTTCACCCGTTGATTCAACAAGAAACGCAGCGCCAAATGCAGCAAGCGACATCGCCTTACGTGCTGTGGGTCGTTCCGCTGTTGGTGGAGAATAAGCTCTGGGAAAAAGCAGACCGAGTGCTGGTGGTTGATGTATCTCCTCAAACACAGCTCCAGCGTACCATGCAAAGAGACTCCGTCTCTGAAGAGCATGCAAAACAGATCCTTGCCGCTCAGGCAACGCGCGAAGCGCGTCTTGCCGTAGCGGACGACGTCATTGATAACAACGGCGCACCAGATGCACTCGCATTGGATGTTGCCCGCCTGCACGCCAGCTATCTGAAACTGGCACGGCAGGCCGATTCACAGGAAAAATTGTAATGCACACCCACGTCCTTTTTGAACATCCCCTGAACGAGAAAATGCGCACCTGGCTGCGAATTGAATTTCTCGTGCAGCAACTGAACTGCAATTTGCCGGTCAGAGATCATGCCAGCGCATTGCATTTTTTTCGCAACGTCGGGGATTTGCTGGATGTGTTCGAACGTGGAGAGGTTCGCACTGAGCTGCTTAAAGAGCTTGAGCGTCAGCAACGCAAACTGAAGCAATGGGATGAAGTGCCGGGCGTTGATATCGATCGTATTGAAGCGCTGCGGTTGCAGTTGAAACAAAGCAGTTCCATTCTGATGTCCGCCCCACGTATAGGTCAGCTTCTGCGAGAAGACCGGCTTATCGCTCTGGTGCGCCAGCGTCTGAGCATTCCCGGTGGCTGCTGTAGCTTCGACCTTCCCACACTGCATACCTGGCTGCACTCATCGCAATCACAGCGTGATGCACAGGTCACTTACTGGCTGGAAAGCCTTGAGCCGCTGAATCAAGCGCTTAACCTGATCCTCGATTTAGTGCGTAACTCCTCACCTTTCCGCAAGCAAACCAGCCTGAACGGCTTCTTCCAGGACAACGGCGAAGATGCTGATTTGCTGCGCCTGCAACTGGCACTGGACGATCAACTCTATCCGCAAATTTCAGGTCATAAGAGCCGTTTTGCGATTCGTTTTATGCCGCTGGACAGTGAAAATGGCCTTGTGCCAGAACGTCTGGATTTCGAACTGGCCTGCTGCTAAGGAATAATGATGAGCGATGTCACCACCGTCAACTGCCCAACCTGTGGCAAAACCGTTGTCTGGGGCGAAGAAAGTCCCTTTCGCCCCTTCTGCTGTAAACGCTGTCAGCTGATCGATTTAGGCGAATGGGCCGCCGAAGAGAAGCGGATCCCAAGCTCTGGCGATCTGTCAGAAAGTGATGACTGGAGCGAAGAGCAGCCTTAAGCCTCTGCGAGAAGCTTCGCGATAACCGGCTCGTTGGCAGGAGGAAACTCTTCTGCCAACAGATCTTTCTGCGCGACCCAGCGCCCTGGCTGCCCTTCTTTCCCCCACGGTTCGCCCTGCCAGCTATCAACCAGCCAGAACCACAGCGTGATGTGTCTGTCGGGGAACTGGTATTCAAGTTTGTCGAACAGCATCGCGGATTCTGGCAACACACCGACTTCTTCAAACAGTTCACGTGCCAGTGCGATTTCTGGCGACTCACCCTCTTCAATTTTCCCGCCGGGGAATTCCCACATATTAGCCATATGCGCATCAGGGGCGCGCTGAGTAATAAAGATTTCGCCGGCTGCGTTGCGAAGAATACCGGTAGAGATTTGCAGGATTTTCATTGTCTTCACTCCATAAAAAAGGCGCTGTTATCAGCGCCCTTTGTGTTTTATTGCCAGCAGTTATCAGGCAATACGGCCGTGGCACTGCTTGTATTTTTTACCGGAACCGCAAGGGCACGGATCGTTACGACCCACTTTGCGCTCGCCAGTTTCAGCGGCCAGCGATTGTGCTGCAGCGGTGTCGTCATCAGCATGACTGAGTTGCTGCATCTGTGCCAGACGCTCAGCTTCCTGACGACGCTGCTCTTCCATCGCTTCCACTTCTTCCGGCATGCGGACCTGAACTTTGCACAGGGTGCTGATCACTTCATACTTCAGTGATTCCAGCATCGCCGCAAACATCGCGAACGACTCACGTTTGTACTCCTGCTTCGGATCTTTCTGCGCATAGCCACGCAGGTGAATACCCTGACGCAGGTAGTCCATTGCCGCCAGGTGCTCTTTCCACAGGGAATCCAGGGTCTGCAGCATCACGCCTTTTTCGAAGTGACGCATCATTTCGACGCCAACCACTTCTTCTTTACGCTGATACACTTCTACGCCGCTTTGCAGAATACGCTCACGCAGCGTTTCTTCATGCAGCTCCGGCTCTTTGTCCAGCCACTCTTTGATTGGCAGGTCGAGATCGAAATCGTTTTTCAGACGTTCCTGCAGGCCTTCGACATCCCACATTTCTTCCAGAGACTGTGGCGGAATGTGCGCATCGATGGTTGCTTTGAACACGTCTTCACGAATGCTATTGATGGTTTCGCTCACATCAGACACGTCCAGCAGTTCGTTACGCTGGGTGTAGATAGCACGACGCTGGTCATTAGCAACATCATCGTATTCCAGCAGTTGCTTACGAATATCGAAGTTGCGGCTTTCCACTTTACGCTGCGCGTTGGCAATCGCTTTGGTCACCCATGGGTGCTCGATAGCTTCGCCTGGCTTCATCCCCAGTTTACGCATCATGCCGGACACACGGTCAGAGGCAAAGATACGCATCAGGGCATCTTCCATCGACAGGTAGAAGCGGGAAGAACCGGCATCACCCTGACGACCAGAACGGCCACGCAGCTGGTTATCGATACGACGAGATTCGTGACGCTCGGTACCGACAATATGCAGACCGCCTGCCGCCAGAACTGCGTCGTGGCGAACCTGCCAGTCTGCTTTGATTTTTGCGATTTGTTCTTCTGTTGGCTCTTCAAGCTGAGCCACTTCAGCCTGCCAGCTACCACCCAGCATAATATCCGTACCACGACCCGCCATATTGGTGGCGATGGTTACGGTGGACGGATAACCCGCCTGAGCAACGATATCCGCTTCGCTGGCGTGGAATTTGGCGTTCAGCACGTTGTGCTTGATGCCCGCTTTGGTCAGCTCGTGGGAAACAACTTCAGATTTCTCGATAGAGATGGTACCCACCAGCACGGGCTGGCCCTTAGCGGTACGCTCTTTGATATCTTCGATGATGGCCTGAATTTTTTCCGCTTCGGTCATGTAGACCAGATCCGGCATGTCCTTACGGATCATCGGACGGTTCGTTGGCACAACCACAGTGTCCAGCTTATAGATGGAGCTGAATTCAAACGCTTCAGTATCTGCGGTACCGGTCATCCCGGCCAGTTTTTCATACAGACGGAAGTAGTTCTGGAAGGTGATGGAGGCCAGAGTCTGGTTTTCGTTCTGGATGTCCACGCCTTCTTTGGCTTCAACTGCCTGGTGCAGGCCATCAGACCAGCGACGACCTTGCATGGTACGACCGGTGTGCTCATCGACGATAATGACTTCGCCGTCTTTAACGATGTAGTCGACGTCACGAGTAAACAGCACATGGGCGCGCAGCGCAGCGGTTACGTGGTGCATCAGCATGATGTTCGCTGGCGAGTACAGTGATTCGCCCTCTACCATGATGCCTTCACTCACCAGCAGCTCTTCGACCAAAACCAGACCACGTTCGGTGATATTCACCTGACGGGCTTTTTCGTCCACGGAGAAGTGACCTTCGCCCTGGAAAGTATCGGAGTCTTCTTTTTCCTGACGGATCAGGTTTGGAATGATTTTGTTGACCTGCTTGTACATCTCGGAGCTGTCTTCAGCCGGGCCGGAGATGATCAGCGGGGTACGGGCTTCATCGATGAGGATGGAGTCCACTTCATCGACCAGTGCGTAGTGAAGTTTACGCTGAACGCGTTCTTCAGGGCTGAACGCCATGTTGTCGCGCAGGTAGTCAAAGCCATATTCGTTGTTGGTGCCGTAGGTGATGTCCGCTCCGTAAGCTTCGCGCTTCGCTGGAGCAGGCATACCCGACATGTTTACCGCAACACTCATGCCAAGGAATTCGAACAGCGGACGGTTGTTTTCGGCATCACGCTGGGCCAGATAGTCGTTGACGGTAACCACGTGAACGCCTTTACCAGACAGGGCGTTAACATAAGCAGGCAGTGTTGCCGTCAGGGTTTTACCTTCACCGGTACGCATTTCCGCGATGCAACGGTCATTCAGCACCATGCCGCCGAGCAGCTGTACGTCGAAGTGACGCATACCGAAGACACGCTTACTCGCTTCACGGACCACGGCGAACGCTTCCGGGATCAGGCTTTCAACGGTATCGCCTTTTTCCAGACGAGCACGAAACTCCTGAGTTTTGGCTTTCAGTTGGTCATCGGAGAGTTTTTCCATCTCCGGTTCCATGGCATTGATCTGGGTGACAGCTTTACGCATACGACGCAGCGTACGGTCGTTACGGCTACCGAAAACTTTCGTTAATAATTTGATAAGCATAATTAAAATCTCAATCGCCCCGCTCAGCGGAGTCTTAGCATTAAGTAATAGGTTGTTTTTATTCAGCTAAGAGAGTGAGGCCCGGCGCGAATGCCGTGCACCTGGCTGACCCAGGTATTGATAGAAAAAGCAGTGTGAGGTTCAGGTTCTGTGCGGTAAGCCACCGAGCGGACAATCGCAGGCGGCTGGCTTTCGCGCATCAGCAGTGCATTCAGGGTATCCAGCAGTGCCAGATGATGCACTTCCAGGGGTTCGCTGGTTTCAGCCACTGGCAGAGCCTGTGGCGCCATGGCGAAGGAGAGATGACGAATAACCGTGCGGATAGCATGTTGATGCCAGTAATCGACACTAAACGCCGGACGGCGATTCCCTTCCAGCATCGCCAGATGGGTGAAATTAACTTTCGTTGTCGCGGTCTGGCTGCTGGCGGTTTTGGTCGGCGGAACAGTTTCTGTTCCACTGGCAATCGCAGGCAAGCCGAATCCTGCCGCGACCATCCCCAACAGGAGATGCGGCCAGAAATATCGTCTGCCAAACTGTCGCCAGCGCGTCAGTATTCCGCTCACTACCTTGCCACCTTGCGTTATTACTCGTCAGTCAAAATTTTTAAGCGCTGAGATAGTACCACTAATGGCGTGCTACAGCAGCAGGAATGACGGTGTTCTGTTGATAAAAATGGTCACGAAAGCAGCGATCGCGCGGCTTAGCACGAGATGAGAGACGAAGAAGACCGTAAGGATGTTATTTAGAAAGGGATAAAAGAAAAACGACTGGCTCCCTGGACGGAGAGAGTACCAGGTTACCAGTCGAATTTACAGAATGGTCAGGCTTACGCCAGAACCATTGACGGTGCTTTGAATGCCAGTGGCAGTTCCGCTTCGTCTTCGAAGGTCACGAATTCCCAGGCTTCTTGTTTCGCCAGGACTGCCTGAAGCAGTTTATTATTCAGTGCGTGACCTGATTTGAACGCGGTGAATGCACCGATGATATTGTGACCACACATAAACAGGTCACCGATAGCATCCAGCATTTTGTGGCGAACAAATTCGTCTTCAAAGCGCAGACCGTCTTCGTTCAGTACGCGATAATCGTCAACAACGATGGCACAATCGAAGCTGCCGCCCAGGCACAGGCCACGGGACTGCAGATATTCGATATCACGCATGAAACCAAAAGTACGTGCACGACTAATCTGACGCATGAACGCATCCGCAGAGAAGTTCATGGCATAACGCTGGTTGCTGCCATCAATCGCCGGATGGTTAAAGTCGATGGTGAAATCCAACGAGAAACCATTGTACGGCTTGAATTCAGCCCATTTGTCGCCATCTTCAACGCGAACCGTTTCTTTAATGCGCACAAATTTCTTCGCGCAGTTCAGTTCATCGATCCCTGCATCGAGCAGCAGATAGACAAACGGTGCAGCACTGCCATCCATGATCGGGATTTCTGGCGCATCGACTTCAATAACAATGTTATCGATACCCAGGCCCGCCAGCGCGGCATTCAAGTGCTCAACCGTTGAAATCCGCACGTCATGCTCGTTGACAAGGCAAGTACAGAGCATGGTATCACGCACAGATTTGGCATCTGCCGGAAAATCAACCGGTGGATTCAAGTCGGTGCGACGATAGATGACCCCGGTATTTGCCGGCGCAGGGCGCAACGTCAGTGTGACTTTCTTGCCGGTGTGTAAACCGACGCCAGTCGCCTGAACGATACGTTTAAGTGTCCTTTGTTTGATCATCGTATAATCTCGCCAAATTACCTATCCAACCGAAGTGTACTATACATTCGGCAGGCCAGTTTAGCACAAAGAGCGCAGATACCCAACTTCCAGCTAATTCTTAGTCAGCTTGCTTACGCAGGAAGGCTGGAATATCCAGATAATCCGGTTCTTTGGTGGTTTGCGGCGTATTGTCGTTCACCACTTTTGCGACCGGCTTCTGCTCTTGCGTCAACGGTGCCATACCGTGCTGCTGATAGCGATCCATCACGGGTTGCTGCTGTTGCTTGTTGGTCACCAGGGTAATTTCTGGACGTTTGTCCATACCGATACCGGTGGCAACAACGGTCACACGCAGTTCGTCGTTCATGTCCGGGTCCAGTGAAGTACCGATAACCACGGTCGCGTTATCCGAAGCAAATGCACGGATAGTGTTACCCACGGTTTCGAACTCATCCAGACGCAGATCGAAGCCTGCAGTGATGTTAACCAGAACACCACGCGCGCCAGACAGATCGATATCTTCCAGCAGTGGAGAAGAGATAGCCATTTCAGCCGCTTCTTCCGCACGGTCTTCACCGCTCGCCAGGCCAGAGCCCATCATCGCGTAGCCCATTTCGGACATCACGGTGCGCACGTCGGCAAAGTCGACGTTCATCAGACCAGGACGAGTAATCAGCTCTGCGATACCCTGTACTGCGCCTTTCAGAACATCGTTCGCAGCACCGAATGCGTCAAGCAGAGAAATCCCACGACCCAGCACTTTCAGCAGCTTGTCGTTCGGGATAGTGATCAGAGAGTCCACATGCTTGGACAGCTCAGCGATACCCTGCTCCGCGAAAGCCATACGCTTCTTGCCTTCAAAGTTGAAAGGCTTGGTCACGACAGCAACGGTCAGGATACCCAAATCTTTTGCGACTTCAGCGACTACAGGAGCCGCACCGGTGCCCGTACCACCGCCCATACCGGCAGCGATGAACACCATGTCTGCGCCTTCAAGGGCAGCACGCAGTGCTTCACGGTCTTCGTCTGCCGCGTTGCGACCGACTTCCGGGTTTGCACCAGCACCCAGGCCTTTGGTAATACCATTACCAATCTGGATGGTCTGGCCAACGGCCGTTTTACGCAACGCCTGGGCGTCGGTGTTAACAGCGAAGAATTCAACACCCTCAATGCGCTCGCGCACCATGTGTTCGACGGCGTTGCCACCGCCACCACCGACGCCGATGACTTTAATCACCGCGTCGTTGGTCAGTTCCATAGGTTCAAACATAGTTTCTCTCTCCGTTGTGCCTGTCGCCTGAGAACGCTAATTTTCTGCGCTCTCTTAAAAAATTAAAACTCTTTTCGCAGCCAGGTATTAATTCGCTTAATCCATGAACTCACTGCGACACGTTTTTCCACTTCCGCTTCACCACTCAGGTGTGACTCTTTCCCGTAGTGCAGCAGGCCCACCGCCGTTGAATAATACGGCTCTTGGGCATAATCCGTCAGTCCGGTGATGTTCAGCGGTGCGCCAATGCGAACCTGCGTATGGAACACACGCTGCGCACAGGCCGCCAGGCCTTCAATTTGCGCCGCGCCACCGGTCAGAACAATCCCCGCCGCCAGATGGTGTTTGACACCCTGTTGGCGCAGCTGTTCCTGCAGTTGCAAAATCTCTTCGTTCACCAGATTGAGCAGCTCGGTGTAACGCGGCTCAATCACCTCTGCCAGCGTCTGACGCTGCAGACTGCGCGGTGGACGACCGCCTACGCTTGGCACTTCGACACTTTCGTCTTTTCCGACGATGGAGCCCAATGCACAACCATGGCGTACTTTAATCGCTTCGGCGTCGCTTGGCGGTGTGCCGAAGGCGTAAGCGATATCGCTGGTCACCACGTTCCCGGCATACGGGATAACTTTGGTGTGACGCAGCGCGCCGCCCGTATAAACGGCGATATCCATGGTACCACCGCCAACGTCAACCACACAGACGCCCAGCTCACGTTCGTCTTCCGTCAGGACCGAATAACTCGATGCCAGTCCGGCAAAGATAAGTTGGTCAACTTTCAGACCACAACGTTCCACGGCTTTCACAATGTTTTTCGCCATATCGTTGTGACAGGTGATCAAGTGCACTTTTGCCTGCATACGCACACCGGAAAGGCCAACCGGATTTTTGATCCCTTCCTGATAGTCAATGGCGTATTCCTGCGGGATCACGTGCAGAACACGATGTTCGTCACGCACACGTACGGACTTCGCCGTATGCACTACGTTCTCAACATCTTCCTGCGTCACCTCTTCTTCAGAGATAGGCACCATACCAATTTCATTCTGACAGCTAATATGTTTGCCTGAAAGCGCCAGATACACTGACGAGATTTGGCAATCCGCCATCAACTCAGCCTGATCAATGGCACGCTGTACGCATTTCACCACGGATTCAAGGTCGTTCACGCCACCTTTGTCCATACCCCGGGATGGGCAACTGCCCACACCAATGATATTCACCATTCCGTCGGGCAGAACTTCCCCTACCAAAGCGGCTACCTTCGCGGTACCAATTTCCAGTCCTACTACTAGTTTTCTGTCCGTCGCTTTGATCATTGTTGCTCTGCCTGTGCCTGATTTTGTTGTTGATGTGTATCCTCTACAGGAGCAGGCTGCCAACCCACTGCCGCGCCTGAGTCATAACGCAAATCAACGTAGCTAATCCGTTTGCCATCGGTCTGCGCCTGCTGCTGTAGAACAGGATAGAGTTCTAAAAAGCGCTCAAGCCGTTTCATCGTATCGCCGCGTCCCAGGTCCAGTTTGATGTCGTTACTCAACGTCAACTGCCAGGAACGGCGTGCGGTCATCGCCGCCACTTTCAACGTAAATTTCCCTTTCGCCAGCCTCTGCCCCATATCGCGGTAGCCTTGCAGCACTTCGTTCTCGCTGCCTTCCGGGCCGTACAACATGGGCAGATTCTGTTTACTGGTGCGATCGGCCGGCACGCTAAAGGCATTGCCGTCGCTGTCGACCATATGCTGATCATTCCAACGTGCAATCGGCACATATTCAACCAGATGAATCTTCAATTCGTCCGGCCACTGCTTACGAACGCTTGCCTGCTTGATCCACGGCAGACGTTCAATCTGACTTTGGATGATATTGACGTCCTGAGTCATGAAGGTGCCCGGAGGCCCCAACGCCAGAATCGCCTGACGAATATCATCATTTCGCGTGTAGTGACGTTCCCCGGTCACCACCAGCTTTGACAGCGGCAAGCGCTGCGCATCTTCCATCCAGCCCAGCACCATCCAGCCGCTCATCAACACGGTACATAATACCGCGAGCAGGAACACAATCCCTGCAAGACGCGTTCCATTATTTCTGCGTGAAGAAGCGATTTCCTCTTCTTCTCGGTTCCGTGTATTCAGTGCTGCCTGCGACATATCAACCCGCCAGGTCCAAAATGCGTACCACTAACTGCGAGAAGCTCATGCCGGCCTGACGCGCCGCCATCGGCACCAGGCTGTGGCTGGTCATGCCTGGAGAGGTGTTCGCCTCCAGCAGATACAACTGGCCATCGCTATCCTGCATCACATCAATACGCCCCCAGCCTGCACAACCCAGGACTTTCCAGGCTTTTAGCACCAGGGACTGCATTTCTTGCTCACGCGCGGGATCTTCACAACCTGGGCAGAAATACTGCGTCTCGTCAGAGAGATACTTCGCCTCATAATCATAGAAGACTCCAGCCGGTTGGATGCGAACTGAAGGTAAAATTTCTTCACCGAGTACGGCGACAGTAAATTCCGGCCCGCTTAACCATTTTTCAATCAATACTTCTTCATCGTGCTGAAAAGCCAGCGTTAAGGCGTCGTTAAGTGCACCCTTTTCGTCCACTTTCGACATGCCCACGCTTGAACCTTCACGGCTCGGCTTCACAATCAACGGTAATCCCAGGGCGGAAATGCGCTGCTGCTGGTCTTGCGAGAGGCCCTGAGCAAACTCATTACGGGTCAACGCCACCCATGGAGCCACCGGTAAACCCGCGCCCTGCCACAGCAATTTGCTGCGCAGTTTGTCCATAGAAATCGCAGAAGCCATCACGCCGCTACCGGTATAAGGCAGGCCAATCAGCTCCAGTAACCCCTGAAGCGTGCCATCTTCGCCACCACGTCCGTGCAGCGCAATAAACGCTTTCTTAAAACCCTGATTTTTGAGTTGCGTGATATCCGCATCGCGAGGATCAACGCCGTGCGCGTCGATGCCTGCTTCACGCAAGCCCGCCAGCACAGCCGCGCCAGAATTCAGAGAAACCTCTCGCTCTGCGGAAGTGCCGCCGAGGAGGACAGCGATTCTATCAGCCATGACGCTCTTCCTCCTGAGTTTGCGGCTTGAGTTTGATTTCAGCTAAGTTACGCGCAATTTTGCCGATATTTCCCGCACCCTGAATCAGAATCAGGTCGTTGCCGGTCAGCACGGGTGCCAGCATTTCTGCGACCTTAGCCGGATCAGAGACCAGGATTGGGTCCACCTTGCCACGGCCACGAATGGTGCGGCACAGGGAGCGGCTATCCGCGCCAGGAATCGGGGCTTCACCCGCCGGATAGACTTCCAGCATCAGCAGCGCATCAACGTCCGTCAGCACGTTGGCAAAATCGTCGTACAGGTCACGCGTACGGGTATAACGGTGCGGCTGGAAGACCATCACCAGATTTCTGTCCGGCCAGCCCGCGCGTGCCGCTTTGATAGTGGCATCGACTTCCGTTGGGTGATGACCGTAGTCGTCAACCAGCATGGCGCTACCGCTTTTGCCGTTCACTTCCGCTAACGGATATTCGCCGAGGAAATCGAAACGACGACCGGTGCCCTGGAAGCTTTCCAGTGCGCGCAAAATAGCGTCATCGTCAATGCCCTCTTCCGTGGCAACAGCGACTGCGGCGGCAGAATTCAGGGCGTTGTGACGACCCGGTGCATTGAGCGTCACTTTCAACGGCGCATGATCCTGACGAATCAGCGTGAAGTGCCCCTGAGCGCCAATTTGTTTGTACTCTTCAACACGCACATCGGCATCGTCGCTGAAACCATAAGTGGTAATCTGACGGCCTACGCGTGGCAGCAATTCGCGGATGACAGGGTCATCAACGCACATCACCGCACGACCATAAAACGGCAAATTGTGCAGGAAATTAATAAACGTCTGCTTTAAATTTTCGAAGTCGCCCTGATAGGTGTCCATGTGGTCGGCTTCGATATTGGTGACAATCGCCACCATCGGTTGCAAATGCAGGAATGAGGCATCGCTTTCGTCCGCTTCCGCAATCAGATAGCGGCTGTGGCCGAGGCGTGCGTGTACACCGGCAGCTTTCACCAGACCGCCGTTAACGAACGTTGGATCAAGGCCCGCTTCGGCATAAATACTTGAGACCATCGCCGTCGTCGTGGTTTTACCGTGCGTACCGGCAATGGCGATGCCATGACGGAAGCGCATCAGTTCTGCCAGCATCTCTGCACGGCGGATCACCGGAATACGCGCTTCATGCGCCGCGACAATTTCCGGGTTATCCGCAGAAATGGCGCTGGACACCACCACCACACTCGCATCGAGTACGTTTTCCGGGCGATGATTGAAATAAATGGTGGCACCCAACGCGGTCAGCTGCTGAGTCACCGGGTTCGGCGCCAGATCCGACCCACTGATTTGATACCCTTCATTCGCCAACACTTCGGCAATACCGCCCATGCCAGCACCGCCGATGCCGACAAAGTGGATGTGCCGGACGCGACGCATCTCGGGCACAATAGAACGCAGTTTCGCCAGTTGTTGTGTATTCATTCTCTAAACGCCATCGACTACTTCAAAATTCGTGCAACGCAAAAGGCGCTGCGATGATTAAGCCTGAGCTGCCAGGCTTACTGCTTTTGCTACCCGCTCGGTAGCATCCGGGATGGCGGCGGCTCGTGCACGCTCGGCCATGTCCAGCAATGTCTTTCTGTCCCAGTCAGCCAACGTGTTGGCGACGGCTTCCGCGGTGAACTGCGGCTGCTCAAAAATTTTGGCGGCACCGGCTTTTTCCAGCGGCAGTGCATTCCAGTACTGCTGCCTGTCTTTATGCTGGAACGGAACGAAAATCGCGGGCAAACCTGCCGCTGCAATTTCGCTGACCGTCAGCGCGCCGGAGCGACAGACCACCACATCAGCCCAGGCATAGGCTGCGGCCATGTCATCAATAAACTCTGTCACTTTGTGCTGAGGTTGCCCCGCATCAGCATAAGCTTGCTCAACCGCTTGCTGTGCACCCTTGCCGCTTTGATGCCAGATAGAAATCTGATCATCGAGCTTCGCGGCAACCTGCGGCATTGTCTGGTTTAAGACACGCGCACCCTGCGAGCCGCCAACCACCAGCACACGAATTTCACCTTCGCGCCCGATCAGTCGCTGATCCGGCAATGGCAGCGCCAGTACATCAACGCGAACGGGGTTCCCAACAACTTCTGCGTCAGGAAATGCGCCCGGGAAGGCCTGCATCACCGTTTTGGCAATCTTCGATAGCCATTTGTTGGTCAGACCGGCAATGCCATTCTGCTCGTGCAGTACCACCGGAATCCCTAAGGACCACGCCGCCAGACCGCCTGGGCCTGAAACATATCCGCCCATACCCAGCACCACATCCGGCTGAAAACGCTTCATGATGGCGCGGGCCTGTCGCCAGGCGTTGAAGATACGTATCGGCGCGAAAAGCATAGCCTTGAGGCCTTTTCCACGCAGACCCGAAATCTGAATAAAATCAATCTCGATGCCGTGCTTCGGCACTAAGTCCGCTTCCATACGATCAGCGGTACCGAGCCAGCGAACCTGCCAGCCCCTCTCCATCAGATGGTGCGCCACAGCCAGCCCCGGGAACACGTGTCCCCCGGTACCGCCTGCCATCACCATCAACCGCTTAGCCTGACCACTCATCGAACACCCCGTGTAAACGCCTGGGCTTTTTCCAGACGAGTTTCATAATCAATTCGCAACAGCAACATGATTGCTGTCGACATAATCAGCAGACTGGAACCACCGTAACTGATAAGCGGCAGCGTCAGACCCTTGGTTGGCAGCATTCCTGCCGCAGCCCCGACGTTAACTAACGCCTGGAAGCTGAACCAGACACCGATCGAACAAGCCAGAAAACCTGAGAAGCGCTGGTCAATCTCCAGCGCTTTACGGCCAATGGACATGGCGCGGAAAGCGACGAAGAATACCATTAAAAGGGCCAGTACCACACCGATATAGCCTAATTCCTCACCGATAATGGCGAAGATGAAGTCGGTATGCGCTTCCGGCAAATACTCCAGTTTTTGTACCGAGTTGCCGAGGCCCTGCCCCCACATTTCACCGCGACCAAAGGCCATCAATGATTGGGTTAACTGGTAGCCACTGCCGAACGGATCTTCCCACGGGTTCCAGAATGAGGTAACGCGGCGAATACGGTACGGTTCTGCAAGGATCAGCAGGACCACCGCGGAAATCCCCATGCCGATAATCGCGATGAACTGCCACAGTTTTGCCCCCGCCAGGAACAGCATGGCCAGCGTGGTCACGAACAACACCACCACGGTACCGAGGTCTGGCTGAGCCAGCAGCAGGATAGCCAGTACGAAAATCACGCCCATCGGTTTTAAGAAGCCGCGAAGGTTATTTCGAACCTCGTCGCCCTTACGCACCAGATAGTTAGCGATGTAACAGAACAGCGACAGCTTGGTCAGTTCCGCAGGCTGAATACGCAGGGGGCCCAGAGCAATCCAGCGTGATGCCCCGTTAACCGAGCTCCCGACGACCAATACGATCAGCAGCATGCCAATAGACGTGATCAGCATCGCGGTGCTGTGACGCTGCCAGAAATCCATCGGCAAACGCAACGTGATCAGCCCTAAACAAAACGCCAGAATGATGTACAGGCCATCACGCTTGGCAAACAAAAACGGATCGTTCGCCAGACGTTGCCCGACAGGCATGGACGCCGACGTCACCATAATAAAGCCAATCGCCGCCAGGCCGAGTGTCAGCCACAGTAGCGTACGATCGTACATCACCAGGCTGTCGGTATCTTTCTGCCGAGAGCCCATCACCCAGCCTTTCAATGCCGCAAACAACCAGACCAGGACTCCCGATCCCGGTAAGCGCGGCAATCTCAGGCGAGGGAGAGATAAACGCATTAGCCTAACTCCTTCGCCAGGCGGGTAAACACATCCCCGCGCTGCTCAAAATTCTTAAATTGATCAAGGCTGGCACAGGCTGGCGACAGCAAAACCATATCGCCGGCTTTCAGCTGCGGCGCAATCGCACGCATCGCCTGTTCCATTGTTTCGGTGCGGGTTGCCACTTCAGGGCGCAGGGCAGCCAGTGCATCGCCATCCCGGCCGAAACACCACAGGCGCACGTTGTCGCCTTTGAGATACGTTTGCAGCGGAGAAAAATCTGCTGCTTTGCCATCACCGCCCAACAGAAGATGCAGCGTACCATCGACATGCAGGCCATTCAGCGCGGCCTCAGTACTGCCGACGTTGGTCGCTTTAGAGTCGTTGATCCAGCGCACTCCGTTATGTTCCAGCGCTAACTGGAAGCGATGCGCCAGGCCAGTAAAGGTGGTCAGCGCTTTCAGGCTGCTGGCACGTGGTAAGCCCGCCGCATCGGCCAGAGCCAGTGCCGCCAATGCGTTGCTGTAGTTGTGCTGTCCGGTGAGTTTCATCTCGCGTACGTTCAGCACCTTCTCGCCTTTCACGCGCAGCCAGGTTTCGCCCTGCTGACGATTGAGGTGATAGTCGCCCATGTTGACGCCAAAACTCACGCAGCGCTCATCGGCACCGCGGACCGGCATCGTCAGCGCATCATCGGCATTGACCACACAGGTTTTTGCATCCTCATAAACGCGTAGTTTGGCTGCACGATACTGCTGCAGGCCAAACGGATAGCGATCCATGTGATCTTCAGTCACGTTGAGGATCGTGGCCGCCACAGCCTGTAAACTGGAGGTTGTTTCCAGCTGGAAACTTGAGAGTTCAAGCACATACAGTTCACGGGAAACATCCAGCAGCATTAGCGCTGGCAAGCCGATATTCCCGCCCACGCCAACATTGACGCCTGCGGCTTTTGCCATTTCGCCCACCAGCGTAGTGACCGTGCTTTTGCCGTTAGAACCGGTTATAGCGATGATCGGCGCCTGAGCTTCACGGCAGAACAGCTCGATGTCGCCAACAATCTCGACACCCGCATCCGCCGCAGCGCTCAAGGAAGGATGCGCTAAGGCAATACCAGGGCTGGCAACAATTAAATCTGCCGCCAGCAACCAGTCATCATTCAGACCACCAACATGACGCTCCACTTCTTCAGGCAGCTTATCGAGACCCGGAGGAGTGGCTCGGGTATCCATGACCCGCGGCGTTACGCCCTGCGCCAGGAAGAAATCCACGCAGGAAAGCCCGGTCATTCCCAGACCGATGATGACGACGTTTTTATCCTGGTAATCTGCCATCATTAACGCACCTTCAGCGTGGCCAGGCCAATCAGGACCAGCATCAGTGAAATAATCCAGAAGCGCACGATAACGCGCGGTTCCGGCCAACCTTTCAGTTCATAGTGGTGATGAATCGGTGCCATTCGGAAGATGCGCTGACCGCGCAGTTTGAAGGAACCCACCTGCAAAATAACCGACAGCGTTTCGACCACGAACACGCCGCCCATGATGACCAGCAAGAACTCCTGACGCAGCAGTACCGCGATGATGCCCAGTGCGCCGCCCAGTGCCAGCGACCCGACATCGCCCATGAAGACCTGAGCCGGATAGGTGTTGAACCACAAGAAACCTAAACCTGCCCCCACTATCGCGGTGCAGACGATAACCAGTTCCCCCGCGTGGCGCAGATAAGGAATGTGCAGGTAGTTCGCAAAGTTCATGTTACCGGTCGCCCATGCCACCAGCGCGAAACCTGCAGAAACGAACACGGTTGGCATAATCGCCAGGCCGTCCAGGCCATCGGTGAGGTTAACCGCGTTGCCGGTGCCCACAATCACGAAGTAAGCCAGCAGGATGTAGAAGATACCGAGTTGCGGCATGACATCTTTAAAGAACGGCACAACCAGCTCGGTGGCTGGCGTATCTTTCCCGACCATGTAAAGCGCAAAGGCCACGCCCAGCGCAATCACCGACATCCAGAAATACTTCCAGCGGGCAATCAGGCCTTTGGTGTCTTTGCGCACAACTTTACGGTAGTCGTCGACAAAACCAATGATGCCGTAACCGACCAGAACGACCAGCACGCACCAGACGTACGGGTTAGACGGATAAGCCCACAGCAGTACTGAAACGACAATCGCGGTCAGGATCATGATCCCGCCCATGGTTGGCGTTCCACGTTTGCTGAAGTGCGACTCAGGGCCGTCGTTACGAACGACCTGACCGAAAGAGAGTTTTTGCAGACGGGCGATCATGCGCGGGCCCATCCACAAAGAGATGAACAGCGCAGTCAGCAGGCTGACGATGGCGCGAAACGTCAGATAGGAAAAGACGTTAAAGCCAGAATAATATTTGACCAAATGTTCGGCCAGCCAAACTAACATGTCCCATTCTCCTGTAAAGCGCGAACCACCTCTTCCATGGCAGCGCTACGTGAACCCTTCACCAAAATAGTGATAATTTGATGTTCTTCGATCAGCGACTTAAGGCGTGCAATGGCTGCGGGTTTGTCCGCGAAATGCTCGCCGACACCGCTTGCATCGCTAATCGCTTTGCTTTGTTTGCCTACGCTCAGCACGCAATCAATCCCTGCCGCTTTTGCCGCTTCGCCCACCTGTTGGTGGCAGGCTTCACTTTCAGCCCCCAGCTCAGCCATATCGCCCACGACAAAGACGCGGTAACCCGGCATTTCGGACAAGACCTGCGCCGCCGCCGTCATTGAGCCGACGTTGGCGTTGTAGGAGTCATCCAGTAAGAGCTGATTTTCAGCAAGCTGGATCGGGAACAAACGCCCCGGCACCGCTTGCAGTGAGGCTAACCCAGCTTTTACGGCTGGCAGATTTGCGCCAACAGCCATGGTCAAAGCCGTGGCCGCTAAAGCATTCGCGATATTGTGACGACCCGGTAACGGGAGCAAAACGTCAATGTTGCCCACTGGCGTTTGCAGCGTGAATTCAGTGCCATGGCTTGTAACGTGCACGTTGTTGGCGGTGAAATCACTGTTCGCCGCATTCGGTGAGAAGCGCCAGACTTTACGGTCACCTATCACACTCTGCCAGTTCAGCCAGTCGTTATTGTCGGCATTGAGGATGGCGATGCCGTTTAGCGGCAAGCCGGTGAAGATTTCACCTTTCGCTTTCGCCACCCCCGCCAGAGAGCCAAAACCTTCTAAATGTGCCGCCGCGAGGTTATTCACCAGCGCCGCTTCCGGGCGAGTCAGGCCAACTGTCCAGGCGATTTCACCCTGGTGGTTAGCGCCCAGCTCAATCACCGCGTACTCATGTTCTTTGGTCAGTCGCAGCAGCGTCATCGGCACGCCGATATCGTTGTTCAGGTTGCCTGCGGTGTAGAGCGTATTCCCGCACTGGCTCAGAATCGATGCCGCCATCTCTTTCACAGAGGTCTTGCCGGAAGAGCCGGTTAACGCAATCACGCGCGTCGGTACTTGTTGGCGAACCCATGCCGCCAGCTCACCAAACGCCAGACGGGTATCTTTCACCACCACCTGCGGCAAATCGCAATCGACTTTGCGGCTCACCAGCAGCGCACCTGCGCCAGCCGCTTTTGCCTGGTCGGCAAAATCATGCGCATCAAAACGCTCGCCTTTCAGTGCCACAAACAGGCAGCCAGCGGTAATTTTGCGAGTATCTGTGGTCACCGCATCAATCGTTGCGTCCTGACCGTGCAGCTCGCCGTTGAGGATTTCGGCTATCTGATTCAGCGTTACGCTAATCATGCGATCACCCCCAGCAGACGGGCTGCGGTGACGCGGTCGGAGTAGTCGAGACGGTGGTTACCGACAATTTGATAATCTTCATGGCCTTTGCCAGCCAGCAGCACCACGTCATTCTCTTTGGCCTGCATGATGGCAGCGGTCACCGCTTCGGCGCGGCCTTCCATCACTTTGGCGTGGCCCGCGTCGAGCATGCCCGCCAGAATGTCGTTGATGATGGCGCGCGGTTCTTCAGTACGTGGGTTGTCGTCGGTAACGACAGCGATGTCCGCGAATTGCTCGGCGATGGCTCCCATCAGCGGGCGCTTGCCTTTGTCACGGTCGCCGCCGCAGCCAAACACGCACCAGAGTTTACCCGCACAGTGCAGACGTGCCGCTTCAAGTGCTTTTTCCAGCGCATCCGGCGTATGAGCGTAATCAACCACCACGGTAGGTTTGCCTGGCGCAGTAAACACTTCCATACGCCCGCAAACAGGCTGAAGGCGCGCTGCTGTTTTCAGCAGTTCGGCCAGTGGATAATCCAGGGCCAACAGTGTTGCCAGTGCCAGCAGAAGGTTGCTGACGTTAAACGCGCCCATCAGACGGCTTTCGATTTCGCCGTTGCCCCAACTGGAGTCAAACTGGATGGTCGCCCCGCTGTCGTGATAGCTCACTGCGGTGGCTTTCAGCCAGCGACCGTGGCAGTTCGGGTTGATGTGATCTTCCATCGATACCGCAACCGCATCTGGCAATTTTGCCAGCCAGCGGCGGCCTACTTCGTCGTCGGCATTAATGATTGCCTGACCAAAGTGGTGCGTGGAGTAGAGCATCCATTTTGCCGCTTCGTAGTGCTCCATATCGCCGTGATAGTCGAGATGGTCGCGGCTGAGGTTGGTAAAGACGGAGGCGACAAATTTCAGTGCAGCCACACGGTGCTGAACCAGTCCGTGGGAAGACACTTCCATTGCGGCAAAAGAAGCCCCCTGCTCTGCCAGACCTGACAGCACGTGCTGCACGTCAACAGCGGAACCGGTGGTATTTTCCGTTGGCACAACTTTGCCTAACAGGCCATTCCCCACCGTGCCCATTACCGCACTGGTTTCACCGAGCAGCTGCGCCCATTGCGCCAGCAACTGAGTGGTGGTCGTTTTGCCGTTGGTTCCGGTAACGCCCACCAGTTTGAGTTGTTCAGAAGGTTGATGGTAGAAACGCCCGGCCAGCGCGGACAAGCGTTCGTTCAACTGGCTGAGATAGATGACTGGCACACCGTGCATTTCACGGATTTCGCCATCAGCAGCTTCATCTTTTGCTTCAGCAATAATGGCAGCTACACCTTGCGCTATCGCCTGCGGGATATATCGACGCCCGTCCGCCTGATGACCTAAAACAGCCACGAAAAGATCGCCCGACGCCGCCACACGGCTGTCGAGTGTCATTTCTCGCAGTGCTCGCTCCGGTGCATTTGGCACCCACGGAGCCAGAAGGTCGCGCAAATTACGATCTGCCACCTGTTCCCTCGCCTTGATTAGTCACAAATTCACTTTTCTCGCCCGTAGACAGCGCATCAGGTTCGATGTTCATGGTGCGCAGAACGCCGCCCATGATGGCACCAAACACTGGCGCAGATACGGCACCGCCGTAGTACTTACCGGCCTGCGGATCGTTAATCACCACCACCAGCGCAAAACGCGGCTGACTGGCTGGCGCAACGCCCGCGGTATAAGCAATGTATTTGTTGATGTATTTACCGTCTGGCCCCACTTTTTTCGCGGTACCGGTCTTGATGGCGATGCGGTAGCCTTTGATCGCCGCTTTCACGCCGCCGCCGCCAGGCAGCGCCACGCTTTCCATCATATGAACGACGGTACGAACAATGGGTTCCGGGAAGATACGTTCGCCCGGAACGGGTGGGTCAACTTTGGTAATCGACAGCGGGCGATACACCCCGTAGCTGCCAATCGTTGCGTAGACTCGCGCTAACTGTAACGGCGTTACCATTAGCCCGTAGCCGAAAGAGAAGGTGGCCCTCTCTATGTCAGACCACCGTTGTTTTTGAGGATATAAGCCACTGCGTTCTCCGACCAACCCCAAATTGGTCGCTTTTCCCAATCCAAAACGTGAGTAAGTATCTACTAACGCTGAGGAGGGCATCGCTAACGCCAGTTTGGAAACCCCGACGTTACTCGACTTCTGTAGTACCCCGGTAAGGGTCAATTCGCTGTAACGCGCCACGTCTTTGATTTCGTGACCGTTAATTCGGTAAGGAATGGTGTTCAGCACCGTGTTTTCAGTGACGATGCCGCGCTGCAGCGCCGTCATGACCACCATCGGTTTGACGGTGGAACCCGGCTCGAAGACGTCAGTGATGGCGCGGTTACGCATCGCGTCTTTTGCCGTGCCGGTAAAGTTATTCGGGTTATAGGACGGGCTGTTGGCCATCGCCAGCACTTCACCGGTGCTGACATCCACCAGCACGGCGCTGCCTGATTCCGCTTTGTTAAACGCCACGGCGTTGTTCAGTTCGCGATAAACCAGCGCCTGCAAGCGTTCGTCAATGCTCAACGCCAGGTTGTGTGCCGCCTGGCTGTCAGTGGAAGAAATATCTTCAATGACACGACCGTAACGGTCTTTACGCACGATGCGCTCGCCTGGTTGTCCGGTCAGCCATTTATCAAAGCTTTTTTCGACGCCTTCAATCCCCTGGCTGTCGACGTTGGTAAAGCCAATGAGGTGAGCGGTCACTTCCCCTGAAGGGTAATAACGGCGAGATTCTTCGCGCAGATGAATCCCTGGCAGTTTGAGCTTTTTGATGTAGTCGGCCATATCAGGGTTAACCTGACGAGCCAGATAGATAAAGCGCATGCGCGGGTTGCTGTTGATGCGCGTTGCCAGCTGATCCAGTGGCATATTGAGTGCATCGGCCAACGCCTTCCAGCGGTTATCAATGCTCACGCCACCGGCATCATGCAGCTCTTTAGGATCGGCCCAAATCGCTTTCACTGGCACACTCACCGCCAGCGGACGACCCGAGCGGTCGGTTATCATGCCACGCGACGTTGAGACTTCCTGCACACGCAGAGAGCGCATGTCGCCCTGACGCACCAGCATGTCTGGGTTGATTATCTGTAACCAGGCCACACGGCCCAGCAGGAAAGCCATCGCCAGCAAAATGCACCCGCAAAGCAACGCAAAACGCCAACTGATAAAGTTGGCCTGTTCTTCCTGACGTTTTGGTTTAAGCGTCTTTGCCGCTGCTTTCATTGCGTTACATTAATCCTTATTCTGTAGCGTCTATTTCTGAACGACGATGTTTTCCTGTGAAGGATCGACATGCTGCATTTGCAGCTTCTCCGTCGCGATCCGTTCTACCCGGCTGTGATCGCCGAGTGCGTTTTCTTCGAGGATCAGGTTGCGCCACTCGATATCCAGAGCGTCACGTTCCAGAACCAGTTGTTCACGTTGGGCGGTTAACAAACGGGTGTGGTGTGCCGTTGTGACGACCGTCACTGCCGAAATGATGATGCAAATGAACAGGCAGAGTGGCAGCTTCCCAAACCGCAAAAGATCGTCGCCGATCACGCCAGGCAAAGCATGACGCTCGTTGCTTCCTAACGATCCTTTCACTTTGCTTAGGGCTTCTGACACTCTGCTGATCATGCGTTCGTCCTTTCTGCGATACGCAGCACTGAACTACGAGCGCGTGGATTCTCTGCCACTTCTTGTTCGCCCGGCATCAACTTGCCTAGTGCTCGCAAGTGACGGCCACCCAGTTTCCTGAGTTGCTCTTCGGTCATCGGTAACCCGGCCGGAACCTGCGGACCGCGGCTTTGCTCACGCATAAAGCGTTTCACAATGCGGTCTTCCAGCGAGTGGAAACTGATGATGGAGAGCCGCCCACCCGGGGCAAGCACGTCGAGCGAGCTTTTTAGCGCCTGCTCTATCTCCTCAAGTTCACTGTTCACCCAGATGCGCACCGCCTGGAAAGTACGGGTCGCAGGATGTTTGAATTTGTCCTTCACCGGCATCGCCGCCGCGATGACTTCCGCCAGCTCTTTGGTGCGGGTCATCGGTTCTACGCGATTGCGTTCAACGATGGCGCGAGCAATGCGTTTGCCGAAACGCTCTTCGCCAAAGGTTTTGATAACCCAGGCGATGTCCGCTTCGTCCGCCGTTTGCAGCCATTGGGCAGCAGACTGACCCCGCGTCGGGTCCATACGCATATCCAGCGGCCCATCACGCATGAAGGAGAAGCCGCGCTCTGCGTCGTCAAGCTGAGGTGAAGAGACACCAAGATCGAGAAGGATGCCGTCGATCTTGCCAATAAGGTCACGCTCGGCCACGTAATCAGCCAGCGCGGAAAAAGGTCCATGCACGATGGAAAAGCGAGGGTCATCGATGGTGCTCGCCTCAGCGATCGCCTGCGGATCACGATCGATAGCCAGCAGCTGCCCGTCCGCACCCAGATGCGACAGAATCAGACGCGAGTGGCCACCACGACCGAAGGTGCCATCAATGTAGATACCGTCAGGACGAATATTCAGGCCGTTCACAGCCTCATCCAGCAGTACCGTTGTATGTTTGAAATTTTCCATCATTTTATAAGGACAAGTCCTGCAACCGCTCCGACAACTCTCCGGAGGCGGACTGCTCAGCGTCGATATCTTCCTTGACCCGTTGATACCAGGTCGATTCATCCCACAGTTCAAACTTGTTGAACTGCCCGACCAGCATCACTTCTTTCGTCAGTCCGGCGTGTTGCCGTAAAACCGGCGCAATCAGCAAACGACCGGCGTTGTCCATTTGACATTCGCTGGCATGTCCCAGCAGCAGGCGCTGCACGCGGCGCTCTGCGGGATTCATGCTCGACAGTCGTGACAATTTTTGCTCGATGATTTCCCATTCAGGCAGTGGGTAAAGCAGCAGGCACGGGTGATGGATGTCAATGGTGCAAACCATTTGACCGGCAGCGTTCTCGTTCAGCAAATCCCGGTATCGGGTTGGCACCGCTAAGCGCCCTTTGCTGTCGAGATTGACTAACGTCGCTCCACGGAACATGCCAGCCTCACCCCTTTTCTCCACTTTCACCCACAAATTCCCACATAAAGGAGTTTACGGAGCGGAGGAAAAGCTTGTCAAGCCAGCACTGGTGCTCTAAGAGTCTTAAAACTCAATATTGGACACCAATATTCGCCCTGATTAATTTCTGTCCAGCGAACGAGGCAAAATAACGTCATGAATACTGGCGAGAAAAAAACCAACAGGTTCGTAACGATTTTGAACAACTCAATTTCACAAAGGTGAAAATATAAAGTGTCAGTTTGCGACGTGCGCGGCATTTTAGGACATTCTCTCCCACGTTAATAGCCCTTGTGGGAACTGTTTCTGCCAGCCTGCAGCCGCTAAAGGGTGAGGAAATGTGAGAGTAAGAATGAAGTGACTGTTAATTCTGCAAAAGCCTCGCAGAATGTAACAAAATAATACGAAGGAAACGAAACTTTACTTTCTATTAACCTAAATTAATTCATTTTAACTCAGACAAATAACAGGGTTTATTAAGAATTCTGGAAATTTAAGGAATTGTCTGAATAAGAAGTTTCCTCGCATTCTTCTGCCGATGTGGAAAGGCAATCACCGTTAATTGCCTTTCCTCTTCCTCTCTATCGGCGACTGAGGCTACCACGACGATAAAGATTACGGCGGATGCGGCTCAGACCCGGCTTCGGCTTACGCGGCTCATCCAGACTGGCAAGGACGATTTCCAGGACGCGTTCGGCCACATCACGATGGCGCTGGGCCACCGCTAAAACGGGACACTGCAGGAAATCGAGCAGCTCGTGATCGCCAAAGGTCGCGATGGCCAGGTCCGAAGGCAATTTACCTTCGCGACGCAGCGTCACATCCATCACGCCCTGAAGCAGCGCGAAAGAGGTAGTAAACAGCGCCTGAGGCATTGGGTGTGTTTCCAGCCACTTCTCAAACAGCTGCGCGGCAGCTTCACGTTCGTAGCTGTTGGCATAGAGGAAATTGACATCGCGAGAGTCTTCTTTCCACGCAGTGCGGAAACCTTGCTCGCGTAAGAAACTGACGGACAGCTCCGGTAATGCGCCAAGATAAAGGACAGTCTCAGCCGGGAATTTCCGTAACTCTGCGGCTAATGCTTCTGAATCTTCCTGATCAGCACCCACTACGCTGGTGAAATGCTCGCGATCGAGTGCGCGATCCAGCGCCACGATCGGGAAAGGATCGTTGGCCCAACGTTGATAGAACGGATGCTCCGGCGGCAACGATGTCGACACGATGATGGCATCGACCTGGCGTTGCAACAGGTGTTCAATACAGCGCATCTCGTTATCTGGCTGATCTTCAGAGCAGGCAATCAGCAACTGATAACCGCGCTGACGCGCCTGACGCTCGAGATAGTTAGCAATGCGGGTATAACTGGTGTTTTCGAGATCGGGGATAACCAAACCAATGGAACGCGTGCGTCCAGCACGAAGGCCAGCCGCCACGGCATTAGGATGGTAGTTATGCTCACGCACGACAGCCATGACTTTTTCGACCGTTTTATCACTAACACGGTACTGTTTGGCCTTTCCGTTGATCACATAACTTGCGGTGGTGCGCGATACACCGGCAAGCCTGGCGATTTCGTCCAGTTTCACAATTGCCCCTTGCTTAAAATGTACAATCCATAACCATTGTTAAATTATGGGATAAATTCCATAACATCTAAGCGCAGAATAAAGATCGCGGCAACCGCTTTTGTTGCCACTTCCCACTGATTTCGCAAAAAAAAGCCCGACGTGGAACGCCGGGCTACGTATTTCGGATGAAACTCAGGCCTATCGCATGATCTTGTCACCGCGAGACAGGCCAACCACACCTGAACGCGCGACTTCAACAATCCTCGCGACGTCACGCAGCGAGGCAAGAAAAGCATCAAGCTTATCGCTGGTACCGGCAAGCTGAACGGTATAAATAGAAGGCGTAACATCAATTATCTGCCCACGGAAGATTTCAGTGTTACGTTTGACCTCTTCACGCCCATAACCGCTGGCCTGAACTTTCACCAGCATGATTTCACGTTCAACGTGGGCACCCTGACCCAGTTCGCTGACGCGCAACACGTCGACCAGTTTGTGCAGCTGCTTCTCAATCTGCTCGATGACTTTTTCATCGCCAACGGTCTGGATAGTCATGCGTGACAGGGTCGGATCGTCTGTCGGAGCGACTGTCAGGCTTTCAATGTTGTAGCCACGCTGAGAAAAAAGCCCAATCACGCGCGATAAAGCACCCGATTCATTCTCTAACAGGACTGATAATATCCGGCGCATAATCAGGTTCTCTCCGTTTTGCTTAACCACATTTCATCCATACCCCCGCCGCGGATGTGCATCGGGTAGACGTGCTCGCTACCGTCGACGATAACATCCACAAACACCAGCCGGTTGTTACGTACGTGTTCCAACGCTTCTGCCAGTTTTGCTTCCAGCTCTGCAGGCTCGCTGACGCGGATACCCACGTGGCCGTAAGCCTCGGCGAGGCGAACAAAATCAGGCAAAGACGACATATAAGACTGCGAATGACGACCCGAGTAGATCATGTCCTGCCATTGTTTGACCATACCGAGATAGCCGTTATTGAGGTTCAGCACCAGCACCGGTAACTCATATTGCAGGGCTGTCGACAGCTCCTGGATATTCATCTGAATACTGCCATCACCGGTTACGCAGATGACGGTTTCTTTCGGCAGCGCCATCTTCACGCCCAGCGCTGCTGGCAGGCCGAAGCCCATCGTGCCCAGACCACCCGAGTTAATCCAGTGACGCGGCTTGTCGAACGGATAGTAAAGGGCGGCAAACATTTGGTGCTGACCAACATCTGACGTGACGTAGGCATCGCCGTTTGTCAGCTTCCAGATGGTCTCAATCACGGCTTGCGGTTTGATGTGCTCACTTTGCGTGTCATATTTCAGGCACTGGCGAGAGCGCCATTGCTCGATTTGCTGCCACCAGTCACGAATATCATCCAGCGGCTGAGTCGTCGTTTCTTGCTCCAGCAGCTCAAGCATTTGCTCCAGCACCAGACGAGCATCACCGACAATCGGCACATCCGCCGAGACCGTTTTAGAGATAGACGTAGGGTCGATATCGATGTGCAGCACCGTCGCATTAGGGCAATATTTCGCGAGATTGTTGGTTGTGCGGTCATCGAAGCGTACGCCAACCGCAAAAATAACATCGGAATTGTGCATGGTCATGTTGGCTTCATACGTTCCATGCATGCCCAACATCCCGAGCGCCTGACGATGTGAAGCGGGAAACGCTCCCAGTCCCATCAAAGAAGACGCCACCGGCAAATTCAGCTTCTCAATCAGCGTATGCAGTTCGCCCTCACAGGCTGAATTGATTGCCCCACCACCGACATACACCACGGGTTTTTTGGCTGCGATAAGCGTCTGCAATGCACGCTTGATTTGCCCTTTATGTCCCGTGGTCGTCGGGTTGTAAGAGCGCATGCTAACTGTCTCTGGCCAGCTGTAAGGCAACTTATTCGCTGGGTTGAGAATATCTTTTGGCAAGTCGACAACAACTGGCCCTGGGCGACCACTGGCGGCCAGCCAGAAGGCTTTCTTCAGCACGCCAGGGATATCTTCAGTTTGTTTGACCAGGAAGCTGTGTTTCACCACCGGGCGGGAGACGCCCACCATGTCGCATTCCTGGAAGGCATCGTAGCCAATCAGTGAGGTCGCCACCTGTCCTGACAGCACCACGAGTGGGATTGAATCCATATAGGCCGTGGCAATGCCCGTTATGGCGTTGGTCGCCCCTGGGCCGGAAGTGACAAGCACCACACCGACTTCCCCTGTTGCGCGAGCCAGGCCGTCGGCCATATGTACCGCTGCTTGTTCGTGGCGAACCAGAACGTGATCGATTCCGCCGACCGTATGCAACGCATCATAGATATCGAGGACCGCGCCTCCGGGATAGCCGAAAACCTGCTTTACGCCTTGATCGATTAACGATCGGACGACCATCTCGGCGCCAGACAACATCTCCATGGTTTGCCTCCAGGCTTAGTTAATGACGGCAGAACTCATTTCCGCATCGTCACACAACAGGACACCACTGCGCCCTGTTGATTTTAGAATGACAGCATTTCCTTAACATAACCGCTCGCTCTCGGGCAGGCAATCAGCCACCAGGTTGAGACCAGGGTAACAAACAGGAGAAATGAAAAGCCCACTTCACATTCGTGGTGGAATACTTCAGAGATAAGAACAGACGATAGGGAAAATTTGGGAAATCAGGACACTGACAGACAATCATCCATTTTTATCCTGATGAACAAGAAATGAAAAAAATGGCATTAGCGAAAAATATCGGTTTTATTGTGAATAACGCTATAAACCAGATGCGAACACATCTGGTTTAAGCAGAGGCCATTAATCGCGGCAAACAGAAACCAGCAGTTCTTCCATCCATTGATGGCCTTTATCTCGACCGGCAGCTTCATGCCAGGAAAGATAACAAGTTCGGCTATTCAGTTTCATTGGCAACGGTAAAACCTGAATGTTGAGTTTTTCGGTGAACTCTTCCGCCAGCCATCTCGGCGCAATCGCAACGAGCTGCGTTTGAGAAACAACATTAAGCACGCTGATTAATGCCATTCCCTGATAGGCGATGCAGGCCTGTTTTTCTGGTGTGTCATACCAGGGTTGGCTAAATGAGGCGTAGCGTTCCAGAGAAACAATTGCATGTTCTTCACGATAAATATCGCTTTCTTTCAACGGCCCAAGCAGGCGCGGATGGTTTGCACTGGCGACCAGGACCATTTCATCGCGGAATAAAGGCACACAAGCAAACTCTGGACGGCGGAATTCCTCATAGCCAATCACAAATTCCAGTTCCTGATAACGCAGTTGGTGTTCTGTATTCTGATTTAAGCAGGACTTAAAGACGAGATGGATATTCGGCGCGATCTCACTCACTTTATTAAGAATCAACGAGGTCAACCGGTTATCCAGCGGACTGCAGACACAAAGATTAAACACGCGCTCACTGGTGATAGGTTCGAATCCAGAGCCTGGCAATTCATTCTGTACCAATTGCAAAGCCTGACGAATTGAACCAAACAGCTGAGATGCTCTGGCTGTAGGCTGGATGCCGCGTCCGTAGCGCACGAACAACTCGTCATTGAACATGACTTTCAAACGCGCTACAGCGTTACTGACCGCCGGTTGCGACATACCCAGAAATTGTGCGGCACGGGTAATATTTTGCTCCTGCATCACCGCATCAAAAACAGTCAGCAAATTTAAATCCACTGAACGTAATTGCGGTCGATGTGCTTCCGGAGCAGAGGTGGATGCTTCTTTATCGACGATCATGGTTGACTCCAATGTCACACTTAACTCCCTTGCCTGACTGCAGCAATACATTTAGAAAATATGATTTACCATGCAAATACATTCAGCAGAAGAGTCGCGGCTAAATTTAGGAATTTATAAAGCCCTTGCCGCCTTTGCGGGCAAACACGCCTTACACTGTGTGTAATAGGCCATCGAATCATAAGCGGCACTTTGTAAACCAAGTTTACTCATAAACCACGTCAATAAACAACAGCACGACAAGACAAACAATATTTTAGTATTCTTAAATTGGCTTTTAAGATTTTTCGAATCACATAACAAATAATTATCAATTAATTATGAAAATTCCTAAAAGCTGATGACGTAATTAATTTAGTGTCACTATATCATTGTGTTACACCAACTCCCCGACGCGGTCAGTCTGTATCCGGATAAAAATGGATATTGAAAATTGATTCAATTTATTAAAAACATGAATCGCCGCTAAAAGATTCTGCGAAAAAAAATGGCTCGACCAGCACAATTAGCTTAAGAAAACTCGCAGAACGCCACGCCCGAAACCAAAATCAAACTCAGAAAAGGTTGACATCAATCTTCGTATCCAGTACCACTAGAAGCATAACGCATTCATCTGGAGCATGACGTAATGACTCGCAACTCTCGTTTCAACGGTCTACTACTACTAAACGCATTCACTGTGCGCGGTAGACTGGTGGGCGACGTTCAACGTTAAGTCATCTTCCAGCAAGACTGAAAACCCGCGCCTTAGCGCGGGTTTTTTTATGCTCGTAGCAAGGCGACCTAAGACTGACAAGGACCAAAAACCATGAGCCAACAAGTCGTTATCTTCGATACCACCTTACGTGACGGTGAACAGGCATTACAGGCAAGCCTGAGTGTAAAAGAGAAACTGCAGATTGCCCTGGCCCTTGAGCGTATGGGCGTCGACGTGATGGAAGTCGGTTTCCCGGTCTCTTCCCCCGGCGATTTTGAGTCTGTTCAGACTATCGCTCGCACCATCAAAAACAGCCGTGTGTGTGGCTTAGCCCGCTGTGTTGAGAAGGATATTGATGTTGCGGCTGAGTCACTGAAAGTGGCAGAAGCTTTCCGTATTCATACCTTCATTGCGACTTCTCCGATGCATATCGCCACCAAGCTGCGCAGCACCCTGGATGAGGTCATCGAGCGTTCTATTTATATGATCAAACGCGCTCGTAACTACACCGACGACGTTGAGTTCTCTTGCGAAGACGCCGGTCGCACCCCGATTGATGACCTCGCTCGCGTTGTCGAAGCCGCCATCACCGCTGGCGCACGCACCATCAATATTCCGGACACCGTCGGCTACACCATGCCGTTTGAGTTTGCCAACATCATTTCCGGCTTGTATGAGCGCGTGCCGAATATCGATAAAGCAATCATCTCCGTCCACACCCACGACGATTTGGGCTTAGCGGTCGGCAACGCCATTGCCGCCGTTCACGCAGGTGCTCGTCAGGTAGAAGGCGCGATGAACGGTATCGGCGAACGTGCTGGTAACTGCTCACTGGAAGAAGTGATCATGGCTATCAAGGTCCGCAAAGACATCATGAACGTGCAGACCCGCATCAATCACAACGAAATCTGGCGCACCAGCCAGACCGTCAGCCAGATTTGCAACATGCCCATCCCGGCGAATAAAGCAATTGTTGGCACAGGTGCCTTCGCTCACTCCTCCGGTATTCACCAGGACGGCGTGCTGAAGAATCGTGAAAACTACGAAATCATGACCCCGGAATCTATCGGTCTGAATCAGGTGCAACTGAACCTGACGTCCCGTTCTGGTCGTGCGGCAGTGAAACACCGCATGGACGAAATGGGATACAAAGAATCCGATTACAGCCTGGATAACCTGTACGACGCGTTCCTGAAACTGGCCGATAAGAAAGGTCAGGTCTTCGATTATGACCTGGAAGCGCTGGCCTTCATTAACAAGCAGCAGGAAGAGCCAGAGCATTTCCGCCTGGATTACTTCAGCGTGCAGTCTGGCTCCAACGATATCGCAACCGCGTCAGTCAAACTGGCCTGTGGCGAAGAAGTGAAAGCAGAAGCCGCCAACGGCAACGGTCCGGTCGATGCGGTGTATCAGGCCATCAACCGCATCACCAACTACAACATTGAGCTGGTGAAATACGGTCTGACCGCCAAAGGTCACGGCAAAGATGCCCTGGGTCAGGTGGATATCGTCGCCAACTATAACGGTCGTCGTTTCCACGGCGTCGGTCTGGCAACGGATATCGTCGAATCCTCCGCCAAAGCGATGGTTCACGTGCTGAACAACATCTGGCGTGCCAATGAAGTCGAAAAAGAGTTGCAGCGCAAAGCGCAGAATAACGAGAACAAAAAGGAAACCGTGTAATGTCGAAGAATTACCATATTGCTGTGTTGCCGGGTGACGGTATTGGCCCGGAAGTGATGACACAAGCCCTGAAAGTCCTGGAAGCCGTCCGTCAGCGTTTTGACATTCGTATTACCACCAGCCATTACGATGTCGGTGGCATTGCCATCGACAAACACGGCCAGCCGCTGCCACAGGCAACGGTCGAAGGCTGTGAACAGGCTGATGCCATTCTGTTTGGCTCTGTCGGGGGTCCAAAATGGGAACACCTGCCGCCAGCCGAACAGCCTGAGCGTGGTGCCTTACTGCCACTGCGTAAGCACTTTAAATTGTTCTCTAACCTGCGCCCGGCCAAACTGTATCAAGGCCTGGAAGAGTTCTGCCCACTGCGCGCGGATATCGCCGCTAACGGCTTCGACATTCTTTGCGTGCGCGAACTGACCGGCGGCATTTACTTCGGTCAGCCGAAAGGCCGCGAAGGCAGCGGTCAGCATGAAAAAGCGTTCGATACCGAGGTGTATCACCGCTTTGAAATCGAGCGCATTGCACGCATCGCGTTTGAGTCCGCCCGCAAACGCCGTCACAAAGTGACCTCAATCGATAAAGCCAATGTGTTGCAGACCTCTATTCTGTGGCGCGAAATCGTCAACGAGATTGCCAAAGAATATCCAGACGTTGCGCTGTCCCACATGTACATCGACAACGCCACCATGCAGCTGATTAAAGATCCGTCTCAGTTCGACGTGCTGCTGTGCTCCAACCTGTTCGGCGACATTCTCTCTGATGAATGCGCGATGATCACTGGCTCGATGGGCATGCTGCCTTCCGCCAGCCTGAACGAGCAAGGTTTTGGTCTGTATGAACCTGCGGGCGGCTCTGCGCCAGATATCGCAGGCAAAAACATCGCTAACCCGATTGCGCAGATCCTCTCCCTGGCCTTGCTGCTGCGTTACAGTCTCGATGCCAACGAGGCGGCAACCGCTATCGAAAGCGCAATCAACCGTGCATTAGAAGAAGGCGTGCGCACTGGCGATTTAGCCCGTGGTAACGCAGCCGTCAGTACCGATGAAATGGGCGATATCATTGCCCGCTATGTAGCTGAAGGGGTGTAATCATGGCGAAGACGTTATACGAAAAATTGTTTGATGCGCACATCGTGCATGAAGCGCCAAATGAAACCCCGCTGCTGTATATCGACCGTCATCTGGTGCATGAAGTGACGTCTCCGCAGGCGTTTGATGGCCTGCGCGCGCATAAGCGTCCTGTACGCCAGCCGGGTAAAACCTTTGCGACGATGGATCACAACGTTTCCACCGAAACCAAAGACATCAACGCTTCCGGCGAGATGGCACGCATTCAGATGCAGGAACTGATTAAGAACTGCAACGAATTCGGCGTCGAGCTGTATGACCTGAATCACCCGTATCAGGGCATCGTTCACGTGATGGGCCCAGAGCAAGGTATCACCCTGCCGGGCATGACCATCGTCTGCGGCGACTCCCACACCGCAACACACGGCGCATTTGGCGCACTGGCGTTCGGGATTGGCACCTCTGAAGTTGAACACGTTCTGGCGACCCAAACCCTGAAACAGGGCCGCGCCAAAACCATGAAAATTGAAGTCACCGGTAAAGCAGCACCGGGCATTACCGCGAAAGACATCGTGCTGGCGATTATCGGCAAAACCGGTAGCGCTGGCGGTACGGGTCACGTGGTTGAGTTCTGTGGCGATGCCATTCAGGCATTGAGCATGGAAGGCCGTATGACCCTGTGCAATATGGCTATCGAATTGGGTGCAAAAGCAGGTCTGGTCGCGCCGGATGAAACCACCTTCAACTACGTGAAAGGCCGCTTACATGCACCGAAAGGCCAGACTTTCGACGATGCCGTGAATTACTGGAAGACCCTGAAAACCGACGAAGGTGCGAAATTCGATACCGTTGTCACTCTGAAAGCCGAAGATATCGCGCCGCAGGTGACCTGGGGCACTAACCCGGGCCAGGTGATTTCCGTTAACGATAACATCCCGGACCCGGCTTCCTTTGCTGACCCAGTCGAACGTGCAAGTGCAGAGAAAGCACTGGCATACATGGGCCTGAAACCGGGCGTACCGCTGACAGAAGTCGCTATCGACAAAGTGTTTATCGGCTCCTGCACTAACTCGCGTATTGAAGATTTACGTGCAGCCGCTGAAATCGCCAAAGGCCGTAAAGTCGCGCCAGGCGTTCAGGCTCTGGTCGTTCCAGGTTCTGGCCCGGTAAAAGCGCAGGCGGAAGCGGAAGGTCTGGATAAGATTTTCATCGAAGCTGGTTTTGAATGGCGTCTGCCGGGCTGCTCCATGTGCCTGGCGATGAACAACGACCGCCTGAACCCAGGCGAGCGCTGCGCATCCACCAGCAACCGTAACTTCGAAGGCCGTCAGGGCCGTGGTGGCCGCACACATCTGGTTAGCCCAGCAATGGCCGCAGCAGCAGCCGTTACCGGCCATTTTGCCGACATTCGTGGCATGAAATAAGGAGACCATCATGGCAGAGAAATTTACCCAACACACAGGCCTGGTTGTCCCTCTGGATGCGGCTAACGTCGATACCGACGCCATTATCCCGAAGCAATTTTTGCAGAAGGTCACCCGCACCGGTTTTGGCGCGCATCTGTTTAACGACTGGCGTTTCCTCGACGACAAAGGCGAGCAACCAAACCCGGAATTCGTGCTGAACTTCCCGGAATTCAAAGGCGCTTCCATTTTACTGGCGCGTGAAAACTTCGGCTGTGGTTCTTCCCGTGAGCACGCTCCGTGGGCGTTGACTGACTACGGTTTCAAAGTGGTGATTGCCCCAAGCTTTGCCGATATCTTCTATGGCAACAGCTTCAACAACCAGCTGCTGCCCGTCACCTTAAGTGATGAGCAGGTCGACGATCTGTTTAAACAGGTGCAGGCTAATCCGGGGATGAAGTTTGAAGTGGATCTGGAAGCACAGGTGGTGAAAGCCGGTGATAAGACCTACAGCTTCAGCATCGATGCCTTCCGTCGTCACTGCATGCTTAACGGTCTGGACAGTATCGGCCTGACGCTGCAACACGAAGGCGCAATTTCCGAATACGAAAACAAACAGCCTGCGTTTATGCACTAATCCGACAAGCCGCCTGGGATAATCGCCCGGCGGCACTTCGTTTGCACGGGCCTACAAAGCTCGTGTAGGCTGGGTAAGGCGAAGCCGCCACCCGGCAAAATCAAACATCCCTGACGCGCAATGTCAGACCCAGCGTCACCAACGAAATTCCCGCAATCACCCAGTAGACTGCAAAGTGCCCATAACTCTGCACCAGCGCCCCCTGAATCACTCCCGCCAAAATCACCCCAGTCGAAATACTATTGCTGAACAACGTCGTCGCGGCCCCGGCTTTTCCTGGCATCAAATCCTGGAACCACAACATGCCAATCCCGGCAATAATCCCGATAAACACCGCGTTGAACAGTTGCAGAGCTAACAATGCTTCACGGCTGTGAAACAGAATCAAACCAACATAAAACAACACGCCCGCCGCAATGGCGGTGATCATCATTGGCCGCTTGCCAAAACGTTTCACGTAGTAACCCGCGAGGATCATCGCCGGGATCTCAAGCCCTGCCGCCGTCCCCATCAGAATCCCGGCAAGATTATCTGGCAGACCCAAGTCGCTGCTGATCCACAGCGGCATGTCGATGATATACATGGTATTGCACGTCCACATTAAGGTGGACGCTACAAATAACATCCGCACGTTTTTATCACCCCACCCGCTGATTTGGGTGATATCGACGGCAGCTGGCTGTTCGACCCTCGCCACTGAAGGCAGCGCAAAAGCGATCAGCACCAGGCTCAGGACGAAGATCCCCGCCGCGATACAAAACATGGTGGTGAAGCCGTAATTGAGCGCCAGCATGAATGCCAGCGGCGGCCCAATCACCCACGCTAAAGAGAGCTGCGCACGCATCACCGAACTGAACATGACTACTTCACGCGCAGAGCTGTCGGCGTACTCGCGAGCCAATGCAAACAGCTGCGGCATGGCAGTATTGGCAAGCGAAGCCAACAAAACGCCGCAGGTGATCAGCGTCAGATAATGACGATTAAAGGCAAACAGCAGCGCATTACCGACCGCCATCAGGCAGCAGAACATAATCAGCTTGCGGCGGTCGCCTTTATTATCAGAACGTTTCGCCAGCCCAAGGCTAACCGCAATCCCCGCGATGGCGTTCACGCTATAAAACAAGCCAACCCAAAATGGCTGAACGCCCACTTCCCGGCTGAGAAACAGGCTTAGCGTCGGTGCCTGCAACGCCCCCGCGACACCCACCATAAACGCCACCAGCATAAAAGCGGCATACACCCCGTTGAGGCGGCGCCCCATCGTCATCAGCCAGAGCATGAGTCATCCTTAAGCGCGAAGAGAAAACGAAAAAAGCCAGCAGAACAGTTCTGCTGGCGGGTGATTTTACACCAATACTCAGTCACACATGATTAGGTAAGGCAGTGAAATCAAGAAGCCGGGTTTGTAACTTCCCACTGCATCAGTTCTTCGAGCATTTTCAGGCGCTTTCCTGCGACCAGGCGGGCCAGCCATGACGCTCCCTGCGTTGCCAAAAAGTACTGACGGTAAAACTGACGGACAGATGGCTTGTTCATCATCACCTCCTCACTTCATCGGGATTGATTATTGGCTTAATATAGGGATTAATAAATTGCTGAGTTTTCGCCAGGAGTTCCCCTTTTATGTCCTCGGGCCGTCTGCAACAACAATTCATCCGTCTCTGGCAGTGCTGCGACGGTAAATCTCAGGACACCACGCTCAATGAGCTGGCAGAATTGCTGAGCTGTTCCCGCCGCCATATGCGGACGCTTTTGAACACCATGGAAGAACGAGGCTGGCTGAAATGGCAGGCGGAAGCCGGGCGTGGCAAGCGCTCACACCTGACATTTCTCTATACCGGGCTGGCGCTGCAACAACAGCGTGCGGAAGATTTGCTGGAGCAGGACAGGATCGACCAACTGGTGCAACTGGTCGGCGATAAAGCCGCCGTGCGGCAAATGTTAGTGTCACATCTGGGGCGCAGTTTTCGCCAGGGTCGGCATATTCTGCGGGTGCTTTACTATCGTCCGATGCGCAATTTACTGCCGGGCACCCCGCTACGCCGCTCTGAAACCCATATGGCCCGCCAGATTTTTAGCGCCCTGACCCGCATAAATGAGGAAAATGGGGAACTGGAAGCAGACATTGCGCACCATTGGCAGCAAATTTCCCCATTACACTGGCGCTTCTATCTTCGGCCTGGCATTCATTTTCATCATGGGCGCGAGCTGGAGATGGAAGATGTCATCGCCTCACTTGAGCGAATCAACACCCTGCCGCTTTATGCTCATATCGCGCAAATCAGTTCGCCAACCGCCTGGACTCTGGATATTCACCTTTCACGTCCCGACCGTTGGCTGCCATGGTTGCTAGGGCATATTCCCGCGATGATCCTGCCGCAAGAATGGGAAACGCTGGGAAATTTCGCCTCCATGCCCGTGGGCACTGGCCCCTATTCTGTGGCACGTAACAACGAAAACCAGTTAAAAATCCATGCCTTTGATGATTTTTTCGGTTTCCGGGCACTGATTGATGAAGTGAACGTCTGGGTGCTGCCGGACATTGGCGAAGAGGTCACCTGTGGTCTGACGCTGGAAGGCCCGGCGGGCGGCGAAAAAGCTGTGGAAAGCCGTCTGGAAGAAGGGTGCTATTACCTGCTGTTCGATGCCCGAAGCCAGAAAGGGCTGTCGGACGAGGTTCGCGACTGGGTCAGTCAGATCCTTTCCCCGGCCAATTTGCTCTATCACGCCGATGAACAATATCAGGGCTACTGGTTCCCGGCGTACGGCCTGCTTCCCCGCTGGCATCACGCTCGTCCAGGCAAAGGAGATAAACCTGCTGGCCTGGAAACGCTGACCCTCACCTACTATCGCGAACATCTGGAACATAAAAATATCGCACGCATCATGAGCCGCCTGCTGGCTGAACATCAGGTAAAACTCGTCATTCAGGAAGTGGATTACGACGAATGGCACCGTGGCGAGGCGCAAAGCGATATGTGGCTGAACAGCGCTAACTTCACGCTGCCGCTCGATTTCTCGCTCTTTTCGCACCTGTACGAAGTGCCATTGATTCAGCACTGCATCCCGCTGGACTGGCAGCAGGCGGCAAGCGACTGGCAATCCGGCGAAATGAATCTGGCGAACTGGTGCCAGCAGTTAATCGCGCAACGTGCCGTCGTGCCCCTTATCCACCACTGGCTGATGATTCAAGGGCAACGCAGTATGCGCGGCTTGCGAATGAACACCCTGGGCTGGTTTGACTTTAAATCGGCGTGGTTTGCCCCGCCCGACCCGTGATCTCTTCGCAGGATTGCTTCACGGAAAGTCACAAACTCATTACAATACCGCCGTTCTCAACGGGGTGCTGCTTTCTGCAAAGATGGCGTGCTGAGAAGATACCCGTCGAACCTGATCCGGATAACGCCGGCGAAGGGATTTGAGGCTGACTCAAAATCCTTTGCCACCCCTAATTTTTGAGGTGCAAAGTGCTAAAGAAACTACTGCCATTACTGGCGCTCGTGAGCCTGCCTGTGTTCGCGAAACCTGTTCTTACCGTCTATACCTACGACTCTTTCTCTGCCGACTGGGGCCCAGGACCTGCAGTAAAAAAGGCCTTTGAAGCAGACTGCAACTGTGAGCTGAAATACGTGGCGCTGGAAGATGGCGTGTCACTGCTTAACCGTCTGCGTATGGAAGGCAAAAACAGCAAAGCTGACATCGTGCTTGGCCTCGACAACAACCTGCTGGAAGCGGCGACGCAAACTAAGTTATTCGCTAAAAGCGGCGTATCGCCTGAAGGGCTGACGGTGCCGGGTGGCTGGAAGAACGACACGTTCGTGCCGTTCGACTATGGCTATTTCGCCTTTGTGTATGACAAAAACAAACTGAAGAACCCGCCGAAAAGCCTGAAGGATTTGGTCGAAAGCCCGCAGAAATGGCGTGTTATCTATGAAGATCCGCGCACCAGCACACCGGGTCTCGGCCTGCTGCTGTGGATGCAAAAAGTGTATGGCGATAAAGCGCCAGAAGCGTGGCAGAAACTGGCGGCTAAAACCGTTACCGTCACCAAAGGCTGGAGCGAAGCTTATGGGCTGTTCCTCAAAGGGGAAAGCGACCTGGTGCTGAGCTACACCACTTCTCCGGCCTATCACATCATCGAAGAGAAGAAGGACAACTACGCCGCGGCTGACTTTGCTGAAGGGCACTATATGCAGGTCGAAGTCGCCGCACGCACCGCCTCCAGCAAACAGCCAGAACTGGCCGAAAAATTCCTCAAATTTATGGTCAGCCCGGCCTTCCAGAAAGCCATCCCGACCGGCAACTGGATGTATCCTGTCACCCAGGTCGAACTGCCTGCTGGCTTCAACGGCCTGGTGAAACCGAAAACGACACTGGAATATACCCCGCAGCAGGTATCCACTGACCGACAGAACTGGATTGCTGAATGGCAACGCGCCGTCAGCCAGTAATTGCCGGCTGGCTAATGCCAGGCCTGACGGTCGCCATCATGATGGTGGCCGTCGCGTTGGCGGCCTTCCTTGCGCTGTGGTTTAACGCTCCGGCAGGCAGCTGGCGTGGTTTTCTGCACGACAGCTATCTGTGGCATGTCGTGCGCTTCTCTTTCTGGCAGGCCTTTTTGTCGGCTTTGCTGTCGGTTATCCCGGCCATTTTTTTGGCCCGCTCGCTTTACCGCCGTCGTTTTCCTGGTCGCCAAATCCTGCTGCGTCTGTGCGCGATGACGCTGATCCTGCCGGTACTGGTCGCCGTGTTTGGCATTCTCAGTGTCTATGGCCGTCAGGGCTGGCTGGCACACCTCTTTCATGCCGTAGGCTGGGACTGGACGTTTTCGCCGTATGGCCTGCAAGGCATTCTTCTGGCGCATGTCTTCTTTAATATGCCGATGGCGACGCGCCTGCTCCTGCAAGCACTGGAGCAAATCCCCAGCGAGCAGCGTCAGTTAGCCGCACAGCTTGGTATGCGCGGCTACACCTTCTTTCGCTTTGTTGAGTGGCCCTGGATGCGGCGGCAAATTCCCGTTGTGGCCGCCCTGATTTTCATGCTGTGCTTTGCGAGTTTCGCGACAGTCCTTTCGCTTGGCGGCGGCCCGCAGGCGACCACCATTGAGCTCGCTATCTATCAGGCGCTCAGTTTTGATTACGATCCTGGTCGCGCCGCGATGCTGGCGATCGTCCAGATGCTTTGCTGTCTGGGTTTAATGCTGGTCAGTCAGCGTCTGAGCAAATCCATCGCCCCAGGCAATACTCAACACGCCGACTGGCGCGATCCGGAAGACAAGCTACACAGCCAAATTGCTGACACGTTGCTGATCGGCTTTTCCCTGCTGTTGCTTCTGCCACCGCTGCTGGCGGTTATTGTGGATGGTCTCAACCAAAACCTGCCCGAAGTGCTCAGCCAGCCCGTTCTCTGGCAGGCTATCTGGACCTCGCTGCGTATTGCGATTTGCGCTGGCATGCTTTGTCTGGTGTTGACCGTGATGTTGCTGTGGAGCAGCCGTGAGCTACGAGCGAGGCAGCAAAACCTTGCCGGGCAAGCACTGGAGCTGAGCGGCATGTTGATTCTCGCGATGCCGGGGATCGTGCTGGCGACAGGTTTCTTTTTGCTGCTCAACAACAGCACTGGCTTGCCCACGTCTGCCGACGGTATCGTGATTTTCACTAATGCGCTGATGGCCATTCCGTATGCATTGAAAGTGCTGGAAAGCCCAATGCGGGATGCAACAACGCGCTACAGCCAGCTTTGCCAGTCTTTGGGAATACAAGGGCTGACTCGCTTTCGGGTCGTGGAAATGCGGGCGCTGAAAAGGCCGTTGGCACAGGCGATGGCGTTTGCCTGCGTATTATCGATGGGTGATTTTGGCGTTGTTGCGCTGTTCGGCAATGAAGATTTCCGCACCCTGCCGTTCTATCTTTATCAGCAGATTGGTGCCTACCGCAGCCAGGACGGTGCCGTGACCGCGTTTATCCTGCTGATGCTCTGTTTCCTGTTATTTACCGTGATTGAAAAACTTCCGGGCCGCCATGCTAAAACTCAATGATGTTACCTGGCTTTACGAGCACCTGCCGATGCGCTTCACGCTCGCCGCCAAACAAGGGGAGCAGATTGCCGTGCTGGGTCCCAGTGGCGCAGGGAAAAGTACGCTGCTCAATTTGATTGCCGGTTTTTTGACGCCTGCCAGCGGGTCGATTTTTATCGAAAACCAGCCGCATACCGACACTCCGCCGTCAAAGCGTCCTGTGTCGATGCTGTTTCAGGAAAATAATCTTTTCAGTCATTTAACCGTGCGGCAAAACATCGGACTGGGCATGAATCCGGGTCTTAGGCTCAATGATGCGCAACGCCACAAGCTGGACGTCATCGCCACGCAAATGGGAATTGAATCGCTGCTGGACAGGCTGCCGGGTGAACTCTCTGGCGGCCAGCGCCAGCGTGTGGCGCTCGCTCGCTGCCTGGTGCGTGAACAGCCAGTGCTGTTACTGGATGAACCTTTTTCAGCACTCGACCCAGCGCTGCGACAGGAGATGTTGCAGTTGGTCAGCGACGTTTGCCGCCGCCAACATCTGACTCTGTTGATGGTGTCACACAGCGTGGAAGATGCCGCGAAGATTGCCGGGCGCTCACTGGTGATTGCCGATGGGCGTATCGCCTGGGATGGCGCAACGGATGAGCTGCTAAGTGGGAAGGCCAGCGCCTCGCATTTATTGGGGATCGAGGCATAACAGATTTTCTCCCTCTCCCTGCGGGAGAGGGCCGGGGAGAGGGGTTACTACCGGCTCACCACTTTCCCTAAAATCTCCAGATACACCGGCATCAACGGGTGTTTGAACAGCAGATACAACGAGACAATCGCCAGCACAACCAGTGTCGGCGTCAGCCACAGCAAGCGACCGCGTGGCAGATATTTTGTCAGCTTGTCAGTGCCCGCCTTTCCGCTGCGCCATAAGCGCCAGCCAATCCACGCAGCCAGCCAGATAAGCCCCGCCGCCAGCAGCAACAGCCATTTAAAGCCGCCGCTTTGCACATCCGCGGGAATATCAATCGCCGCGCCTGCCAGAATGCCGGGCAGGAAATAGACCGGCGGCCAAAGCAGGCAACCGATGATATTTGGGAGCAAAAATTTCGCAACGGGTAAGTCCAGCATGCCCGCCACCATCGGCACCACGGGGCGAGTCGGGCCAATGAAACGGCCAATCAAAATGGTGATCATGCTGTGCTGGTGCAACGCGTGTTCGGTTTTATCGAGCAGCGCCTTGTTCTTCTTCATGAACGACCAGCGATGAAGCGGTTTTTTGAAGCGCCAGCCCAGCCAGAACGAAATCCAGTCGCCCAGAAGACAGCCGATAATGCCCGCCAGCCACGCCTGCCAGAAATTCACCTCGCCGCTGCCAATCAGCGCCCCGAGCGCCGACATCATTATCGTACCGGGTAAAATCAGGCCAACCAGCGCCAGCGATTCCAGAAAGGCAACCAGGGCAACAGCAATCAGCGAGTACATCACAGACTGAGTGATGAAATGTTCCAGCAACGCTTGCATAAAGTATCCGGTAGAAAAGCGAAGCAGCGATTCTCCCGAGGGGGCGCTGCGGCGTCAAGTCGACAATTGTCTGAATAGTTTACAGGTAGGACCCGGATTGAGCGCTAAGGGTTCACTTTTTTCACACGTTGTTTACACCCGCGCGGAATTCGCTCGGGCTCGCTCCAGTACATTTCTTAAAGACGCGAGAAAAGTAGAGCTGATCCTCAAACCCGACGTTACGCCCGACGCTGGCAATCGGCATTCTCGTGGTGCTAAGCAGCAGCTTGGCCTGGCTGATACGTTGATCTTCGCGCCAGCTCAGTACGCTGACGCCAAGCTGTTGGCGGAACAGATGCGAAAGGCGAGAAGGAGACAGACAAACATGCTGGGCGACGCTTGCGATATCAAACTGGCTGTCTGCCAGATGGTCGCTGATGTACTGGCAGGCATCCCGCACACGGTTATCCATTGGCGGATGCAGCGATTCGTTGATCACTTCCATTCGGCGCAGCAAAAGCTGCTCCAGCAGATTAATCGCCAACAGCTCAGAATAGCGCCCTAACCCCTGCCCGGCCTCGATAATCTGACCGAACAAATCGGCAAACAGCGCCTGATGCGCTTCATCCGGGCGATAAAACCCTGTCTGAGCAAACAGCGTGGGCCACGCAAGCCACTCATGCCAGTAGGCGCGTGGGCGGAAATAAACCCATTGGTGATACCACTCGCTGGCGTCAGGGTGACGGCCGTAATGGTGAATTTCGCCTGGAGGGAACAACACAATATCGCCCGGGCGGCAAACGAACTGATGTCCCTGATTGTTGATGACCCCTTCCCCACGCACTGTCAGATTGAGGATAAAGCCTTTCATCCCCAGCGGCCGGTCAATGAAAAAGTCCAGATAGCCGTCGGCTTCAATAGGCGTTAATCCCGCCACCAGATGGGCATTAAAGGAGTAGCCAGGCAACAGCGGATCGTTCTGGGGTTCAGGCATAAATGCGCTCACTCAGCAGGCTGATAAGGAAATCAATTGTCCATATTGCCAGCGAAGCGAAAAAGGCGGAAATAGCATGAGAGATTATTTGCACAGCGTCACACTTTGTATCGCCACAGCATTATTGTCCATAAGATTAGCGCTTCCCGCCTGACGCTTTTGGGCGCAAATATCTACTGTTTCTCCATACCTGACATTCTTCATGGAGCAACACGATGGCAATAGCAATTGGCCTCGATTTTGGTAGCGATTCGGTGCGTGCGCTGGCGGTAGATACCACCAGCGGAGAGGAGATCGCCACCAGCGTAGAATGGTATCCGCGCTGGCAGGAAGGTCGTTACTGCGATGCACCGCACAACCAGTTTCGCCACCACCCTCTCGATTACATCGAATCAATGGAAGCCGCGCTGAAAAGCGTACTGAACGAGCTCGGCTCACGTCGGGGCGAAGTCGTAGGCATTGGCGTAGACAGCACCGGCTCAACGCCTGCGCCGATCGATGCTGAAGGCAATGTGTTGGCTTTACGCCCCGAATTTGCCGACAACCCAAACGCCATGTTTGTGTTGTGGAAAGATCACACCGCCGTCGAAGAAGCCGAAGCGATCACCCGTCTGTGTCATCAACCCGGAAAAGTCGATTATTCACGCTATATCGGCGGGATTTACTCCAGCGAGTGGTTCTGGGCCAAAATTCTGCATGTCACCCGCGCCGACCACAGCGTGGCACAGGCCGCCACTTCCTGGATTGAGCTTTGCGACTGGGTTCCTGCGCTGCTTTCCGGCACAACGCGCCCGCAGGATATTCGTCGAGGACGTTGCAGCGCCGGGCACAAATCTCTGTGGCACGAGAGCTGGGGCGGTTTGCCTCCCGCGAGTTTCTTCGACGACCTCGATCCCGTTCTCAATCAACATCTTAACTATCCCTTATTCACCGACACTTACACCGCAGACATCCCGGTTGGCACACTGAACGCAGAATGGGCACAGCGCCTGGGCCTGGCGGAAAGCGTGGTGATTTCTGGCGGCGCTTTTGATTGCCATATGGGCGCAGTTGGCGCAGGCGCGCAGCCCAACACACTGGTCAAAGTTATCGGCACATCAACCTGCGACATCCTGATTGCCGATAAAGCCAGCGTGGGCGATCGCGCGGTACAAGGCATTTGCGGTCAGGTTGATGGCAGCGTCACGCCAGACTTCCTCGGCCTGGAAGCCGGGCAATCCGCCTTCGGCGATATCTACGCCTGGTTCGGTCGCATTCTTGGCTGGCCGCTGGAACAACTGGCAGCTCAGCATCCGGAACTGAAAGAACAAATCAAAGCCAGTCAAAAACAGCTTCTGCCTGCATTGACCGCTGCATGGGCGCAAAAGCCTTCTCTGGAACATCTGCCTGTGGTGCTCGACTGGTTTAACGGTCGCCGTACGCCGAATGCGAATCAGCGCCTGAAAGGGGTGATTACCGACCTGAATCTGGCAACCGATGCCCCCGCGCTGTTTGGTGGTCTGGTTGCCGCCACGGCCTTCGGTGCACGCGCCATTATGGAATGCTTCACCACGCAAGGAATTCCGGTGGATAACGTGATGGCGCTCGGCGGCATCGCCCGCAAAAACGTCGAGATCATGCAGGCCTGCTGCGACGTGCTGAATCGCCCATTACAGATTGTCGCCTCCGATCAGTGCTGTGCTCTGGGTGCCGCCATCTTCGCCGCCGTAGCCGCTGGCGTTCACTCAGATATTCCCGCCGCGCAGCAGAAAATGGCCAGCAGCATCGAACACACCCTTGAGCCTCGTCCTGCCCAGGCTCAACGCTTTGAACAGCTTTATCAGCGCTATCTCCAGTGGGCGAAGAGCGCCGAACAACACTATCTCCCTGCAGCAGCATCAACCGGAAACAAGCCGGTCGCTCAGTCAGCCCTGACGCATTAAGGAAATGAAGATGACGATTTTTAATAACTACGAAATCTGGTTTGTGATTGGCAGTCAGCATCTGTATGGCCCGGAAACGCTGCGTCAGGTCACGCAACACGCGGAGCATGTGGTCAATGCGCTGAACGCCGAAGCCAAACTGCCGTGCAAACTGGTACTGAAGCCGCTGGGCACCACGCCGGATGAGATAACGGCTATCTGTCGCGATGCTAACTATGACGACAAATGCGCCGGGTTAGTGGTGTGGCTGCACACGTTCTCTCCGGCCAAAATGTGGATCAACGGCCTGACTATCCTCAACAAACCGCTGCTGCAGTTCCATACCCAGTTCAACGCTGCCCTGCCGTGGGACAGCATCGATATGGACTTTATGAACCTGAACCAGACCGCGCATGGCGGCCGCGAGTTCGGCTTCATTGGCGCTCGTATGCGCCAGCAACATAGCGTTGTCACGGGTCACTGGCAGGATAAACTCGCTCATGAGCGCATTGGCTCGTGGATGCGTCAGGCGGTGTCAAAACAGGATACGCGCCATCTGAAAGTCGTGCGCTTCGGCGATAACATGCGTGAAGTTGCCGTGACCGATGGCGATAAAGTGGCAGCGCAAATCAAATTTGGCTTCTCAGTGAACACCTGGGCCGTGGGCGATTTGGTGCAGGTCGTCAATGAAATTTCCGACGGCGATGTCAGCGCGCTGGTCGATGAATACGAAAGCAGCTATCGCCTGACCGCTGCCGCACAAGTACACGGCGATAAGCGCCAGAACGTGCTGGATGCAGCCCGCATTGAACTGGGGATGAAGCGCTTCCTGGAACAAGGCGGCTTCCATGCGTTCACCACCACCTTTGAAGACTTGCATGGCCTGAAACAACTTCCGGGCCTGGCAGTACAACGTCTGATGCAGCAGGGTTACGGCTTTGCGGGCGAAGGCGACTGGAAAACCGCCGCTCTGCTTCGCATCATGAAGGTGATGTCGACCGGTCTGCAGGGCGGCACCTCCTTTATGGAGGATTACACCTACCACTTCGATAATGGCAACGACCTGGTGTTGGGCTCCCACATGCTGGAAATCTGCCCGACTATTTCTACCGCTGAAAAACCGATCCTCGACGTGCAGCATCTGGGCATTGGTGGAAAAGCCGATCCAGCACGCCTGATTTTCGACACCAAAACCGGTCCGGCGCTGGTCGCGAGCCTGGTCGATCTGGGCGATCGCTTCCGTCTGCTGGTCAACACCATCGAAACCGTTAAAACCCCACACGACCTGCCAAAACTGCCGGTAGCCAATGCACTGTGGAAAGCTCATCCGAACCTGGAAGTGGCATCAGAAGCGTGGATTGTCGCGGGTGGCGCGCACCACACCGTGTTCAGTCACGCATTGACGCTGGACGACATGCGCCAGTTTGCCGAGCTGCACGATATCGAACTGACCGTCATCGACAACGACACTCGCCTGCCAGCGTTTAAAGATTCGCTGCGCTGGAACGAGGTTTATTACGGGTCTAAACGCTGAGTGATTGCCCGGCGGCACTTCGTTTGCCGGGCCTACAGGCTAATGTAGGCCGGGTAAGCGAAGCGCCACCCGGCAAGGAGAGCACTATGCTTGAAGCATTAAAACGACAGGTGCTGGAAGCCAATCTCCAGCTCCCGCAGCACAATCTCGTGACCCTCACCTGGGGCAACGTCAGCGCAGTCGACAGAGAGCGCGGCGTGCTGGTTATCAAACCTTCTGGTGTTGATTACAGCGTGATGACCGCAGAAGATATGGTGGTGGTCAGCCTGGAAACCGGTGAAGTGGTGGAGGGAAATAAAAAACCCTCATCAGATACCCCTACCCATCGCCTGCTGTACCTGACGTTTCCGTCCATCGGCGGTATCGTCCACACCCATTCTCGTCACGCGACAATCTGGGCGCAGGCCGGTCAGCCCATTCCGGCCACAGGCACAACCCACGCCGACTATTTCTACGGTAGCATTCCCTGCACCCGCAAAATGACCGATGCTGAAATCAACGGTCAGTACGAATGGGAAACCGGCAACGTCATCGTTGAAACCTTCGAAAAACAAGGTATTGACGCAGCTCAGATGCCCGGTGTGCTCGTACACTCCCACGGCCCGTTTGCCTGGGGGAAAAATGCGGAAGATGCGGTGCACAACGCCATCGTGCTGGAAGAAGTGGCCTATATGGGCATTTTCTGCCGCCAGTTAGCGCCACAACTGCCGGATATGCAGCAAACCCTGCTCGACAAACACTATCTGCGTAAACATGGCGCGAAAGCTTATTACGGACAGTAAGCATTGCCGGATGACGCTACGCTTACCGGGTCTACATAACTTGTAGATACTGTTATGCCACGCAAGCATTTTCTGTGTGCAACGTGGCATCGAACGGGCGTCCTGATTTCAGGACGCCGTACGCCACTTGTGCC
>NZ_JBJDNI010000016.1:0-115266 GCF_044900545.1 Scandinavium sp. NPDC088450 | reverse complement strand
CTGTAAAGGCACGATGAGGTCTCTTCTGTTTTGTTAGCGCAACCAGTAGATCACACTTCATCGTGCTTTTCACTTTTGTGGGGATACCTCAGCCCACGGGGAGAGGGAGCAAACACTAAAGCGCTCCCTGGAAGAAGCGCTTGCTGTTTACCTTCAAAAAAAAGCCCGCGCCGGGGTGAGTGGCGCGGGCAGAGAGAACCTGCCCAGTTTCATGACAGGTTCTAAAAGGTTGAGGCTTATTTATTCAACTGGAACAGGGACATTCCCTGCATATCGCTGAAGGTTTTGTAGGAGGCCTGAAGGGCCGCCTGCTGCATGGTGTAGTTGGAGATGGTTTCGTTCCAGTCCACGTTCACCAGGTCACTCATCTGTTGTGTCTGGCTAAGTTTGCGATCATCGCCCAACGCATCCAGCTTATCGAGTTCGTTAAGCTGGGTACCCACTTCGGCACGGACCGTCAGCACGTTGTTGAGTGAGTTGCGCAGACCACGGTTGGTTTTATCAATCGCCGCTTGGGCCGTTGCCTGGTCCGCCTCGTTGTCAGCCACCGGCGTGTTTAGTGCCTTAATAGCGCTGTCGAGCATGGCAAAGAGATTCGTTTCAGAGTCGTCACCATTTGGCTCTTTTACCGCATTGGAAGTAATGGAGTTGAAAATCTTATCACCCGTATGACCGATAACCATGGTGCGCGAAGAATCCACCTGCTGCTCGACGTTGGTTGTACCGCCGCCATAAGTGCCGTCAGCAGCGAAAGGTGCCGTATCAGTGCTGTAACCCGCAAACATATAGCGGCCGTTACCATCCTGGCTGTTCGCCAGGTTCAGCAACTGGTCACGAATACCTTGCAGATCTGTCGCCAGTGAAGCGCGGTCATCGTCGCTCAGCGTGCCGTTACCCGCATAAACGATTTTTTCCTGTGCAGACTGGATAGCCGTCGTCACCTGCGACAGGGTGTTCTCTTCTTGAGAGATACGCTGAGTCGCAAAGCTACGTGCGGACGCAAACTGTGCGGTTTGCGCCTGGGCCTGAGAAAGGACAACAGCCTGAGAAGCAGCAATCGGGTCATCGGAAGGACGGTTCACACGCAGCCCGGTGGACATCTGCTCACCGTACTTCATCCAGGTGGACTGAGAGTCAGTGATACCACGCATGTTTTGCTGGTACATCATTAAAGTGGTCACACGCATCGTTCACTTCTCCTTAGCGAATGTTGATGATGGCATCGAACAGGGTGCTGGCGGTCTGCAGAACCTGAGCATTCGCCAGGTAATATTGCTGGAACAGCTGCAGATTGCCGTATTCCTCATCGAGGCTAACGCCAGAAATGGACTGCTGCTGTTTTGTCAGCTGCGTGACCACGTTGCCCTGTGTCGTGCTGCTGGTTTCGAGGTTAGCGGTTTTGTTCCCCACGTCACTCACCAGCGCCGCATAGGCATCGTTAAAGGATTTGTTGCCGCCGACCAGCTTGCTGTTTTGCAGATCCAGCATCGCCTGGCCGTTGCGGTTATCACTTTCGCCGCTGTTGCCATCCGGCAGACCCATCGCAATGGTGCTGGGGTCAGAAATGGCCACACTCATATTGACGATAGCGTTCGCCACTGGCTTCACGGTGAAACTGTCATTTTGGGCGGGATTGCCGCTGACATCGACACTAAGACCATCAAACTTCAGCGTACCTGCCGTGCTGTCGTCCACCGTGACGCTGGTGTTGTCCGACAGACGCGTGACCTGCCAGTTGCTGCCATCAAAACTGACTTTGTAATCCGTGGCCTGCACTTTAGTGCTGTTGGCAGGATCGACGGTTGCCGTCAGCTGCGCTGTCCCGGTGTTACGCGTGTTGCTCAGGACTGACGGTGTGCCGATAGTGAAGAAATTGCCACCGGTCTTTGTATTACCGTCAGCATCAATATACGTACCCTGCGCGTTTTGCGCATTGAACGCGTTAGCAAACGACAGCGCCATCTGGTTCAGGCTATTACGGGTCTGATCGAGATCCTGAGAACGGAACGTAATCAGGCCGCCCAGCGAACCGGTAGTCAGCTGTTTTTCCGGAATTTCGATATTCCCGGCAACGTTATCGACATACGCAACCGTGGTACGAGAAGGATCGGCACTGCTTGGCACCGCCGCCAGTTTGTGTGAGGTACTGCCCTGCACGAGGCTGTAACCGTTGGCCATGGTGATGTTATACGTGCCGCCGTCCTGGACGTTCACTTCCACGCCGACCAGCTGGTTTAACTGGCTGACGAGCTGATCACGCTGGTCGAGCAAATCGTTTGGCGATGCGCCTGCGCCCACACCGGTGAGTTTGGAAATCTTGTCGTTAAGGGAGGCAATCTGCTGCGAGTAGTTGTTAATCTGGTCGACGCTGGAAGCAATCGCGCCGTTAACCTGCTTGTCCTGATCACGCAGATACTGATCGGTGGTTTTGAACTGATTGACCAGACCTTGCGCTTTGCCGATCACCGTCTGGCGAGCAGCCGGGTCTTCGGCGTTGCTGACCAGCGTTTGCAGGCTGGTGAAAAAGTCCTGCAAGGTCGCTGAAATGGAATTAGTGGTGTCAGACAACATATCGTCGATTTTCGACATCTGCTGATAACGCGTGGTCAGGCCGCTGCTCTGGTTTTGTGCCGCATTCAGCTGGTTGCTGATAAAGGCGTTATATTCGCGCTGCACGCCGGTCACAGTCACACCGTTCCCGACCCAACCGCCCATACCCAGCGTACTGTTTGACGCCGACAGGACCGTCGTCTGGCGGGTATAGCCAGCCACGTTATAACTGGCAATGTTGTTACTGACGGTATTCAGTGCCGCCTGTGCAGCGCCAAGGCCGCTCATTGCACTATTAAATAAACTGGACATGGAGGTTCCTTTATTCTTTTGAGACACGGGTCCTGACGAAGATTATCGGCACTGTTCAGGTGAACTTGAGCGGTTTCAGAACAGATTTTCAATGTCGTTGCTGTACGCCTTACTGACCTTCTCACTCATTCCTTTTAGCTGCTGGATCATGCTGGTGAGCTTGCGTGCATAGTTCGGGTCCGTGGCGTAACCGGCGTTCTGCAAGGCCTGTGCGCCCTGCTCTGGCGTTGCCGCTTTGGTGACGGCGGCGTAGCGAGGATTACGGGTTAACAGGCCAACGTAATCCGACAGCGCATCAAGATAGGAGCTGTAGACGCGGAAGCGCGCCTTCACCTTTTTCATCTCACCGTTTTCATATTCGGTGGTGGTGATTTCCGTGACTTTGCCCTTCCAGTCTGAAGAGGCTTTCACGCCAAAGAGGTTGAAGCTCGGTTCGCCGTTTTCGCGGCGGATTTGCCGTTGCCCCCAACCCGATTCCAGCGCCGCCTGAGCAAGGATCAGGTGATGAGGAATACCGCTTTGTTCACTGGCGAGTTTCGCAGGCAGCGAGAGCTGTGTGAGGAAGTCCTTGCTGTCGCCCGACAAATCCGCGGCATCCGTTGCCGTCGGCGCTTTCGGCATCGCTTTACGCACCATTTGCGTCAGCGCCGAGTTCTGATAGCTGGTCACCGTTTCGAGGTCAAACTTCAGCGGCACCTGCGCAGGCTGGTCTTTCACTTCCCCTTGCGCTGCCGCCATTTGTTTCACCATCTCATCGGCAAGCCCAAGCCCTTTGCCCGCCGTCAACTGCTGAGCAATTTGCTGATCGTACATACTGGTATAAAGCCGGGTCTGATCGCTGCTGAACAGGCCGTCTTTCGGCAGCGCATCACGCATGCTTTTCAGCATCATTTGCACGAACATGCCTTCCACCTGACGGGCCACGGGCTTGAGATTCGCCCGTGGATCCTGTCCGGCTTTCATTTTCAGTTCGTTGAGCGATTGCGCGTCCCAGGCCGCGCTCGCCATCAGCTTGCTGTCGCCCAGCATCAGATGATTTCCACTTTGGCACGCAGGCAACCCGCGCTCTGCATGGATTGCAGGATAGACATCAGTTCCAGCGGTGATGCTCCCAGCGCATTAAGCGCCCGCACGACGTTATTCAGGTTGGCGCTGGAACGCACGCTTTGAATCGCACCGCCGCTCTGACGCAGGTCGATTTGCGTCTGCGGTGTCACCACCGTTGAGCCGCCAGCAAATGGCGTATCCGGCTGGCTGACCTGAGCAGAACGGTTGACCGTGACGGACAAGTTGCCTTGCGCCACCGCACAGTTATCCAGCGTGACTTCGCGGTTCATTACCACCGATCCGGTACGCGAGTTGATGATTACTTTCGCATCCTGAGGCGTGACGTTCACTTCCAGGTTCTGAATGTCCGCCAGCATGCGTACCTGACTGCTGTTGCCGCTTGAACCCTGAATCTGCACGGTACGGGCATCCAGAGCGGTTGCCATGCCAAATCCGCCGCGGCGGTTGATGGTATCGGCAATCTGCTGCGCCATGCCGAAGTCGTCTTCGTTAAGCTGCAGGTTAATGGTGTTACCCGCCCCAAACTGACTAGGCAGTTCACGTTCGATGGTCGCGCCACCGGTGATACGCCCGCCGTTCAGCTGGTTAACCTGCACGCTGCTGCCACCCGCAGAGGCGCCAGCACCGCCAACAAGTATATTGCCCTGAGCGAGGGCATAAATCTGGCTATCAACGCCTTTTAAAGGAGTCATCAACAGCGTACCGCCGCGAAGGCTTTTCGCGTTACCCATTGAGGACACCACCACGTCGATGGTTTGCCCCTGACGGCCAAACGCCGGGAGTTGCGCCGTCACCATGACCGCCGCCACGTTTTTTAACTGCATGTTGGTCCCAGCCGGAACCGTGATCCCAAGCTGCGACAACATGTTGTTCAGACTTTGCGTGGTGAACGGCGTTTGCGTCGTCTGGTCACCGGTACCGTCAAGTCCTACCACCAGCCCGTAGCCGATCAGCGAGTTTTGACGTACGCCCTGTACGCTGGTGAGGTCACGAATGCGATCGGCCTGGGCGAATCCCGCCACCAGAACCAGAGCAATGCCAACCAGAGTTTTAAACATAAGTCACCTCGTTACATCGGTGAGAGATTAAGGAAGAAACGCTGCAGCCAGCCCATGTTCTGCGCTTCATTGATATAGCCGTTACCCACGTATTCGATACGCGCGTCCGCCACTTGTGTAGACGGTACAGTGTTACTGCCGCTGATCGTGCGAGGGTTAACCACGCCCGAGAAGCGAATAAATTCTGTGCCCTGGTTGATGGCGATTTGTTTTTCACCCACCACGTGCAGGTTGCCGTTAGCCAGCACTTGATCCACGGTCACCGTCAGCGTGCCGCTGAAGGTATTGCTGGCGTTAGCGCCGCCTTTCCCGTTAAAGGAGTTGCCACCAGAAGCGTCCACATCGGCGCGGGCATTGCCAAACAGGCCTTGCAGATAACGCGGCACGGTGTCGAAGCCGAAATTCGTTTTGCCGTCGCGGCTGGCATTCGCGGAAGAACTCTTCGACGCGCTGACGTTTTCCTGCAACTGGATGGTCAGAGTGTCACCAATATTGCGCGGACGACGGTCCTCAAACAGCGGTTGATAGCCGTAGTTAATCGGCTGGGCGCTTTGAAAAATAGACCCATTGACCACTGGCACCGGGCCGGGCACAGGTTGTGCCGTGGTCGCCCCTTCCACCAACGGTTTAGAAGGGATCCATGCGCATCCTGCCTGCGTCAGAGCAAGAAGCACGAAGAACGGATAACGAAGCGCTGAGGATTTGTGCATGGCCTTTATCTTCTGAATCAAAAAAATCCGGTGCGGGAAATCCGCACCGGAGACAACTTACAGCTGAGTGAGTTTCTGCAGCATCTGGTCGGTGGTTGAAACCGCCTTGCTGTTGATCTCATACGCACGCTGAACCTGAATCATGTTGACCAGCTCTTCCGCCACGTTGACGTTCGAGGTTTCCACATAACCCTGATACAGCAAACCCGCGCCGTTCAGACCTGGCGTGGTGTCGTTTGGCGCACCGGAAGCCTGCGTTTCGGTGTAGAGGTTCTCACCAATGCTTTCCAACCCGGCATCGTTCATAAAGGTGGTCAGGTTGAGCTGTCCCACCTGCACCGGGTTGGTTTGCCCCTGCTGAGTGACGCTCACCACGCCGTCACGGCCAATGGTAATGCTCAGAGTGTTCGCTGGAATGGTGATAGCAGGCTGAACCTGATAGCCGCCTGCCGTCACCAGTTGACCATTCTGATCGACCTGGAAAGAGCCGTCGCGGGTATAAGCAGAGGTGCCATCAGGCAACAGAACCTGGAAGAAACCTTCGCCTTTAATCGCCACATCTTTGCTGTTGTCGGTCTGCGACAGGTTGCCCTGAGTGTGAATACGCTCAGTGGCGACTGGACGAACGCCGGTACCAATTTGCAGGCCGGAAGGCAGCGTGGTTTGTTCAGAAGACTGGGCACCTGGCTGGCGCACGGTCTGGTAAAGCAGGTCTTCAAACACGGCACGTTGACGCTTAAACCCGTTGGTGCTGACGTTTGCCAGGTTATTGGCGATAACGTCCATGTTGGTTTGCTGCGCGTCGAGACCGGTTTTGGCGATCCATAATGAACTGATCATAGATGTCCTGTTATTAGCTCATTGACAGTAGCTGGTTAGCCTTCTGCGCGTTGTCGTCAACGCTGCTGATGACCTTCATCTGCATTTCAAAACGGCGAGAGCTGGCAATCATCTCGGCCATCGCCGCCACGGGTTTGACGTTACTGCCCTCTAACACGCCGGACTGCAGACGCACGCTCGGGTCAGACTGCAAGGTCTGCCCACGAGTCGCCTGAGCCGCGGCGGTCAGGCGGAACATGCCGTCATCACCACGAATCACTTCGTTATTCGCCGCTTTCACCATTTTGAGTTTGCCGACCGGCGCAATGGTGTTGGCCGGATCACCCGGGTTGAGCGCGGAAATGGTGCCGTCTGCTGCGATGGTGACTTCTGAGCCTTCCGGCACCACCACAGGCCCGCCGCCATCGCCCAGCACCGGGTTGCCCTGAATGGTCAACTGCCCCGTGGAGCTCACCTGAATGCTGCCGTTGCGGGTATATCCTTCCGTGCCGTCTGCGGCCTGAACGGCCAGCCAGCCGTCCTGCTGCAACGCCACGTCCAGAGGACGCGCGGTATAGTCGAGCTGACCGGGTGTCATGTCGGCGCCAGGCGTCGAGCCCGCCACCAGCGTACGAGTCTGGTAAGTCTCCCCGTTGACCGGCACCGCTCGCAGCGCGGTCAATTGCGCGCGAAAGCCCGGCGTAGAGGTATTGGCGAGGTTGCTGGCGGTGACCGCCTGCAGTTCCATCGTCTGACTTGCCGCGCCCATCGCGGTATAAATTGCGTGATCCATGAAGCCGTCCCGTCAGGCGCTTAGCGCAGGTTAACCAGGGTGTTGAGGATCTGATCCTGGGTTTTGATGGTCTGCGCGTTCGACTGATAGTTACGCTGCGCGACAATCATGTTCACCAGTTCTTTACTCAGGTCGACGTTGGACGCTTCCAGCGCACCGTTGGTCAGGGTGCCGAAGTTCCCGGTACCCGCAGTTCCCAGCAGCGCCACGCCAGAAGACTGAGTTGCTGACCAGACGTTGTCACCTTCCGACTGCAGGCCTTCGTTATTGGCAAAGTTCGCCATCACGATTTGACCAAGAAGCTGAGTCTGTTCGTTGGAGTAGTTGCCGACCACGGTGCCATCGTCGTTAATCTGGTAGCTCACCAGGTTGCCCGGCTTGTAACCGTTCTGGTTGGTCGCAACGATGTCGTTGGAGCCGGTGTTCTGCTGCATGGAGTTAGCGAGGCTGAGGGTGAAGGTACCGCCTGCTGAACCGTTCAGGCCCACCAACGGAATACCAAATTCAGGTTTAGCGCCTGTCGCTGGAGGCGTCAGCACACCGCCAGCGTAGGTTCCCACGCCTGTCAGGGTGCCGTTATTGTCAAAATTCATTTGTGCGGCTTGTACTGCTTTCGCACCTGCAACGCTGGAGTCCTGGGTATAAATATCCCAGGTGTTATCCGCCGTTTTAACGTAATACAGGTTTACGTCGTGAGAGTTACCCTGAGAGTCATAGACCGTGACGGTACCTTTCTTGTTGTAGGTGTCGGAGTTAGTCGCATCAAACGGTGAGGTCGCTGGCTTAGCATCGGTGGAGTTGAGGTTAATCTGCATCGATGCAGTGGTGGTTGCTTTCGCCGCCATCAACGTATTGGGAATGCTCAGACCAACCGGGTTTGCACCCTGCTGAATGGTTGGCGGCGTGCCGGTGGCCGGATAACCGGTCAGCTGCAGGCCCTGCATGTTCACCAGATTGCGGTTTTCATCCAGTTTGAACTGGCCGTTACGGCTGTAATAGACGGAACCGTTGCTGTCCGTCAGACGGAAGAAGCCGTTCTGGCTGATGGCGACATCCAGCGCACGCCCGGTGCTGGTGGTGGTGCCGTCGGTAAAGTCCTGGGTTATCCCGGCGACTTTAACGCCCAGCCCAACTTTAGAACCAGCGAACATATCTGCAAACGAGGCCGTCCCGGATTTAAAGCCGTAGGTGGCGGAGTTGGCGATGTTGTTGCCGATCACGTCGAGGTTGGTGGAGGCCGCGTTCAGGCCGCTGACCGCTTGAGAAAAGGCCATGTCTTTACTCCTGCTAAGGGTTAAATAATCTGACGAACTTCGTCGAGCGTGGTGGTGCCATACGTGCCGAGATCCAGCAGATTACCGCTGCTTCCCTTCGTAATCCCTTGCACAAGCGCGAACTGGAGCGGCTGAGCCACCAGTTGGGTGCCGTTTGTGCTCGCGGCAATCGAGACGCTGTAAGCGCCATCCGGAACCGTCGTGCCATCAGCGGCAGTCCCGTCCCAGGTAAAGGTGTGTACGCCTGCGGTCTGAGCGCCTAAGTCCAGCGTGCGGATCACTTTGCCGCTGCTGTCAGTGATGGTCGCCGTGGCTTTGTCCGCCGCCTGGGTTAACTCAACCCCAAACGGCGTGGTGCTGGCGGAACCATCAGAATTCGCCCCTGCCAGAACCACGGAACCTGGGATCATCACGCCGTGACCAATCAGGTTTGAGGCCTGCAAAGACTGGCTGTTATCAATCTGACCGGAGATAGAACCCAGCGTGGTATTGAGTTTCTCAATCCCGCTGACGGTGCTGATTTGCGCCAGCTGCGAGGTCAACTGGCTGTTGTCCATCGGGTTGGTGGGGTCCTGGTTTTGCAGCTGGGCTACCAGCAGCGTCAGGAAGCTGCTTTGCAGGTCGGACGCGTTGCTGCTGGTTAAGTCACCGCTGGTGGCTTTGGTGGTGCTGACGCCGGTGTTAGTCGGGTCGTTGACATTGACGGCAATAGACATCGGTTTCTCCGTTACTGGCCGAGGGTCAGTGTTTTGAGCATCATGCTCTTGACGGTATTGAGGACTTCAACGTTGGCCTGATAGCTGCGGGACGCTGACATGGTGTTGACCATCTCCTCGACCACATCGACGTTAGGCATCTTCACGTAGCCTTTGGCGTCCGCCAGCGGGTTGCCCGGCTGAAAGACCATCTTGAAAGGCGCCTGGCTTTCCTGCACGTCAGCCACTTTTACGCCACCGGTTGCCGCCCCTGTCGGCGCATCCACCTGAAAAACCACTTGTTTGGCGCGATAAGGCTGGCCGTCGGGTCCGGTCACACTGTCGGCGTTGGCGAGGTTACTGGCCGCCACGTTCAGACGTTTGGACTGGGCCGTCAGCGCGGAGCCCGCCACATCAAAAATATTCAGTAAAGCCATGGCTTAGTTCCCCTGTAGCACGGTCATCATGCTTCTGATTTGCCCGCCCAGCACGGTCAGGCCGGTCTGGTATTGCAGGCTGTTGTCGGCGAATTGCGTACGCTCCCGATCCATGTCGACGGTGTTACCGTCCATTGAAGGCTGGTCGGGGACCCGATACATCAGGTCAACAGAGGGGGCAGACATCGCCTGGGCCGGAATGTGGCGCTCGGAGGTCAGCGTCAACGACACGCTGCTGGTTTGCGCGCGCCCGCGTTCCATCACTTTTTTGAGTTCTGAAGCAAAATCGACATCACGCGCCTGATACCCCGGGGTATCGGCGTTAGCGATGTTAGAGGCCAGTATTTCCTGACGCTGAGCACGCAGGTTTAACGCTTCCTGTTGAAAACGTAGCGCGGCATCGAGTTTATCGAGCATGTCTCCTCCGCTAAGGGCAAAGTTCATTCAGCGTTCAGATTAATCCCAATCTCAAGACGCCATCGCCGGAATAAACACAAAATGCATCGCTATTTGTTGCGTTGATGTTCTGTCGGTAAAGGTAAAATTCCGTCATCCCCGACAGACTGGAGTTGGCAATGCGAAACCTGAAACGCACGCTCGTGGTGATGCTGGCGCTCTTAAGCCCGGCAGCGATGGCGCAGGATATGACCCCGCAGCTCACTGACTTTTTTACCCAGCGCCTCGCCGGTTTTAGCGACAGTGTGGTCGTGACGGTGCGCAGTGCGGGCAACCTCATGCCGCAGTGCGAGCAACCGGCGCTGAGCGTAATGGGCAATGCCCGTTTGTGGGGAAACCAGACCGTGCTGGCCCAGTGCGGAACGGAGAAACGGTATATTCAGGTGATGGTTGCCGCGACAGGCAACTATGTTGTGGCGGCTCAGCCGATTGCGCGCGGCACCACCCTGACACCGGGAAGCGTGACGCTCAAACGTGGCCGGTTAGATCAGTTGCCACCGCGCACGATGCTGGATATTAACCAGGCTCAGGATGCGGTCATGTTGCGCGATCTTGCGCCCGGCCAGCCTGTTCAGTTATCGATGCTACGGCAGTCCTGGCGTGTGAAAGCCGGGCAAAAAGTGCAGGTTATTGCCAGCGGTGACGGCTTTAGTGTTAACGGTGAAGGCCAGGCGCTAAACAATGCCGCCGTGGCACAAAATGCCCGCGTGAGGATGCCTTCAGGCCAGGTGGTGAGCGGTCAGGTTGATTCGGATGGGAATATTCTGATTAACCTATAATGTTTTTAAAGATTCCGTGATGCTTGCCGATAAATAATCAACAACCGATGATGGCAGGCAGTCGCGCCACGAAACCTCGATGAGGACAGGACAATGAGCATTGATCGTACATCGCCCCTGAAGCCCGTTAACGCCGTTCAGCCGCGTGAGCCGAATGAAGCCCAGGCGCAGAAAACCCGTCTGGATAAATCGTCCACCGCCAACAGCACCAATGTGACGTTGAGCGAAGCGCAATCCAGCCTGATGCAACCGCGCACCAGCGACATCAATATGGAACGCGTGGAAACACTGAAAAACGCCATCCGTAACGGCGACCTGAAAATGGATACCGGCAAAATCGCCGACGCCCTGATTGCGGATACCCAGAGCTGGCTGCAGAGTAAATAAAAGCATGAGTCGTCTGTCAGAAATACTGGATCACATGACCGTCATCCTGAACTCGCTCAAAGAAGTGATGGATGCCGAGCAACAACAGCTTTCCGCGGGCAGCGTGAACGGCAGCACTTTGCAGCGTATCACCGAAGAAAAAAGCTCGTTGCTGGCGACCCTGGATTATCTGGAAAAACAGCGTCGGCTCGAACAGGAAGCGATGCGCTGCGCCAATGATGACGTGGCCGAGCGCTGGCAAAACATTACCGAAAAAACCCAGCATTTGCGTGACCTGAACCAGCACAACGGCTGGTTGCTGGAAGGCCAGCTTGAACGAAATCAGCAAGCCATTGAGGTGCTGAAACCCCATCAGGAACCCGGGCTGTATGGCAAAAACGGTCAGACCTCCAGTACGCCTCGCGGCGGGAAGAAGTTCTCCGTATAACACCCAACTTTAAAAGCAGCAGGTCGCCGGGCGCTGGCATTCAGCCCTTGGTCCTGCCGTTTTGCTTTACCCCTTCCCCACTTGTTTCAGCCAGGTTTTCACGGCTGGGTTGCTCTCCTCTTTTCGGGCGATCATCAGCAAATTGGCCTTCAGTTCCGGTGCATCAAGGTGACGATAGGCCAGCCCTGGAACGTGCACTTGCTCTAACGGTTCCGGTACCAATGCCACGCCTAATCCCGCCGCGGCGATAGCCAGCACGTTCAGGCTGCTGCCCGTGCGATGGGCAATGTTTAATCGACTTCCCAGGCTTTGGCTTAGCTTCACCGTCAGGCGTTCATCTGCATCATGGGCGTCGTAAAGGACCAACGGTTGGTCTGCCAGCATGTCGAGCGTAATGGTTTTTTCACGCGTCAGAGGATGGTTATCCGCAACGGCGATCAGCATGTTCCACTCGCCAAGACGCTGCACTTCGAGGCTCGTGCAGCTCAGCGCACTGTGATCCGGGGAATAGCCAATATCCAGCTGGCCGTCGAGAATATCCTCCACCTGCTGCTGCAGCCCTCGCTCCTGAAGCACAATCTCAACGTCGGGAAAGTGTTGATGAAACGCCCGAAGATCCTGCATCAACCTGCCGCTGAAAATGGCATTTCCTGCATAGCCGATACGGATGCTGCCCGTTTCACCACGCAGCGCTCGTTCTGCGCTATGGCGTGCAAACTCGGCCTGATCAAGCGTTCTCTGGGCTTCAACCTGAAACACTTTTCCCGCCGGGGTCAGTTCAACCCGGCGACTGCTGCGATGAAAGAGCGCGCCGCCAAGCTCTTCTTCCAGAGCGCGTATTTGCATACTAAGCGCAGGCTGGACGATATTTAATGCGGCTGCCGCGCGACCAAAGTGCTTTTCTTTCGCCACAGCCAGAAAGTAGCGGAGCTGGCGGAGATCCATATTTCATCCATCATTATTAATGATTAATCAGTCAACATTGAATATTGGATGTTATCGATGCTAAGCGCAATACTCAGCTCCATCAAAACGACATGACAACGTTAACCGGAGCGACATTATGAACAACACAGTTGAAGATCGTCTGCAAATCAGTGACCTGATGACAGGTTGGATCCACCGTGATTTGGCTGAATGGGAAGCGATGCGTTCGCTTTTTCACGCTGACGCGACGATTGAAATCACCTGGTTTGAAGGGCTGGCGAGCAACTTCATCGATGCGTCGGCACGGATGGGTGAATCGGATTTAAAAACCAAACACATGATTGGCGCGCCAGTAATCACTTTTAACGGCGACAAGGCGATTGTCGAAACCAACGCCATGATCATTGGCGAAAACATCAAACTGAACCTCGGCTGCTGCGTCCATAACCGCTTTTATGATCGTGTAGAAAAACGCAACGGCAGCTGGAAAATTACCCATCGTCAGAGCGTGTATGACATGGGCAGCTTTAGCTTCCCGCTTGGGCTGGTCGACATTGATATGGCGGTTTGCCAGAAATACCCGCGCGAATATGCGGCGTTGGCCTATGTGCTGGAGAAAAGTGGCTTCCCGGTGAATCGCGTGTTCGCGACTCGCGGCAGCGAGCTGGAAAGGAAAATGAAAGCTGAAGGCGTGGCGTGGTTGAAGGCGTAGTGATTTGAATTGTGCCGGGTGGCGCTGAAATAGGGGACAGAGCTGCCTGATGCCCTCTCCCCCGCCCCTCTCCCACAGGGCGAGGGGTGCAAACACTAAAAAATCCTCTCAAAAGAGGATTTTTGCTGTTTACCCTGCAGTACGGCGCGCGAATTCCTTCACGCGGAAACCTAAAAGCATCAGCGTGGCGAAGTAAGCCACAATCCCCGCGACCACGACCGCCATCAAACGCATCAGGCGGAACGGCATCGAGCCCTGCGACCACTCAGGCATGATGTGCATCATGCCAAGCAGCACCGCCGACATCACCAGCACCGCCGCAATCATGCGTGCAAAGAATTTGCCCCAGCCCGGTTGTGGGGTGAAAATTTTCTGCTTACGCAACTGCCAGTACAGCAGGCTCGCATTAAGGCAAGCCGCCAGACCAATCGACAACGACAGCCCGGCATGTTTCAGCGGGCCGATAAACGCCAGGTTCATCAACTGCGTCATGATCAGGGTAAGAATGGCGATTTTGACCGGCGTTTTGATGTCCTGACGCGAATAGAAGCCAGGAGCCAGCACCTTCACCACAATCAGCCCTACCAGACCGACGGAATACGCCACCAGCGCGCGTTGCGTCATCGCGGCATCAAAGGCGGTAAATTTCCCGTACTGGAACAGCGAAACCGTCAGCGGTTTTGCCAGAATCCCCAATGCCACCGCACTCGGCAGCGCGAGCAGGAAGCACAGACGCAGACCCCAGTCCATCAGGCGGCAATACTCATCGTGATTGCCACTGGCGAAACTTTTCGACAGCGACGGCAGCAGGATCGTCCCGAGCGCCACGCCCAATACGCCGGAAGGAAACTCCATCAGACGGTCGGCGTAGTACATCCACGAGACTGAACCCGACACCAGGAACGAGGCGAAGATGGTGTTGATGATGAGGGAGATCTGACTGACGGAAACGCCGAGGATCGCCGGGCCCATCTGTTTAACTACACGAAGTGAACCTGCATCTTTCAGGTTGATGCGTGGCAGCACCAGCATGCCGATTTTTTTCAGGTGCGGCAGTTGATAAAACAGCTGTAGCACGCCGCCCGCAGTCACCGCCCACGCCAGCGCCAGCACAGGAGGATTGAAGTAAGGCGCGGCAAACAGCGCAAAACCAATCATGCTGACATTGAGGAACGTTGGCGCAAACGCTGGCACTGAGAAGCGGTTCCAGGTGTTGAGAATAGCGCCCACCAGCGAGGCAAGAGAGATCAGCAGAATATACGGAAACGTGATCCGCAGCAGTTGGCTGGTCAGCGCAAATTTTTCGGCAGTATTCGCAAAGCCTGGGGCTGTAAGGGTGATAACCCACGGTGCAGCCAGCATCCCGACAATGGTGACGACAGCCAGCGCCAGCGTTAAGAGGCCTGAGACGTAAGAAACAAAAACACGCGTCGCGTCTTCACCCTGTTTGCTTTTGTATTCTGCAAGAATAGGCACGAACGCCTGAGAGAATGCGCCTTCCGCAAAAATACGGCGCAGCAGGTTTGGCAGTTTGAAGGCAACGAAAAAGGCGTCGGTTGCCATTCCTGCCCCAAAAACCCTCGCCACAATGGCATCGCGCGCAAACCCGAGCACGCGAGAAAACATGGTCATCGAGCTGACGGCCGCCAGCGATTTTAACAGGTTCATTAACGTGTGATTCCACAACCCTGAAACAAAGAGCGTCCGAATAACGGACGCTGGAAAGTGGCGATAGTCTACCTGGATCCCCGGTAATTTCTACTGGCAGATGTTACAGGGGCTTACTCGCTCATGGCCTCCTGCCACAGTTTTTCAACCAGACGCTGGGCGGCAATCGCCTGTTCACCTGCGGTTTCGGGAACTGTCTGATTTTGCACGCATTCAATGAAATGGCGGGCACAACCTGCAAAGCCACGCTGTTCGAGCGTACTTTGCCAACCTGGCACCGGGCGTTCTATCACGCCAGCGCCCCGCTCTTCACGCCAGTCGCGCATGTCGGTGATATCAATCAGCGCGCCATCGGTCACAGCCTGCACCCCTTCACGCTGGCTGCCAGCCCGACGGTGCATGCTGGTGGTAATTTGCATCTGCGGCAGGCTGAAATGGTGCTCGGCATAGAGCATTTCCCCCTGCTCAGTCGTCTGCAATGTTCCACCACTTAACTGAGGTTTACCGCCCGCCAGCCACAGCGCCGTATCAACAACGTGAAGATAGTCATCAAGCAGCGTGAAACGGAGATCGTGTGGCCCGACGCTATCGGTACGGTGTTTATCCATTCTCAATGAAGCACCACCAGAGAGATGCGTTTTCAGCTCGCGATAAAGCGGGGCGAAACGGCGATTAAAGCCAACCATCAAGGTGAGCTTTTTCTTTTCGGCCAGTTCCAGCAGACGAATAGCATCGCTGAGTTTATCCGCCAGAGGCTTATCCACGCAGACGTGCACACCGGCATTCAGCAGTTCACTGACTACGCTGTAATGCGTTGCAGTGGCACTGTGCACGAATACCGCATCGCACTGAGAAGCCAGATGTTGCAGGGAATCAGCCAGCGGCACGCGATAGGTCTCACAGATGCGTAGCGCTTTTTCGCGCCCGGGAGACCACGCGGCTTGCAGCGTCCAGTCATTGGCAGCGCTCAGTACCGGCAGCCACACTTTTTGCGCGATCCCCCCGAGCCCTACAACGCCGATTCGAATTTTTGCGGTCACGTTCAGTCTCCTAAATGAGCCAGCAGAGAATCCAGGCGCTGTTTGAGGTCGGCGACTTCCGCTTCAAGGGCTTCAACGCGCTCAGCCAAATCGTTGGTGGCGGGTGAAGCGCTTTCTGGCACGCTGGCTGAAAGGTCCACTTCACCGCTAAACAGATGCATATAACGCTGTTCACGCTTGCCAGGCTCACGCGGCAGGCGCACCACGAACGGGCCATCTTCACGCGCGGCCAGATGCTCAAGCGCATTTTCGACTTCGGCAGTATCACCAAATTCATGCATACGCTGTGCTCTGCTGCGCAGTTCGCCTGGCGTTTGTGGGCCACGCAGCAGCAGCGTAGTGATCAGCGCGACTTCTCCCGCCGTCAGTTTCAAATCGCCAAATTCGGAATTGCAAAAACGCTGTTCGTATTTGGTGACACGATTGCCAAACCCACTAACCGTCCGCAGATAATGGCGCTTCACCAGTTGATCCAGTTGGTCCTGCACTTCGCTCTCAGAGAGCGACATCACCGGTTCACGGTTGGTTTTCTGGTTGCAGGCCAACGTCACGGCATTGACCGATAAAGGATACTGTTCCGGCGTCGTCACCTGCTTTTCCAGCAGACAGCCAATCACTCGCGCTTCATGCGCCGTTAACTGATATTTCATGGTTTCTCCTTAGCGACCTGCCGTCCACTCGCGGGTGGTCAGCGCCGTCAGAACATGGTCACGCCACTGCCCGTCAATCAGCAGATAATCTTTGGCATACCCTTCTTTTTCAAAGCCAAGCTTCGCCAGCAGTGCGCCACTGCGCTGATTGTGCGGCATGTAGTTGGCCATAATGCGATGAATGTGCTGGGTGCGCTGCATGTAACGAATCGCCGAGGTCAGCGCTTCATACATCAGCCCTTGCCCCTGCCACTTCTGGCCGATGGAGTAGCCTAGATAACACGCATGGAATGAGCCCCGGACAACGTTCGAGAAATTAGCCACGCCAATAATCTCTTTCTCTTCCGGGTCGAGCAGGGCGAAGTAAAACGCAGAGCCCTGTTTGTGAAATTCGCTGATCATCGATAATCGCGCCTGCCAGCCTGAAGGGTAGCAATGGCTGTCGTCACGAACGGGTTCCCAGGGTTTTAAGAACGCTTTATTTTCGGCGTAATAGTCAGCCAGTCGCCAGGCATCACGGTCATGAACCAGACGCACCACCAGCCGGTCGGTTGTTAAGCGCACTTTCGGCACGTTACTGCGGTAGCCAAACATCTTACCCCACTCCTCAACATCGCAATTGTCTTCACTATACCTGCCCGCTGGCACCTTGTGAAAACAGCAACCTACGATTTTCTGCGTCACTTCTGCTTTTCGATAAATTAACTCTATCAAAAATGTCTTTTGATAAAAAAATATTGTCGCACCTCGCTGCAAGAAACCTCCGATTGTCACGCTAGAATGGTAGCCTCACCGTTCTGTTTCCCTGGAGGGGAAATGCCGTCCCGCATCTCGCAGGCGCGAAGCCTGGGTAAATATTTCCTGCTAGTCGACAACATGCTGGTTGTGCTCGGCTTTTTTGTCGTGTTTCCGCTGATCTCCATTCGTTTTGTCGATCAAATGGGCTGGGCCGCACTGATGGTTGGCATCGCGCTAGGATTACGCCAGTTCGTGCAGCAAGGTCTGGGGATTTTTGGCGGCGCGATAGCCGACCGCTTCGGCGCCAAACCGATGATTGTCACCGGCATGCTGATGCGTGCTGCGGGTTTTGCCACCATGGCGATTGCGCATGAGCCGTGGATGCTTTGGCTTTCGTGCATTCTTTCCGGGCTTGGCGGCACACTGTTTGATCCGCCTCGTGCGGCGCTGGTGGTCAAACTGGTGCGCCCGCAACAGCGTGGGCGTTTCTTCTCTTTGCTGATGATGCAGGACAGTGCTGGCGCGGTGATCGGTGCCCTGCTCGGCAGTTGGCTGCTGCAATATGATTTTCGTCTTGTGTGCAGCGTCGGCGCTGTGTTGTTTATTCTTTGCGCGGCCTTTAATGCCTGGTATCTGCCTGCCTGGAAACTCTCTACGGTGAAAACGCCTGTGCGCGAAGGGCTTTCACGAGTACTGAGCGATAAACGCTTTGTGACCTATGTGCTGACGCTTACCGGCTATTACATGTTGGCGGTGCAGGTGATGTTGATGCTGCCGATCATGGTTAACGATATCGCCGGTTCAGCGGCGGCGGTGAAGTGGATGTATGCCATTGAAGCAGTGCTGTCGCTCACTCTGCTCTACCCTATCGCCCGCTGGAGCGAAAAGCGTTTCCGCCTTGAACATCGTTTGATGGCGGGGCTGCTCATCATGACGCTGGCGATGTTGCCCATCGGGTTATCAAGCAATCTACAACAGCTGTTTACCTTGATTTGCGTGTTCTATATCGGCTCGATTATCGCGGAACCGGCCAGAGAAACGCTGAACGCACAGCTTGCTGACCCGCGGGCGCGTGGCAGCTACATGGGCTTTAGTCGGCTTGGTCTGGCTTTCGGTGGCGCGCTCGGTTACGCCGGTGGCGGTTGGTTGTTTGACGCAGGAAAAGCGATGTCACAGCCGGAGCTTCCCTGGGCGATGCTGGGTGCCATTGGCTTCATGACGTTCCTGGCGCTGTGGTGGCAGTTTAGCCAGAAAAGAGCGGCGGCCGGGATGGTGCCACGGGTATAATGTCAACCATGGTAACAATTCAGCGCATTCTGCTGGTGTGCATTGTACTGACAGGGCATGCTGCTTTGTGTCAGGATGAGACAAAGGCAATATATTGAGGACCTCCATGAAGAAGATGTTGTTTGTGGCTGTGATGATGGCCAGTGCCGTGCTGTCTGGCTGTAACAAGCTGACGCAGTACTCCGTGAGCGAGCAGGAAATTAATCAGGCGCTGCAAAAGCACAATAATTTCTCCAAAGATATTGGCCTGCCTGGCGTGGCGGATGCGCACATTGTGCTCAGCAATCTCTCCAGCGCTATCGGACGCGAAGAACCGAATAAAATCACACTGAACGGTGTGGCGAATCTGGACATGACCTCGCTGTTTGGCAACCAGAAAGCAACCATCGACCTGAAACTGAAAGCGCTGCCGGTCTTTAATAAAGAGAAAGGCGCCATCTTCCTGCAGGAAATGGAAGTGGTCGATGCCAAAGTTCAGCCGGAAAAAATGCAATCCGTGGTGCAGACCATGATGCCGTACCTGAATCAGTCTCTGCGCAGCTACTTCAATAAACAGCCAGCGTATGTTCTGCGTGACGATGCCAGCGAAGGTGAAGCGATGGCGAAGAAATTAGCCAAAGGCATTGAAGTGAAGCCAGGCGAAATCGTGATTCCGTTTACCGATTGATTGCGGATTCATTCATCAAGGGCGCATCAGCGCCCTTTTTTTCGCGCTGACCTTTTTTAAACAAAAGAGTGCAAAGGAAAACGTTTCCGCTTATCCTTAGTGCCCGGCAAAAATAGCCCTTATTAACCAGCCGGAGCCCACCATGACAGCCCAATCCAATCGCCTGAAAATCCGCCGCCCCGACGACTGGCATATCCATCTGCGTGATGGCGATATGTTGAAAACCGTCGTGCCTTATACCAGTGAAGTGTATGGCCGTGCGATTGTGATGCCAAACCTGGTGCCACCTGTCACCACCGTCGAAGCTGCCATCAGCTATCGCCAGCGCATTCTGGATGCTGTACCAGCGGGGCATGATTTTACGCCGCTGATGACCTGCTACCTGACCGATACACTCGACCCGAATGAACTTGAGCGCGGGTTCAAAGAAGGCGTCTTCACCGCCGCGAAGCTTTATCCAGCGAATGCCACCACCAACTCCAGCCATGGCGTAATCAGCATTGATGCCATCATGCCGGTGCTTGAACGCATGGAAAAGCTCGGCATGCCCCTGCTGGTTCACGGGGAAGTCACTCACGCTGACATCGATATTTTTGACCGCGAAGCGCGTTTTATTGAATCCGTGATGGAGCCGATGCGTCAGCGCTTACCGGGCCTCAAAGTCGTGTTCGAACACATCACTACCAAAGATGCCGCGGAATATGTGCGTGACGGTAACGAGCTGATTGCTGCCACCATTACGCCTCAACATCTGATGTTCAACCGCAACCACATGCTGGTAGGCGGCGTGCGCCCTCACCTGTATTGCTTGCCGATCCTCAAGCGCAACATCCACCAGCAGGCGCTGCGTGAACTGGTTGCCAGCGGCTTTACGCGTGCTTTCCTGGGCACCGATTCCGCCCCACACGCACGCCATCGTAAGGAAGCCAGCTGCGGCTGCGCGGGTTGCTTCAACGCCCCAACCGCACTTGCCAGCTACGCGACGGTGTTTGAAGAGATGAATGCGCTGCAGCATTTTGAAGCGTTCTGCTCGCTCAATGGCCCACAGTTCTACGGCCTGCCAGTGAATGAAAGCTTTATCGAACTGGAGCGTAAAGAGAGCCAGGTTGTCGAAAGTATCGCCCTCACCGACGACACGCTGATCCCGTTCCTGGCGGGTGAAACCGTTAACTGGAGCGTAGTCCGCTAAAAAAGTGTCTGTCCCCTGTTGTAAGTTGCTAAAACTAACTGTATAAATATCCAGTATACTCAACAGGGGGCAAACTATGCGTATTGAAGTGACCATTGCCAAAACGACCGTCTTACCTGCTGGCGCTATTGATGCGCTGACCAGCGAGCTTTCCCGCCGTATTCTCGACCAGTTTCCCGACCGTGACGGTCAGGTCAGCGTGCGCTATGCCGCCGCCAACAACCTTTCTGTTATCGGTGCGCCGAAAGAAGACAAAGACCGCATCAGCGAAATTCTCCAGGAAACCTGGGAAAGTGCTGATGACTGGTTTATCACTGATTAAAAAATGCTCCATCATTGTGTTAACGTTTGCCGGGTCGCCCCGGCTTTTTTATTTTTTCATTGAGCCTTTTTTAACCATTTTCTTATTGCATCGTTAATCTTTTAAAAAATAACGAACTAACTGCCGTTTTATTGTTCAAAAAAACGAATGATGCAGAAAAAGATCTTGCTGTTCAGCTAAAAATTCGAATATTTTCATAGTTGTTGATATAATTAGTTTGCTTCAGAAAACATGCATTGAACCTCGAACCGTTGTCTTTAAACACGCTAATAAGGGGTTATGATGGAAAAGAATAATGAAGTCATCCAGACCCACCCACTCGTTGGATGGGACATCAGCACCGTAGACAGCTACGATGCGTTGATGCTGCGCCTGCACTACCAGAACCCCACAGAGCCAAGTCACAACGAAGCAGAAATCGGCCAGACGTTATGGTTAACGACCGATGTCGCCCGCCAGTTTATTTCCATTTTAGAAGCGGGTATCGCGAAAATAGAATCGGGCGAATTCCAGGAAAACGAGTATCGCAGGCATTAGTGCATAATGCTGAAAATTCACGCAACAGGCACCCTATGGGTGCCTTAATTATTTGTGCCCTTGTCACGCTGAATCAGATTAATTACTCTGCTAATAAAGAAAAGAGCTGAGAGAAACGTATGAATTACGACTTAATTATTATCGGCAGCGGCTCTGTCGGTGCCGCCGCCGGTTACTATGCTGCTCGCGCAGGGTTGTCCGTCCTGATGACGGATGCTCATCTTCCCCCTCACGCTGACGGCAGCCACCATGGCGATACGCGCCTGATTCGTCACGCTTATGGTGAAGGCGAAAAATACGTGCCGATGGTGCTGCGTGCACAGGAGCTTTGGGATGAGCTCGCGGCCCTCAGCGGTGAACCTATTTTTGAGCAAACTGGCGTGGTCAATCTTGGCCCTGCCCATTCACCGTTCCTCAGCAATGTGGCGCAGAGCGCTCAGCAATTTGGTCTGCATGTTGAAAAACTGGACGCTCAGGCCGTCATGAAACGCTGGCCTGAGATTCGTGTTCCGGACGATTACATCGCGCTGTTCGAGCCCGCTTCCGGTGTGCTGAAAAGTGAACTCGCCGTGAAGGCATGGATTGAGTTAGCCCGTGAAGCCGGTTGTGCACAGCTGTTTAATTGCCCGGTCACCGCTATCGAGCATCACGCCGATGGCGTCACGGTGAAAACGGCCGAAGGCGAATACCAGGGCAAACGCCTGTTGGTTAGCGCGGGGACCTGGGTCACGAAACTTTTACCTGAACTGCCTATCCAGCCTGTGCGTAAAGTGTTTGCCTGGTTCCAGGCCGACGGCCGCTACAGCCGTAAAAATAACTTCCCAGCATTCACCGGCGAGCTGCCAAACGGCGATCAGTATTATGGTTTCCCGGCGGAAGATAACGAACTGAAGATTGGCAAACACAACGGTGGGCAGGTGATTAGCTCGCCTGAAGAACGCAAACCCTTTGGCGCGGTGGCAACGGACGGCTCAGAAGCGTTTAACTTCTTGCGAAATGTTTTGCCGGGTATTGGTGGGTGTCTGCACGGTGCGGCCTGTACCTACGACAACTCCCCGGATGAAGATTTTATTATCGACACGCTGCCAGGACAGGCGAATACCCTGCTTATTAGCGGCCTGAGCGGTCATGGGTTTAAATTCGCTTCGGTACTGGGTGAAATCGCTGCCGATTTTGCGCAGGGGAAACCTTCTGCGTTTGATCTCTCGCCCTTCCGTCTGTCGCGTTTCACCGCCTGACAGATGCAAAAAGCCCGGTACACACCGGGCTTTCATCACGAGACTTTCATGCGACGCATTTATGATTATCTGCTGAACAACATCCGCGAACACTTTGTGGTCTGGCTGGTGCTCTGGCTGCTGTTAGCCGCCATTGACCTCATCTACCTTTACTTCTTCTGAGGCTGGCTTCGGGTCGGGAATCCCTAAACGTGTATTGAGGTGGCCGCGAGATTTATTGAAAATTTTATTGCCGTTTTCACGCCCAGCCCGACGGCGACGCTGCTCTTCTTCCGGCAACTGGCTCTCTTCCTGACACAGCTCGCTGCAGCACCCCTGGAATTTTTCAGCACAAGTCGGACACTGAATAAACAGCAGATGGCACCCGTCATTCAGGCAATTGGTGTGCGTGTCACAAAGCGCACCACACTGATGACAATGGGCAATCACATCTTCTGAAATACGCTCGCCCATACGCTCATCGAAGACAAAATTTTTGCCGATGAAACGCACTGGCAAACCCTGCTCACGAGCACGGCGTGCATATTCGATAATCCCACCTTCGATGTGCCACACCTTGTTAAAGCCTTTGTGCTTCATAAAAGCACTGGCTTTCTCACAGCGAATGCCGCCGGTGCAGTACATCACGATTTTCTTGTCGCGGTACTCTTCCATCATTTCGACCGCTTTCGGCAACTGGTCGCGGAAGGTGTCTGCCGGGATTTCCAGCGCGTTTTCGAAATGCCCCACTTCGTATTCGTAGTGGTTACGCATGTCGATGAACACAGCGTCCGGATCGTCCAGCATGGCGTTCACTTCTGCCGCTTTCAGGTACTCACCCACGTCACTGGCATCAAACGTCGGGTCATCGATACCGTCCGCCACAATGCGATCGCGCACTTTCATGCGCAGCACCCAGAACGATTTACCATCGTCATCTAAGGCAATATTGAGACGCAGATTATTCAGCGCCGGATCAAAGCCGTACAGCAGCTCACGAAAAGCCTCGACTTTGCTTTCCGGTACGCTGATTTGGGCGTTGACGCCTTCGTGGGCAAGATAGACACGACCGAACACGCTGAGCTTAGAAAACGCCTGATACAGGGCGTCACGCGTGGCTTTAGGGTCGGTAATAGTGAAATATTTATAGAATGAGATCGTCGTGCGCGGCTCGGTTTCGGCCATCAGCTGCGCCTTCAGTTGCTCATTCGAGATGCGGTTGTGTAACACTGGCATGGTGTTGGTTCCTGCAATCATCTATGAGAAATTCGCGGGGCGCATCATATAGCATGTGCTGCGAATTTACATCCCCACATTTTGCGCTACATTTCTCTCACTTGAAACCGCTACACTGATCTACATTTGCCGTAATAAGCACCGTTCCGTCGGCCCGAATTTGGGCCAAGGATAAAAAAGTGCGATAATAGAGACAGTTGTCAGATAGAACAGGACCGAGATGACGCATTTACCTAAATTCACCTCCGCACTCCTCCATCCACGTTATTGGTTAACCTGGCTTGGCGTTGGCGTATTGTGGCTGGTGGTTCAACTTCCCTACCCTCTCCTTTACCGTCTCGGCACCTCCGTAGGTCGTCTTTCTCTGCGTTTTATGAAACGGCGGGCCAGTATCGCTTACCGTAATCTGGAACTTTGCTTTCCAGAGATGAGCGCAGATGAGCGCCATCAGTGGGTAGTCAAAAACTTCGAGTCCGTCGGCATGGGTCTGATGGAAACCGGCATGGCGTGGTTCTGGTCTGACAAACGCATGGCCAAATGGAGCGATGCAAGCGGTGTCGATCAAATCCGTCTGGTGCAAGAACAACAACGCGGCATTCTGCTGATTGGCATCCACTTTCTGACGCTGGAAATTGGAGCACGCATGTTCGGCCTGCACGCTTCTCCTGGCATTGGCGTTTATCGTCCCAATGACAATCCGGTGATAGACCTCGTGCAGACGTGGGGCCGCATGCGTTCCAACAAAGATATGCTCGACCGTAAAGATCTGAAAGGCATGATCCGCGCCCTGAAAAACGGCGAAGTGATCTGGTATGCGCCAGATCATGACTACGGCCCACAGGGCAGCGTCTTCGTCCCGCTTTTTGCCGTTAACCAGGCCGCAACCACCTCCGGCACATACACTCTTGCACGTATGTCGAAGGCCTGCATTGTCCCTTTCGTGCCGCGTCGTAAACCGGACGGCAAGGGCTATGAACTGGTGATCCTGGATGCCGAATGCTCTCCCCCGCTTGAGGATGCCGAAAGCACCGCCGCGTGGATGAACAAAGTGGTCGAGAAATGTATTCTGATGGCGCCAGAGCAGTATATGTGGCTGCATCGCCGCTTTAAGACTCGCCCGGAAGGCGTGCCTTCGCGCTATTGATTTGCTTGTAAATTGCCGGATGGCGCTGCGCTTATCCGGCCTACAAAACCTAAATTGTGATTTATACGTAGGCCTGTGCAAGCGCAGCGCCGCCAGGCAAGACTCTCCTCAATTTCACTTCAGTTTGCTTACCGTTGATTGCACTCATGGTTTAGCGAGCGCATAATTAGTCTGCTTATTACTTCTTTTTTGAATTGCTTGCGTCATTACGCGGACCCCTATGCTCTCCTCAGATGCCCCCATAAGCTGGAAACGGAATCTTACTATTGCCTGGATTGGCTGTTTCTTAACTGGCGCTGCCTTTAGCCTGGTCATGCCCTTCCTGCCGCTGTATGTCGAACAACTTGGTGTCACCGGGCACAGCGCGCTCAATATGTGGTCCGGGCTGGTGTTCAGTATCACCTTCCTGTTTTCCGCTATTGCCTCCCCTTTCTGGGGCGGTCTTGCTGACCGTAAAGGGCGTAAAATCATGCTGCTGCGGTCTGCTCTTGGAATGGGCATTGTGATGGTGCTGATGGGCTTCGCGCAGAACATTTGGCAGTTTTTGATTCTGCGTGCGCTGTTGGGGTTGCTCGGCGGTTTTATACCCAATGCCAATGCGCTTATCGCTACCCAAATTCCACGGCATAAAAGTGGCTGGGCGCTGGGCACCTTATCAACCGGTGGCGTGAGCGGTGCACTGCTTGGTCCGCTTGCAGGCGGGTTACTGGCGGATAACTACGGCTTACGTCCGGTCTTCTTCATGACCGCCAGCGTGCTGTTCTTGTGCTTTGTGCTGACGCTTTTATTTATCCGTGAGCAGTTTGTTCCCGTCGCCCGTAAAGAAATGCTTCACGCCCGCGACGTCCTCACTTCGCTGAAAAGCCCTAAGCTCGTGCTGAGCCTGTTTGTCACCACGATGATTATTCAGGTTGCTACCGGGTCTATTGCCCCGATTCTGACGCTGTATGTTCGCGAACTGGCAGGCAACGTCGGCAACATCGCGTTTATCAGCGGGATGATTGCGTCTGTCCCTGGCGTTGCGGCGCTGCTGAGTGCACCCCGATTGGGTAAGCTTGGCGATAAAATCGGCCCTGAAAAAATCCTGATAGCCGCGCTGGTTGTGTCCGTACTGCTGCTTATCCCCATGTCCTTCGTACAAACCCCGTGGCAGCTTGGCATTCTGCGCTTTCTTCTCGGCGCGGCAGATGGTGCGCTTTTACCTGCCGTACAAACGCTGCTGGTGTACAACTCGACCAATCAGATTGCTGGCCGTATCTTCAGCTATAACCAGTCATTTCGTGACATCGGCAATGTCACCGGCCCGTTAATTGGCGCTTCAGTTTCAGCCAGTTACGGCTTCCGTTACGTGTTCCTCGTCACCGCCGCTGTGGTGCTGTTCAATGCCATCTACACCGGGATAAGTATGCGTCGTGCTAATCAGCGCAACCTTGCAGCTGCTGAGAGCAACAAAGAAGACTCAACCGTCGCCAGTTAATCCATCTGGATGATTTTTGGTTCAACTTTCTTGCTAACCGTAAACTTCGTCTATTCTTTTCCTGAAATCCACGTCAAACCGCAGGGAGAATGAGATGACCATGTATGCCACGCTCGACGAAGCTATTGATGCGGCTCGCGAAGAGTTCATCGCCAACAACCCGGATGCCGGGGAGAAAGACGCCAGCATTCAGCAATTCAACCTCCAGAAATACGTGCTACAGGATGGCGATATCATGTGGCAAGCCGAGTTCTTCGCTGACGAAGGGGATGAAGGCGAGTGCCTGCCGATGCTCAGCGGGGAAGCGGCGCAAAGCGTCTTTGACGGTGATTTCGATGAGATTGAACTCACTCAGGAGTGGATTGAAGAAAATACGCTGCATGAATGGGATGAAGGTGAATATCAGCTGGAGCCGCCACTGGACACCGAAGAGGGTCAGACGGCCGCCGATGAATGGGATGAGCGCTGATTACTCGTAAGGGCCGTGGTGAGCATCAATAGGCAGCAGCAGCGTATCGAAGACCAGTGAAAAAGGCAGATCGAGGATGGTGATATAACGCCACGCGCTGTCTCGCACATCCCACTGCACACCGGGATAATACTGGTTACCATGGCCCTGTCCGGGAATAGTTCGGCTGATGATGCTGCCACACCCACTCAGCAAATACGCCATCAGGCACACTGCAATCACTCTCACCACACACCTCATCGTAAAAAAATACCGGCCAACTGACCGGTATTTTCATTTTAAGCACAAACCAACTGAATTACTTCGTTTTCAACGCCAACGGATTGAGCGCTATCTCAGAGTAATGGTTTACCCAGGAAGAGTAACGCTCTGGCGAAGACCACACTCGGTAGTGCAGGCGAGCCATGGTCACCGGGTCGCTCAGCAACACCAGGCGACGGTCACGAGTGAGCTTATCCGGCGTTTCGTTCAGCGCCTGTTCAACGTGGCGATCGCGGGCAATCTCCAGCACCTTACTTTTACGGTGACGCGCTGTCGCCATTGCGGTAGCCAGGGCATTAAACGACGGATTGAATACCGCGTGCATGAAGCCATCATCCAGTGAACGGGCGCGGTTCAGCTCGACAAATCTGTCGGTATCTTTCAGAACCTGTGGTGGAGAATATTCCTCTGGAATGAGGAACAGCTTCCAGCGCTTGGTGCGCAGACCCACGGTTGAACGGCTGGAAATCACCGACACAAACGGAGAAAGGATCAGCGAGAACACGATAGGTGCCAGCCAGAACAGGAAACGCAGATCCAGCCACGCCATACCCACCGCCCACACCAGGCCTAACAGCAACTGAGAGCCGTGACGCATAAACGCTTCGCCCCAGGGAGTGGAGTCATCATCACGCTGTGGTGAATTCCAGACCACCTCCCAGCCGAGGAACGCACTGACCACGAACACGGTGTGGAACAGCATACGAACCGGTGCCAGCAGCACGGAGAACAGCACTTCCAGCAGCAGAGATGCAGTAACCCGCAAGAAGCCGCCAAACTCTTTCGAGCCTTTGCACCAGATCAGAATGATACTGAGCAGCTTAGGCAGGAACAGCAGCACCATGGTCGAGGCAAACAACGCAATCGCCAGCTCCGGACGCCACTGCGGCCAGACCGGGAACAGCTGACGCGGCTGCAGGAAGTATTGCGGTTCCGTCAGCGCGTGCACCACCTGAAGCGCGGTAGAAAGCGCAAGGAACATAAACCACAGCGGCGCAGACAGATAAGACATCACGCCCGTCAGGAACACCGCACGGTGAACCGGGTGCATCCCCTTGACCAGGAACAGACGGAAGTTCATCAGGTTACCGTGGCACCAGCGACGGTCACGCTTCAGTTCATCCAGCAGGTTCGGTGGCAGTTCTTCGTATGAGCCAGGCAGGTCATAGGCAATCCACACGCCCCACCCTGCACGACGCATTAACGCGGCTTCTACGAAGTCGTGAGACAGGATCGATCCAGCGAAAGACCCTTCACCCGGCAGCGGCGCAAGCGCACAATGTTCGATGAATGGCTTCACACGGATTATCGCATTGTGACCCCAGTAGTGGGATTCACCCAACTGCCAGAAGTGCAGGCCTGCGGTAAACAGCGGCCCGTAAACACGTGTCGCAAACTGCTGGCAACGTGCATACAGCGTGTCCATACCAGACGCTTTTGGTGAAGACTGGATGATCCCGGCATTCGGGTTGGCTTCCATCAGACGCACCAGACCGCACAGGCAGTCGCCGGTCATGACGGAGTCCGCATCCAGCACCACCATGTAGCTGTACTGGTTGCCCCAACGACGGCAGAAGTCATCGATGTTACCGCTTTTACGCTTCACACGACGACGACGACGACGGTAGAAAATCTGCCCTTCGCCCTGCACTTCCGCAATCAGCTCCATCCAGGCTTTCTGTTCACGCATGCAGATATCAGGATCGTAACTGTCACTCAGCACATAGACATCGAAATGCTTATGGTTGCCGGTGGCTTTGACCGATTCCCACGTCGCACGCAGGCCCGCAAATACGCGGTCCACGTCTTCGTTACAGATAGGCATGATGAGTGCGGTGCGATGCTCAGGATTTAGCGCTTCGTCACCGACGGTGGAGGCTGAAATACTGTATTTATCGCGGCCGATCAGCAGTTGCAGGAAGCCCATTAAGGCTGTCCAGAAACCGGCAGAAACCCAGCAGAAGAGGATGGCGAACAGGATGAGGATGCCGGTTTGCAGCACATACGGCAGCAGCTGCATAAAGGAAACCCACAGGTCCTGACCACGCATGTCCAGCGGGTTCACTAACGCCCAACCCTGATACGGCAGAATGGTTTTCATGTACCAGGTGGCGACAACCGTCTGCGCCAGCGTCAGCACCAGCAGGATGTAGCGGCGGATCGTGCCGACGGTACGCCATTTGGCTTCATGCTCACGCTCTTCCTGAGTCAGACGCGACAGATAGCGAGGCTGAACTTCGCGCCCCAGCATTCTGTCCCAGAAACGCCCAATCGGGTTAGTACGCCATGGGTCCGGAAACATGGAGGAACGCGTCGCTTTCGGCATCGCTTCAAGCTGCGCACGGCCTTCATCGTCTTTAATCAACTGACCGTCGGCCAGTGAATCGGGCCACGCTTGTTTCAGGCGGCTTTCAACCGAGGCCAGCGGTGAATCATCTTCACGCGCGACAGCCGTATGTTCGGTATCCAGCGCCTGATGCAGAGCACGAAAATCCGTGGTCGGCAATGCCGCTTTCTCAGTTTCTGAGAGCGGCATGGCATCGATGTAGTCGTTTATCTTATTCATTGGCAGGTAGCTGATAACTCCAGGTTTCACTCAGCGTCTGATCGCCATTGACCAGCGCAGCACGCATGTCTGTCGTTTTCTTCGCGTCTTTCACTTTCACGCGCAGCGTCAGACGCCAGCCTTTGCTCACCGGGTTATAGCGAACATTGCTGTCCACGATTTCCCCGTTGTCGCCAATGCTGGTCTGAGCGGTAATTGGCGTATCCTGCGGCAGCTTTTTCATGTCTGCGCCAGTGAAGTCGACCACAAACGCCGTAGTGCCGTCCGGCTGACGGATCAGGTTCGACTGTTTGACATCACCCGTTGAACGACGAGTCTGCATGACATACGCGTTATCCGGCGCATGCAGCTTGTCTTCGTCACGGCTGAAAGTGATGGTGTACTTGAAGTTCATCTCTTTACCGGCTTCCGGCAGTTGATCCGGAGTCCAGTACGCCACGATGTTATCGTTGGTTTCGTCGTTGGTTGGAATTTCAACTAACTCAACCTTACCTTTACCCCAATCGCCTTTCGGGGTGATCCACGCGCTTGGACGCTGATCGTAACGATCGTCGAGGTCTTCATAACGAGAGAACTGACGGCCGCGCTGCAGCAGGCCAAAGCCTTGTGGATTTTCAGTCGCATAGCTGCTGACAGCCAGGTGTTTCGGGTTGTTCAGCGGACGCCAGATCCACTCACCGTTGCCCGCATGAATCGACAGACCGTTGGAGTCGTGCAATTCAGGACGGAAGTTGGTGGTTGGAGACGGTTGGTTCGGCCCAAACAAGAACATGCTGGTCAGTGGCGCAACACCCAGTTTGCCCACTTTATCGCGCAGGTAAACTTTAGACTGCACGTCCACCACGGTATCGCGGCCCGGCATAATCACGAAACGGTATGCTCCGGTCGCACGCGGCGAATCCAGCAGCGCATAAATGGTCAGGCGTTTATCGGTTGGCTTTGGACGCTCAACCCAGAACTCGCGAAAACGCGGGAACTCTTCGCCAGACGGCAGCGCGGTATCAATCGCAAGACCACGGGCAGACAGGCCATAAACCTGACCCTGGCCGAGTACACGGAAATAGCTGGCTCCGAGCATGCTGACGATTTCGTCGTTTTTATCTTTGCTGTTGATCGGATACAGCACTTTGAAGCCGGCAAAGCCCAAATCCTTCACGGTGTCTTTATCGTGCTGGACGCTGCCAAAATTAAAGTAATCCGGGCTGTATTTGATTTTTTTCACGGACGTGGCGGTCACTTCGTTGATGGCGACCGGCGTGTCGAAATACATCCCCTGATGGTAGAATTCGAGCTTGAACGGAGTCTTAACGTTGCTCCAGTAAGCTTTGTCGTGGTTGAACTGAATTTGCTGATAGTCCGCGTATTTCATGTCGCGGAAAACAGAGGGCAGGTTACTTTTTGGTGCTTCGTAGCCCTTACCGGCAAGCGATTGAGCCTGCTTTGCGACATCGTCAACGCTAAAAGCCCATGCAGATGAAGTACACAGGGACAACATTACGGCTGCGCCTAACCAACGCAGTTTCATCATCTGTGGTTTATTTTTCATAATTAGTAAGCACTTCCCCCTTTGTGTGCTTAAATCGATCCGATCCATTTTACTGGAAACTCAAGCAATCCGACAACATAATCCCCATTTTGTTCGGCTCAGTAGCCTGTTGCGTAAACAACTCGTTACCACTGATTGCACTTTGCGTGCTTATCCTGGAGACAGGTTCCCGGACTTCGTGTAGGGTTGCTGCGAATGTAACCTTTGTCGCATTTTGCGATAAGACGATTAGTCTGAGAATGCATTGAATTTATGAATAAAGTACCCGCACAACGTGAATATTTCCTCGACTCCATTCGCGCCTGGCTGATGCTGTTGGGGATCCCTTTTCACATTTCGCTTATCTATTCCAGCCATACCTGGCATGTCAACAGCGCAGAGCCTTCCTGGTGGCTGACGCTGTTTAACGATTTTATTCACTCTTTCCGCATGCAGGTGTTTTTCGTCATTTCTGGCTATTTCTCCTACATGCTGTTTTTGCGTTACCCGATGAAAAAGTGGTGGAAGGTTCGCGTTGAGCGTGTGGGCATTCCCATGCTGACAGCCATTCCTCTGCTAACGGTGCCGCAATTTTTAATGCTGCAGCATGTGAAAGGCAAAACTGAAGCCTGGCATTCGCTCTCTTTCTACGACAAGTACAACACGCTGGCCTGGGAGCTCATTTCCCACCTGTGGTTCCTGCTGGTACTGGTTGTGCTGACGACGGTCGGCCTGGCACTGTTCCGCTGGATTAAGAAGCGCCAGCAGGCCTCTATTGTCGCGTTCTTTGATAACGTGAACATGGGCAAACTGACCGTGCTGTTTTTAGCACTCGGCGTTTCCTATGCCATGATTCGCCGGACCTTGTTCATTGTTTACCCGCCGATTCTGAGCGATGGCCTGTTCAATTTCGTGGTGATGCAAACGCTGTTCTACCTGCCTTTCTTTATTCTGGGCGCGCAGGCCTTTGTAAACCCGCGCCTGAAAGATTTGTTTACGACCCCGTCGCCGTGGTGCATGGTCGGCGCTGTACTGGGCTTTATTGCTTACCGTCTGAATCAGCAATATGGCTCTGGCGATGCCTGGATGTATGAAACGGAATACGTGATAACCATGGTGCTTGGCCTGTGGATGGTCAATGTGGTGTTCGCCTTCGGCCACCGGATGCTGAATTTTAAATCCAGCCGCGTCACTTATTTCGTTAACGCCTCGCTGTTCATTTATCTGGTACACCACCCGCTGACGCTGCTTTACGGCGCGTGGATAACGCCGGTCATCCATTCCAACACCCTGGGCTTTATCACTGGTCTGGTGTTTGTGGTCGGTATTGCCGTTGTGCTGTATGAACTGCATCTTCGCGTGCCGCTCTTACGCTTCCTGTTCTCCGGTAAACCTCAACACCCGGAACCTAAAGCACAGCCTTCAGCATAATCAACACGACCGGGTTGCACAGGCAGCCCGGTTACAGCAACCACTCAACCGGCAACAAATAAGCAAGTTGCACCAGAAGCCGCCGCCAGAGCTTAACGTCAGGTTCTTTCTTCAGCATTTTCTCGCCCCCCTCTTCCCGATCAATCCAACGAATTTTTCCCCAACGGGATAAGCGCAACTGCCATGCGGCGTTTCGCTGGCTGCGCAAAAAACGGTGATGAATACGCTGGGCAAGGTGTTCACTGTCGATAACCAGCCCCATCTCGGTATTCAGCAATGCCGAACGCGGGTCAAAATTGAACGAACCAATAAACACTTTCTGGCCGTCAATACTGAATGTTTTGGCATGCAAGCTGGAACCTGAATTCCCCGTCAACCCACGATCGTGCAAGCCGGGTCGGGCATTATTTGTAGGCTTGAGTTCATACAGCTCAACCCCGTGTCGCAGCAATTTTTTACGCCAACGAGCATAGCCAGAGTGCACCACCGCCACATCGTTAGCCGCCAGAGAATTGGTCAAAATAGCAACCTTCACGCCCTTGCGAACCAGTTGCAGGATAAGTGCTACGCCCGCACGTCCTGGCACAAAATAGGCGGAGATTATATCGATGTTCGATTGCGGCGTGCCCATCACGCTACGCAAGCGCTCCGGCAACAGCATTCGCGGCGTGGCTTTCCCCTCGCCTTTACGCGGATCGTCACTCAGCATTTTTGTTCTGGCTTGGATAAACGGCAAATCGCTTTGCGCCATCCTCTGCACCACCTTTGTGGTGGCCACGCGTTGCAGATACTCTTCAGCGGCCGCCTTTTGCTCAGGCGAATCATCAAGCGAATTGTTATTGCCCGCGTCTTCATCGGACAGCACATGTTTCAAGGGCGACACCGAGTCACACTGCCAGTAGCGCTCAAAGTCTTCCACCACTTCCTCGACCACTGCGCCCACCGCCAGCACATCAAGATCGGTAAACAGGGGCTGCTCGCCAGCGCCAAAATAAGCATCACCGACATTGCGACCGCCGACGATGGTTGCTTCGCCGTCAGCAGTGAAACTTTTATTGTGCATACGCCGGTTTAGCCGCGCAAAATCGGTCAAATACCCCAACATGCGTAGCGTGCGAAATGAGAAAGGATTGAACAGACGGACGTCTATCAGCGGGTGTGAATCGAGCCGTTGCAGAATATCATCCAGCCCGGAGGTGTTGTTGTCGTCTAACAGCAATCGCACCTGCACGCCGCGATCGGCCGCAGCCAGTAACGCCTGAAACAACAGTCGCCCGGAAATATCGTTCTCCCAGATGTAGTACTGAACATCGAGCGTATGCGCCGCCATCCGTGCAAGCTCGTAACGAGCAGCAAATGCCTCAAGGCTGTCTTCGAGCGTATGAATCCCGCACACATCTGCGGAAAGAAGATCGGCGGAACCTAAGGAATCCGCAAGGCGCTTCTCTGGCGCCGGGCTGTCATAATGACCGTGCAATGTCTCCATCCTCCTGCCAAAGCGCCACTGTTACTCAAGCTTAGCTAATGGCAGGAGGAAACGGAGAAAAGTGAAGGGGTTATTTGTAATCTACCGTGACGATCCCCAGCGTTTTCTCTGTGTTGAGATAGTGCATGGAGACGGTGGCCATATCGTTGTTGACGGATTTGCCCGTGGTGGCTTGCTGGTAAGAAATGGTCGAGGTCTGGACCTGCCCGGCGCGATAGCAACTCATCGCGATATGCTGGGTGTTGGTGGCGATGTTACAAGGATCTTCGACGATAGCCCCAACAAAATGAATGACACCGCCTTGTGCCGTTGAAGATGTCGCCAGTGCATTGCCTGAAAGGAAGGCCGTGGTAAGACAAACGAGGGATAAGGCCTGTTTAGCTAAGGTTTTCATCGCGTAACTCCGTGGAATAGATTCATCCCTGAGAGAAAGTAAGGCACACGTTGCCCTGCACCGTGCGGTCTTTCACGACACTGCAAACCCTTCATCTAAAAGTAATCACAAGGATGAAATCTCGCCAGTCACCCTGATGAGTTGCTAGGTCCTTTCCGCAGATGGCCACTGTGCAGACAGATGCAATGCTTGCCCGTCTGTTAACGTCACCACCACTTTCACTGTGTCGCTCGGGGAAATAGTTAACTGCATACGTGAGACTTCTATCGGTTGATTAGCGGGTAACTTTAAAGTTTTACTCTGCTGGATGTTGCTGGTGCCGCCGGAGCCTTCGCGAACCGTCTGAATACTGACCTGGCATTGGCAAGGTTGCGTAACCGTCACCTGCGGCGTAATGGTGTAAATGTCGCCCTGATGCGTGACATTAAAAGCGATGCTGTTGCTCAGCGCGGCGGCAATAAGTAGGGTGTTCATCTCTTTCTCCCATAAAAAAACAGGGCACAGGCCCTGTTTTTTTATAGTTCAAGAACGGGTAATCAGTACTGATTAACGTTCGCCCAGTTAGCGTTACCGTATTGGGTCACGTTAACGGCTGAGTTATCAGCACTTTGGCTCACGTTGGAGTAGTTACCTGCCCCACCGAAGTTAGCCTGAGTCACGTTGATTTTCGAGCTGTCGCCTGACTGTGCGTTGTAAGAAACGTTGTTTGCGCCAGTCTGATTCACGTTAATCTCACTGCCGGCCCCCAAACCAAAGATGGCTGGATTTGCACCTGTTTGGGTGGCACCTGCAAGGTTATTCACCCCGTTCTGAGTGATATTGACAGTACCTTTGAAAGAGTCACCCTGAAGCACGTTAGCGCCGTTGCCGTAGCCTGCTTGATAAATATTGGTTGTTTCGCTGTCCTGGAATTGAAGTCCAGTTGCGAAAGCACTGCCGGAAGCGATCACCATTGCAATAACAGATAATTTAATCAGTTTCATAAAACCCCCATTGGCTTGATAGTGTTCGTTCGCATTTTCTTAGTGCGTAATAACACGCACAGACATTTGCGACGAGTTCTGCACAATAACTGTTTTACTACCTACGGACTGCTGTTGAGAAATACTGGCATGATTACCTGAACCTCGTTGGATAATTATGCCTGCATTACCATAGCCAGATTGGCTAATATCTGCATCATTACTATTTCCGGCCTGATCTACATAAGCCAGATTGTACCCACCGGATTGCGAAACATCAGCCTGATTGCCGTTACCTCGTTGAGAAACAACGGCTATTTGACTGTCGCCCCCCTGCAGAACATTCGTGCCATTCCCGTATCCTCGCTGATTAACAATAGCGTTTTCATTTGAGGTATTCAGGTTTAGCCCGTTGGCAACCAGATTATATTCTGAACCGGCCAGATCATAACCCGATGCAGCTGCAAATCCAGGTATCGCCAGCAGTGATAACGAAAGAAAAATGGCTTTCTTGTTCATGTTCCACCCGCTTGAATCCTGGTGACTTCATTTCATGTTAAATAACGCCGCGGCTCTTGTTAATGCGACGTTACGATGAACAGTATGTTGCTGACCAAAATTAAAAGGTGTCACCCGCAAGGTTGATTTTAAATTTTTCGGATCATTCCTAAGTATGAGTTTTACCGTATGTCTCAGTCTTTAAATAAAAATAAAGCTGTTTCTATTATCAGAACATAAGGCGAAATCTGGATAAGCTTATAAATCAATGTGTTTAACGTGAGCAGAAAAAACCAATCGTAAAGATGGGGATCGCGATCTCATTTACTTAACTTTTTTCAGGGGAAAAACCGTTACAGAGATGCGTATTATATGCAAGATTTACAAACGCACCGTGTTAATAATATATCCCTTAATTATGATGAAGATAGATCATTTGTGTGATTAATTAAATTGATGCACATTTATTAGTATGTACAACTTTATCATCATTTCTAATTGTCCAACCTAGCCAGTTATTACATTTTAAAATTCTGAGTTACATTCTGTTACAGTGTTTGATCTTGCTTAAAGATTGGTAATGACTAGATTGAAATCAGAAGTAGCAAGTATTGTCTTATTGATTTTTTCCCCTTTTGGGGCTTTGACTTTCACGTATACACAGCAATGCAGCCTCTCAGTACTTCTGGAACCCCTTTTTAGGGGAAACTGTTAGCTGCTAGAAAACAGTGGAGTTTCATCATGTTAAATGAAGTCCATAGTTTAGGCAGTACGCTCGTCCTTGTGACTAAACCATCATTACAAGCCAGCGCGCTTTTACAATATTTAAAATCGACACTGGATATATCAGGGAAAGTACAAAATATTCATCGCGTTAGCGAAGAAACGTTACCTGATAGCATTATGATCTTCGATATGATGGAAGCAGATAAAAGGCTGATCGGACACTGGCAAGAAAATCTTGGCCGTAAAAACAATGGGATGAAACTGGTGTTGCTCAATACACCGGAAGAGTACCCCTTCAAGGATATCGAAAACTGGCCACACATTAACGGTGTTTTTTATAACAATGAAACGGAAACTCGCCTGATTGAAGGATTAAACATGATTATGCATGGCGAGTGCTATTTTTCGCACAAGCTCGCCAGCTATTTGATTACTCATTCAGGAAATTACCGTTACAACAATGCGGAAAGCGCAATGCTCACGCAGCGAGAGCGGGAAATCCTGAATAAATTGCGGGTCGGCGCTTCAAATATTGAGATTGCCCGCTCGCTATTTATCAGCGAAAACACCGTCAAAACCCATCTTTATAATCTTTTCAAAAAGCTAGCCGTAAAAAACAGGACCCAGGCTGTCTCATGGGCCAATGATAATCTCAGGCGTTAGTTAACAGGCGTACCAAAATGAAACGTTCCCTGTGTTGGCTTGCATTAGCAAACCTGCTACTGCTTGCGCCTTCTGTGCATGCTGGCCCAGAAGTCGAAATACCGGGTATCGTGGCCGACCACACAGTATCGTCTGTGGGGCATGATTTCTATCGTGCCTTCACCGACAAATGGGCCAGTACTACCCGAGAAAATTTATCGATAAATGAAAGACCCAGCGCTCGCTGGGGAAGCTGGATAACCATTACCGTCAATCAGGATATTATGTTTCAAACATTTTTATTCCCGATTAAACGGGATTTTGACAAGACCGTAGACGCAGCACTCCAGATTACGCAAGAGAATATCAACAAACGCCAAATCGACCAGTCGTTATTAAAAACGGACGATCTGGCACATGATGAATTTTAAACATAGAAGGTGGAGGCAATCATGCGCATCGCCTGTACTGTTGTTTTGCTCACATTGATTACACCAGCAAGTTGGGCCGGTAATATGGTTTTCCAGTTCGTTAACCCTAATTTCGGTGGAAACCCAAATAACGGCGCTTTTTTGCTAAATCAAGCTCAGGCGCAGAATTCCTACAAGGCGCCTTCCGGGAGTGATGGTTTTACACAGACCTCAGCCCTCGATAATTTCACCTCAGCCATCCAGTCTCAGCTATTAAGCGGATTACTGGGTAACGTGGCAACGGGCAAACCGGGGCGTCTGGTGACCAATGACTTTATTGTCGACATTCAGAACACCAATGGTCAGCTCACCTTAAACGTGACCGACAGAAGCACCGGTAAAACGTCAACCATCCAGGTCTCCGGTTTGCAGACCACGGGTGGCGACCAATAGTCACTGACCTAACAGGAAGATAATCATGAAACGTTTATTTGTACTTCTGGTGGTCATCTTACTCAGTGGCTGTCTGACCGCCCCGCCGAAAGAGGCTGCAAAACCGACGTTGATGCCGAGGGCACAAAGCTACCGTGATCTGACTCATTTGCCGACCCCTGCCGGTAAGCTTTATGTCTCCGTCTACAATATTCAGGACGAAACCGGGCAATTTAAACCTTACCCGGCGAGTAACTTCTCAACGGCCGTACCGCAAAGTGCCACCGCCATGCTGGTGACTGCGTTAAAAGATTCGAAATGGTTTATCCCGCTGGAACGCCAGGGATTACAGAATCTGCTTAACGAACGCAAAATTATTCGTGCGGCTCAGGAGAATGGCAATGTAGGTGAAAATAACCGGGCACCATTGCAGGCATTGAGTTCCGCCAACGTCATTATTGAAGGGTCTATTATTGGCTATGAAAGTAATGTGAAATCGGGGGGGATTGGGGCCCGTTATTTCGGCATCGGTGCCGATACCCAATACCAGCTTGATCAAATAGCCGTAAACCTGCGCGTCATTAACGTTGCTACGGGTGAAGTGCTTTCATCGGTTAATACCAGCAAAACCATCTTGTCTTATGAAGTGCAGGCCGGGGTCTTCCGCTTTATCGATTACCAGCGTCTGCTGGAAGGTGAAGTGGGTTATACCTCGAACGAACCTGTTATGCTGTGCCTGATGTCCGCCATTGAAACGGGTGTGATTTACCTGGTCAATGATGGGATTGAACGCGGCCTGTGGGATTTGAAAAACAAAGCCGACGTGAACAGCCCAGTTCTCGCGAAATACCGCGATATGGCTTCCCCTCCGGAATCCTGATTTTTGAGCAAAAAAAAGCGTAGCTCACGAGCTACGCTTTTTTATTTCAGGCCAGTTACTGTTTAACAGCATCGCCAGAAGACGCTCTTCGGGCACTTCTCGCCGCCAGCCACAGCCCGCTGTTTTTCATCGCGTAACCGAACACCAGCCCCAGTACCAACGACGGCACCACCAGCTTCCAGTCACCCTGCCCGGCAAACGTGGCGCAAGCACCGATAAACGTGCCAGGCACGAACGACAGCAGCACTTGCTTTGCCTGCAAACACATCAGAAAAGCCACAATCCCGGTCATCACATAACCGAAGATCTCAAGGTGCGGAGCCAGCGCGCTACCATGAATGATGACCAGCGCCCAAATCACTCCGCTCATCACGGTCGCAGACGCGATAGCCAGCCCTTTCAGGCCACCTTGCGGACAGGCAAAGTAAGCTGTGCAGCCCAAAAAACCGGCCCAGCTGAGCAGGCCGAGAGACACGGCAACCCATCCCCATAATCCGGAGAGAATGCCTGTTGTCAGTGCGAGAGAGAGAAGTAGGTTCATGGTGCGCATCATAGCAGATGCGCGGCCATTGAATGAGATCACGAGCACAGTATTTGCAACGCATACTGCACCGTTACATTTACAACGTGACAAAAGTCACATTATTCGTCTGATTCTTCCTGCAATTCATCCCACATCGCCTGCAAAGCTTCGCGGGTTAAGATAGCCATCGTGCGCCAGAATACAGACGTCGCATGAGCTTCCACTTTACCGAGGAAAGTGCCCACCCAAGGCAGCAGGTAATCGGCAAACAGTGTATCGACAGCTTCTGTTTCATCTTCGGCAGAATTGTCTTCCAGCCAGGAAGCCGCCAGCAACAGAGTGCCGATGTGATCCGCAGGCGTGTCGCTCAAAGGCATCCCTCTTGAGGACAGGAAACTACGGACTTCAGCTTCCGTAGCACCTTCAACCCAGGCGCTACGGTACGGAGACACGCTGCACTCATCACCGACAAACAGCGCGTTGTAATCCGCCGCCAGTTGCTGCCCATCACAGTTCTTTTGCAGACGCTCCAGCAGCTCGTCCTGCTCCAGTGGCCAGCTTGCCGCGAGCTTACCTTCGCGAATCAGGGTAAACAACGGCACCAGCAGCGGGTCCTGCGGCTGACGATAATAAAGCGAACCCAGCACGCGGCAGAGAATTGAAAACTCGTTCATTCATTTATTCCATTAAGACAATTACAGTTCAGCAAATTCAGCGATAGGTGGCACACCGCGGGATTCCAGGAAATTCAGGAAACGGCGTGGCGCCACGTTGAGAATACGGTCTTCCGGGAAATCGACCGCATCCAGAATTTTTCGACACTCGGTAAACTCACCAAGTGTAAAGGCGGTATGCGAATCAGAGCCAAGCGCAACCCAGCCGCCCGCTTCCTTCACCGCCGCAGCAACGGCCCGGCAATTATCTTCACTGCCCGGACGTGAAGAAACAAACGAGGAGTTGTTGATCTCCAGCGCCACCTGATGTTTGGCGGCAGCCTGCGCCACAGCCTGAATATCAATCGGGAATTTCGGGTTACCGGGATGACTAATCATATGCACATTGCCGCTGGCGATAGCCGCGATCATCGCTTCCGTATGCGTAGCTTTATCCTGAGGCGGGAAAACAGGCTCATGGAAACCGGCAATGATAAAATCCAGGGCCGTCAGCATCGGGCCAGTACAATCAATATCACCCTGCGTATTTTTAATATTGGCCTCAATACCGCGCAGAATGCCCACACCATCGACCATTCGCGGCCAGATACGCATATTGACGAAGTGCCAGTAATGCGGCGCATCCGCCATATCCGGGCCATGATCGGTAATGGCAAACAGCTTGATCCCTTTGCGTTTTGCTTCGGCGATATAGTCATGAAGGGTGCTGTAGGCGTGGGTGCTGGCGACGGTATGCATATGCAGGTCAACAGGATACATCACATTCTCCTCTCTGGGTTTAAACCCAAGCATAGCAGGAATACCAGGCCTTTATTAGCGAAAAACCCGGCCAGGCCGGGTTTGAATCAGTAACCGCGGGTCCTGTCGACCTGCCCGGTGACTGCCTCGCCTTGCTCCAGGCGGGTGATCGTTTTGGCGATGTACTCGATAGCTTCCTGAGGCCGGGTGACTGCCGCAACATGCGGTGTCATAGCCACCCGAGGATGACGCCACAGTGGGCTTTCAACGGGTAAAGGCTCGCGACTGAACACATCCAGCATCGCGCCTTTGAGCTTGCCGTTTTCCAGCGCACGCAGTAAATCGTCTTCATTAACATGAATGCCACGCGCCAGATTCAGCACATAGCTCTCATCTTTTAATTGCTCAAGCAGCGAATGATTGATAATGCCCGCAGTTTCCGCCGTATTCGGCAGCAGGTTGATCAACACGCGAGTGTCGGAGAGAAACTCACCCAGTTGTTCCTGCCCGGCAAAACTGGTCACGCCAGGCCACGCTTTAGGACTGCGGCTCCAGACACGCACCGGGAATCCCCACTGCAACAAGCTTTCCGCAACTTTCCCGCCCAGCACGCCCGCGCCCATAATCCCAATAGTGAAGTCTTCACGTTGATAATCCGGCAACGGCTGCCAGCTAGTTTCCAGTTTCTGTGCCTGATAATCGTCAAAACGGCGGAACCAATGCAGCACCTGACTTACCGCATATTCCTGCATCTGCAGCCCCATGCCCGTGTCTTCAAGGCGGAACAGAGGGATCGACAACGGTAGCATTTCCGGGTGAGCGTTAAGCTTGCTGAGAATGGAGTCCACACCGGCTCCCAATGCAAATACCGCTTTCAGGTCGCGCCCCTGCAACATCTCCACAGGGGGATGCCAAACGAGGGCGTAGTCCGCGTGCTTATTATCGCCAGGTTTCCACTCACGAACCTTCGCCCCGGGAAGCTGTTTCTCCAGGGTGTTTATCCACCAGGCGGTGTCGAATGTCGGGTGGTAAAAGATAATCTCCATGACAAACTCCTCTTAATAGCGCCTCTCAGTGCAGGTACCGGGCGCATTTTTCTGATTGTTTTGTAGTGGGTTATCAGCATAGCAAATTTTAAGGAGTCTTCGGGAAACAAGCGACTGATCACAAAAAAAGCGAATGACGATTAATCTGAAAGCAAATTGGTTGAAGTTTGTCTTATCGAATCATTTTTTAAAAAAGATGATTGACGCAAGTTACGCTTTTTCCTACATTAGCGCCCGTTCCAGCGATGCTGGAAAGACAATATGGTGAGGTGTCCGAGTGGCTGAAGGAGCACGCCTGGAAAGTGTGTATACGGCAACGTATCGGGGGTTCGAATCCCCCCCTCACCGCCATATTTGAAGAAGAGCTCGTACGCAAGTACGGGCTTTTTTTTCGCCTGTGGCGCGGCCTGCGGGGGGATGAGAACCGCCGACCGGGGTTCGACAACAAGCTTTAGCTTGTTGGACAGACTGACCGCTTGCGGGCAGGCTGCCCGAAGGGCGAGCATAGCGAGTCAATCCCCCCCTCACCGCCATCTTCTGAAAAGGGTCTGTACTTAGTACAGACCCTTTTCTTTTACCCCTCTCCATCGGGGGATGAGAAGCCCCGCCGGGGTTCGACTGAACGGCAGGATAGCCGTTCAGCATGGCCAACGGCCACCCGCAGGGCGAGGCCCATGGACGGGCCGAGTGATATCCCCCCTCACCGCCATATTTGAAGAAGAGCTCGTACGCAAGTACGGGCTTTTTTTTCGCCTGTGGCACAGCCTGCGGGGGGATGAGAACCACCGACCGGGGTTCGACAACAAGCTTTAGCTTGTTGGACAGACTGACCGCTTGCGGGCAGGCTGCCCGAAGGGCGAGCGCAGGTCGCAGCGCATACCTGGCCTGACCTGGCCTGACCTGGCAAATAATCTGTATTGCCTTTTACTCATCTTTTAATCGATTCTCAGCGTATTGTTGCAGGCCCACTCGTCTCAGGTCATCGACTCCCTTTTTGGGGATCGTTTTCAACAATAATGCGCCTTGTCTTACCCTCGCCATATCATCTGAATGCACCAGCACATCGGCATAGTCCATGCTCACTTCGGCGTTGTCAGGCACCAGCGCCATCGCGTGAGCAAAGGCGTCAATGGCGATTTCGTTTTGACCTCGGACTATGCCAATCCGCCCCAACATACGCCAGCCATCAAGATCGGTCGGCTGTTTGGCCAGCCGGGTGCGTAAACCCAGTTCAAAGATGGCGATATCTTGTGCTGAGAGTGGTTTTGCGTGGGGAGTCAGTACGCGTTTTTCCAACTGTGGGTATTGGCGTTGCGCACGATCCCACAGCCACAACGAGGTTAAATCAGTGGTGCAAAGATAAATCACCACGCTGACGGCCATCGCGGCCATAAGGCCGACCAGCACGACGCCCACCGCCACAGGCGCACGCACTGTTCTGGCTGGCAAAGAAGATTCGCTGATGGACGTGACGTCGCTGTCCCGCTGAGAGCGTCGTATATGACCGACAATGACGATGGCCGCAGCAGCCACAAAGAGGAGGGGTAACAGCCAGAGGATGAGTGTGCCCGGCAATAAAGGCGGATCGTAGTTCACAAAATTGCCATAACGAGCCACCATGTAGTCGATAATTTGCGGCCTTGTTTTCCCCGCTATCACCAGCTCATACACTTTCTGTCGCATATCTGCCGCAATAGGTGCCGTCGAATCGGCAATGCTGTTATTTTGGCATTTCGGACAACGCAGCTGCCGCAGGGTTTGCTGAAACTCTTGTTCTTGTACGGGGGTTGTAAATACCCAGTTATCGACAGCGAATACCGTGCAGCTGAACAACAGACAAATCAATAGCAAGCAACCTCTTCTCATTGACCCCCCTTGAGGGTGTAGTGATCCAACAGGGGTTTCAATCGCTCCAGCCAGACTTCTTGCGTGAGTGCTCCCGCAAAGCGCCAGCGAATAATTCCCTTTCCATCAATCAGGAAGGTTTCCGGCGCACCGTAGACGCCCAGATCCATCCCCAGCGTGCCCTTTTTATCGAGGGCAACAACGGAATAAGGCGAGCCGAGCGTGTTTAACCAGCTACGCGCTTTGGTCTGATCATCTTTGTAATCAATGCCAACAATATCGACCCCTTGCGCAGAAAGCTGGCGCAAAAAAGCGTGCTCGGCGCGGCAGGTCGGACACCAGGTTGCCCAAACGTTGAGAAGGTGTGGCTTCCCGGTCACCAGCATTTTTTGTGTCACGGTCTGCCCCGATAGATCTGACAACTGAAAAGCAGGCATCGGCTGCCCTTTCAAGGCTGACTCCACAAAGTCTGGCGAATCGCCATCAGCGTTACGCATCAGTTGCCAGAGCAGCGCCAGCCCCAGCAGCATAAACACCACCAGTGGAAGAAACAGCAGTTTGCGCGTCATTTATGTCTCCTTGTCTGCTTTGTCAAAATGTGGGCGATAGCGGCGATCGCAGACACAACACAGCGCGCCTAAAGCCATTAGCCCGCCGCCATACCAGATCCAGCGCACGAAGGGTTTGTAGTACAGGCGCATTGACCAACTTCCGCCCGCCATCTCGTCCCCCAGAACGGCATAGAGATCACGAGTCAGTCCGCCCTGAATCGCGGGGATCGTCATCATCGTTTTTGAAGCACTGTAAAAACGTTTTTGCGCATAGAGTGTCGCTTCGAGCCGATCGCCCCGACGTACCGTTATCACGCCCTCGCCGCCCTGCCAGTTACTGCCCACCACATTCTGAATACCCTGAAACGTGAAAACGTAGTGCCCCAGTTCGGCACTCTCACCGATGTTCAAACGGACATCTCGTTCGAGGCTGTCATTCTGGCTAAAGGTTATTCCCGTTACCGTAACCGCCACACCCACGTGCGCGAGCACCCTCCCCCATTGGCTGCGGCTTAAGCTTCGCAGCCCTCGCCAGAACCCGTGGCGGTGCGTTGCGCGCGAATGCACTTCAAGCAGAGTGAGAATGGCGACCCATAGCGCCATCAGCAGGCCGGTCAGCGTCATCGCCGTCACGCGGTCGCCCAACAGTCGCGGAAGCAACCATGCCAATAGCATCGTGACGCAAGCGGCTAACAGCAACTGGCGAGACTGCCTGCGCAAGGTATCGCGCCGCCAGCGCAGCAGGGGTCCTACGCCCAGCAGCAGCGCAAAGGGTGCCATCAACACACGGAACATCGAATTAAAGAACGGCTCGCCCACAGAGATACTGCCCATACCCAGTTCTTTGTGAACCAGCGGAAGCAGCGTGCCGAGCAGCACAACCAGCATTGCCGCCAGCAGCAAGACATTGTTGCCCAGCAGAAAGGTTTCCCGTGACAGGAACTGGAACTTTGCACCGCCGCGAAGTTTGCTGCCATTCAAAGCAAACAACAGTAACGAGCCGCCAATAGTGACCGCCAATAACGCCAGAATAGCCATCCCGCGTCGCGGATCGGAGCTGAATGCGTGTACCGAAATCAGCACCCCGGAGCGAACCAGAAACGTCCCCAGCAGGCTCAGTGAAAAAGCGATGATCGCCAGCAGCAGTGTCCAGGTCCGGAATCCCCCTCGTTTTTCGGTCACGGCAAGGGAGTGCATCAGCGCGGTGCCTGCAAGCCAGGGCATCAGCGATGCATTTTCGACGGGGTCCCAAAACCACCATCCGCCCCAACCGAGCACGTAATATGCCCACGCAGACCCCAGCACAATGCCCAGCGTTAAAAACATCCAGGCAACGGTAACCCATGGGCGTAACCAGCGCGCCAGTCGGGTATCGAGCGTTCCCGTCACCAGGGCGGCAATCGCCAGGGCGAAGGGAACCGAAAGTCCAACGTAGCCCATATACAACATCGGGGGATGAAATATCATGCCGATGTCCTGCAGCATCGGATTGAGTTCCTGCCCGTCAACCGGGTAATTCGGCAGCGTGCGAACAAAGGGGTTGGAGGTCAATAAGATCAGCAGCAAAAAGCCGGCATTGATGGCTCCCATCACCGCCAGCGTATGAGCGCTCACCCGGTGTGGAAGCGAGCGGCTGAAAAAAGCGACGGCCAGCATCCAGCCACTCATTATCAGTAACCACAGCAACAAAGATCCTTCATGTGCTCCCCAGGTTGCCGCAACCCGATACCAAACGGGCAACAAACTATTGGAATTTTGCACCACATAGCGCACGGTAAAATCGTTCACCACGCAGGCATAGGCCAGCAGAAGAAATGCCCCAAGCACACACAGAAACAAGGCTGAAGCCAGTGGACGCGCCAGTGCCATCAGACGACGATCGCCTCGCGATGCTCCCCATGCAGGATAAATGGCCAGCAGTAAAGCCATTCCCAGCGCCAGGCAGAGCGCAAAATGCCCTATTTCCGGCATCATTGCGTTTTCCCTTTTTGGGGCGTCATAGCTTGTTTGATTTCAGGCGGGGTATAGTTTTCGTCATGTTTAGCCAGCACCTGTCGCGCACTGATCAAGTGCCCTTTGTTGAGCACACCCTCGACGACAACCGCCTGCCCTTCGCGGAACAAATCTGGCAACACACCCTGATAACGGACACTGACAACACCGCGAGCATCGTACAGCCGAAAACTGACCGCCAACGAGCTGTTGCTATGCACAACGCTACCCGGTTGAACATAGCCGCCCACCCGCAATGACTCGCCATTCTGGGGCACTTTGTGATTTTCATTTTTGCCATACAGAATTTCGCCAGGGGTATAGAACAGGTCAATATTGGCGCTCAATGCGTACAGTACCAGTGCCGCACTGCACCCAAGTCCGGTCAGAACGGATAAGGCTATCCACAGGCGATGTTTACGGCGCGCTTGCATCATCCTCTCCTTGTGAGCGTTTACGGGCTTGCTGGATGCGCTTTTTCCTTGCCTGCTGCCTGTGAATTTCTCTCAACAACTGCTTACGCTGCCAGCGAGTCTGAAGCACCAAAGCCGCAAGGGTCAGGATGGCTATCAAGACCGACAGCCACACATAAAAGGCGTACCCGCCCATGGCGAAAAAGGCCTGGAAAGAAGGAAAGGCAGGACTCATTATTTCGTCCCCTCGCAGGCCATTTCAATCACCCAGGGGCGAAGCCGTTCAAGTCGCAGGATCAAGTTTCTCAGGCGGTGTAGCGTCAGGGTCACAAAAAGGCCGAAGAAGGCAAGTATGCAGATACGAAGCGGTATACGCATCGCGGGCGCGAGGGTTTGTTGCAAGTTAGTCGACCCCTGGTGCAGCGTATTCCACCACACCACCGAGTAGTGAATCACCGGCAGATTCACTACCCCGACCAGCACAAGTATCCCGGCTGCACGTCCCGCAAGCCGGCGATCATCCCAGGCATGCCAGAGTGCAATGATCCCAGCGTATAAAAACAGCAGAACAAGCTCCGAGGTCAGTCGGGCATCCCATACCCACCAGGTTCCCCACATAGGTTTACCCCAGGCAGCGCCCGTCACCAGCGCGATAAAGGTATAAGCCATCCCCACCGGGGCCATGGCCGCCACAGCCAGATCGGCCATTTTTAGCTGCCAGACAAGCCCCACAAACGCACTGATAGCCATCGAGGCATAAATGCCCATCGACCACATCGCCACGGGCACATGCAAATACATAATTCGATAACTCTCACCTTGCTGATAATCCGCAGGTGCAAACACAAAACCCCAGCATAATCCGACCACCAGCAGCAGCAAACTCACCACTGTCAGCAACGGTAACCCGCTACCGCAAAGGTGATATAGCCTGGCAGGAACGGCAAGTTGATGTAATTTTTTCCACATACTTTTTACTCAATGCAACGGCCCCTGGGGCCCACAATTCAAACGGACTGTACCGACAACCGCAAAGCAGCCGCTGTTGCAAACGGGCACAGCGTGGCGCAGGCAATCAACATCGCGCCAAGGAGGGCAAAATAGCCTCCCACGCTTTGATGACTGGCGAAGGCATCCACGGCCCCAATGGCAAAAATGAGTAGCGGCACCGTCAATGGCAATATCAGTAAGCTCAGCAGCATCCCGCCGCGCCGGACGCCAACGGTCAACCCGGCCCCGACAGCTCCGAGAAAACTGAGTATCGGCGTACCGCAAAGCAACGTAGCCAGGAGGATGAGGGTGTGAGGAAGTGACATGCCCAATAACAACGCCGCCAGGGGGGCTATCAACAACAGCGGTAAACCCGTTACCAGCCAGTGGGCCAGCACCTTCGTAATAACCACCCAGGATAAAGGCACGGGTAACAACATTAACTGTTGTAATGATCCATCCTGCTGGTCGTCGCGAAACAACCTGTCCATCATCAGCAAGGCGGCCAGCACCGCCGCCACCCAAATGATGCCCGGCGCGAGACGTCGGAGTAATGCGGGTTCAGCCCCTATCGCCAACGGAAACAGAGTAATCACCACTAAAAAAAACCACAGCGGATTGAGGATCTCAGCCCCACCTCGCCAGGCCTGCCGCAATTCGCGACCGACTATTGCCCTGAGCATATCCGCCCTGTCATTTTTCTTTCCTCAGCGCGCTGTGGGAAAACGCTCCCCACAGCGCCCGAAACATTACGGCTTAGCTGAACTGTCTGCATCACGCACTTTTTTGACCTGCTCTGCCGTCACAGCTGGAGCCTGATTACCCCAACCGTTACGGATGAATGTCACGACATCCGCCGCCTGCTGATTATCGAGACGCCAGCCAAAAGCAGGCATCGCAAGCCCCGTCACCGCTTGTTGGGTCACAGGTGCATGGCCACCTTGCAGGACAATTTTGATCAGCGCAGAAGGATCCTCGCTCAGCAGCGCGGTGTTCTGCGCCAGTGCAGGAAACGTATTACGGTAACCTTTGCCGTCCAGACGGTGACAGGCCGCACAGTTATCCAGATAGTCCTGCGACCCAGTCTGGGTGGTATCCCCTTTGACTAACGCCGCAACGGTAGCAGGGTCCATGGCCGCAGCCGTTTCAGTCGGATTAGAAGCGCTGAGTCCTTTTAAATAGATGGCTATCGCTTTGAGATCGTCATCAGAAAGGTGCTGCGTACTTTTCTCCACCACTTCCGCCATTGGCCCAAAAGCTGCGGTGTTTTCGGTATGCCCTTGTTTCAGGAAAGCGATAATCTCTTCGAGCTTCCAGCTTCCTAATCCAGTACGCAGATTCCCGTTCAGATTCGGCGCATGCCAGCCGTCAAGGGTCGCCCCTGTCAGATAGCGGCCATCAGATTCGTCCAATGCTTTCTCCTGGAAAGCCATGCCTCGCGGTGTGTGACATGCTCCGCAGTGCCCCAATCCCTGGACCAGATAAGCGCCACGGTTCCAGGCACCACTCATCGCCATTGTCGGCTGATAGTCACTGTCGCTATGAAACATCCAGTTCCATGCCGCCAGCGGCCAGCGCATGCTCAACGGCCATGGAATGTCACTCTCTTTATTCGCCTGATCAACAGCCTGCACTTCACGCATGAAATAGTTGTAGAGCGCGCGCATATCCTGATCGTTGATTTTGGCGAAGGAGGTATAAGGCATGGCCGGGTAAAGATGATGCCCATCTTTCGCGATGCCCTCACGCAATGCGGTGGCGAATTGATCGTAGCTATAGTTACCAATGCCGTATTTTCGGTCAGGGGTAATATTGGTCGAATAAATCGCGCCCAGCGGCGTTGCCATTTTCAACCCACCCGCAAAAGGCTTTCCGTCTTTTGAGGTGTGGCAGGCTGAGCAATCCCCTGCTTGCGCCAGATACTCTCCCTGAGAAATAGTTTGCGCTGCATCACTTGCCCAGGCGTGCCCTAACCACATCAAGGTGAGTAAAGGGGTCAGTCGTTTCCAGTTCATGATGACTCTCCTTGTTAAGCCTGAACCAGCGGGCCAGGGCTCGCCAGGTATTGGGTACGAATGGCATTCGCGGCGAAAAGTGCCGTCGCGCCGACAATGCCTGTGGGGTTATAAGCCAGGTTTTGCGGGAAGCAGCATGCGCCAAGCACAAACACATTGGGCACATCCCAACTTTGCAGGTATTTGTTCACTACGCTGTTTTTCGGGTTGTCACCCATCACCGCGCCACCCGTGGTATGCGTAGACTGGTATGGGCGGACATCGTAATGCGCATCCATTCCTTTAAAGCCCATCTGGTAATGGGCCGGGCCGATTTCTTTGGCGATGATCTCGGCCTTCTGCCCGACGAAATGGGTCATCTTCAGTTCATTCTGCTGCCAGTCGAAAGTCATGCGCAGCAGCGGCTGCCCGTAGATATCCTTATAAGTCGGGTCGAGATCCAGGTAGCATTGCTTGTAGGGCATCACCGAGCCGGACGAGCCTACGGACATGCTATGAAGATAGTGCTCTGAAATGGCCTGTTTCCACGCACTCCCCCAGGCAGGCGTCCCGCTCGGCAGGCTCATTTGCTGGATAGGACGCCCACCGGTGATGGTGGCCGAAAGGGTCGCGCCACCAATGAAGCCCAGGCCTGTGTGGTCAAAGTTCTCGGCATTGAATTCATCGATAAACATCCCCGTTGCCCCGGAGGCGGCAAACGGATTCATATCATGACTTTTATCGAAGAACAGTTTCACGCCGCCCGTCATTTGATAGGCATAGTTACGCCCGACAACCCCCTCACCCGTTTGCGGATCATAAGGTTTGCCAATTCCGGACAGCAGCAGCAAGCGGACGTTATGCAACTGGAAGGCGCTCAAAATCACCAGATTCGCGGGCTGTTCAACTTCCTGGCCATTCTCATCGATATACAGAACACCCGTCGCTTGTTTACCCGTCGAATCGGTATTCACCCGAATCACATGGCATTGCGTACGCAATTCAAAATTAGAATGCTGACGCAACGCGGGAATGACGCAGGTTTGCGGAGAGGCTTTAGAGTAGTTAAAGCAGCCGAAACGTTCGCAATAACCACAATAATTACAGACCCCAAGCTGAACACCGTAAGGGTTGGTGTAGGGCTCAGAACAGTTTGCTGCCGGAACAGGGAAAGGATGGTATCCCAGGTTTTTCGCCGCCTTACTGAACAGCAGGCCGGAGTACTGGGTCTTCAGTGCTGCGGTGGGGTAAGGATTCTGACGAGGAGCTTCAAACGGGTTTCCGCCTTCAAGGATCTCGCCGTTGATATTCCCAGCCTGGCCCGCTGCACCGCAGATTTTCTCGAACTTATCGAAGTACGGTTCCATCTCTTTGTAAGTGAACGGATAATCCTGAACCGTCATATCTTGCGGGATAAAATCTGCACCATAGCGTTCGATAACGGTACTGCGCATCTTGATATCCGCTTCCAGCGGACGCCATAACATCCCGTTCCAGTGGGAACCCGCGCCGCCCACACCATCACCAGGCAGGAAAGAGCCAAAACGACGATACGGTAAAGCCGTATCAGAGGAGGTATGACGAACGGTGAGCGTTTCTTTTGCCGGATTCTGGAACAGCTTCAGACGCACGGCATAACTCAGTTCATCCGCAATGCGTGGGTAGGCAAAATCAGGGTTCGTGTCACGGGCCTCACCACGCTCCAGCGCGAGGATCTTGAGACCCGTGTCGGCCAACTCTTTCGCTATTAACGACCCTGTCCAGCCAAATCCAACAATCAGGATGTCTACCGCTTCTTTTTTGATCGCCATGCTTAGATGCTCCTCTTCCCTGAAATGCTGACCGGGCCTAAAGGATAGGGCCGATTTGGGTTTTCCATCACTTGCTGGTAATCAGCTCTGGCGCCCGGAAAGCCAATTAATTTCCACGACGCCATCGTCTGATTGCCACCATGGATAGGATCACTGAGGTAACCCTCTTTGGTGTTGTCCAGCAACTGAGCAAAAAAGAGCTTCCCCGATACCGCTTCAAACGTCAGTTGCCCTTTTTCAAGCGCGGTCAGGAGGTCAATCTGTTGTTGGCCGTCAAGATCAGCAAAGTCATGGTTAAACTGCTGCTGACAATATTGATTAACGGCTTTAATACCACGACGGTAAGTCTCGCGAGGCACCAGGCTTGACTGATAACCGAGTTCCGGTACACCGTTCGCGAAAGGCGCTTGCATGTACCAGAGATGGCCATAACCGTAAGGCAGTTCCATTTGTTTATCGATGTATTGCGGAACACCTTCGCTCACCGCACCTGCGCCCAACGCATCCTCAGGGATCAGTTGATCGACTGCCGCCAGGATAAAGCGCCATTCAGCCTGATTAAAAAAAGTCGGTACATACTGAGATGAGACGCCTTCAGCGCCCTCTTTTTTCTTTTCAGCCAACGCTTCAGCTGAAATAACCGAACTTCCCACCGTCACCAGAGGAATTAGCGATAACGTTCTTTGCAGGAATTTCCGTCGCGACGGTGAATTTTCATTGCTCATTATCATTGTCCATTTTAAAAAATACAGACTGACTGCCTGTTAATGTTATGACTTTTGTTATAAAGAACGTCTAAGCATTAATTTTGATGATCATAAAGACAATGTCGATCATGTTTCTTAATGTTAACTAAATGACAAAACAGGCTTAGAGAACACGCCAAGCCTGACTCTTTTAAAACGCAACTCTGTTCTTTTAATAAAGTAAAACAATTGAATTTAAAAAGAGGATATTTGATTAATCCAACTCATAGTCTGCCGATGTAAGGCAGACAGTCCGCAGCGGATAATTCATTTCACCTACTGCCTGATGGGTTGTAAAAATCACACATCCACCTTGTCTGGCAAATTGTTGCAGGCGATCGGTCAGAAGTTGAACGCCGCTCTTATCCAAAGCCGTGAACGGCTCATCGAGGATGAAGAAAGACGCCGTTGAAAGCCACAAGCGCGCAAGCGCGACACGGCGCTGCTGACCCGCAGAAAGTTGGCTCAGAGGAATATCTTCATGGCCCGCAAGCCCGACTTCCGCTAACGCCTGCTCTCGGGTAACGATCGATGAATCAGGATGGTAAAAACGCAGGTTTTCATGGGCAGTCAGTGCTTCTTTCATTCCGGTGCGATGCCCAATCCATAATAATTCCTTGTGCCAGTGTTCCCGCACAGATGCGTACAACTGACCGTACCAAAGAATATGTCCCTCATCCGGTGTCGATAACCCCGTCAACACATTCAATAAAGTCGATTTTCCGGCACCATTGGCACCGACAATTTGAATTAATTCACCACTTTCGACACAAAATGTCAGCGGTTTAAATAAAAAACGGTCGTCACGAATACACGTTAATTGGTTTATTTCCAGCATAAGATTCACATCATCGGCAAAGAGAGGCAGTTTTGCCTTCAGGATTTATTATCTGAATGCCATTCGATTTTTTAAAATAATTCGAAGCAGTCTATGAAAAACACCGCTAACGCAGCACCAGGGTCGTTATTCTATTTTTTATTGAAACACACTCTACAGTGCCATACAGCAAGAAATGGCTGAAACCCAGATACGGACGTGACAAACAGGTTAATGCGAGATAAGTCGACTCGCGAACATGTCAGACAGCGCCCGGCAGATACCTTTCAAAAGCGAACACATCAGGCAATGTCCTTTACCAGCAAGGCCGCAGGACGTAACACTCCCCAGAGCGCAGCCATAATGCTCATTGCTTAACCTAACGCACCAAAACACAGAAATTATTCTTGACCGTCTACGCTCAACTCCCTATAGTAGCGCCCCGTTGCCCCCCAAGAGGAAGGCAGCAAGACAATATGGTGAGGTGTCCGAGTGGCTGAAGGAGCACGCCTGGAAAGTGTGTATACGGCAACGTATCGGGGGTTCGAATCCCCCCCTCACCGCCATATTTGAAGAAGAGCTCGTACGCAAGTACGGGCTTTTTTTTCGCCTGTGGCACGGCCTGCGGGGGGATGAAAACCACCGACCGGGGTTCGACAACAAGCTTTAGCTTGTTGGACAGACTGACTGCTTGCGGGCAGGCTGCCCGAAGGGCGAGCGCAGCGAGTCAATCCCCCCCTCACCGCCATCTTCTGAAAAGGGTCTGTACTTTGTACAGACCCTTTTCTTTTACCCCTGTCCACCGGGGGATGAGAAGCCCCGCCGGGGTTCGACTGAACGGCAGGATAGCCGTTCAGCATGGCCAACGGCCACCCGCAGGGCGAGGCACATGGATGTGCCGAGTGATATCCCCCCGGTGGCGCTACGCTTACCGGGGCTACAAATTGCTCCTCTGCGGCCTGCTCCCCCTCTCCCTAGCCCTCTCCCTAAATGGAGAGGGGACTGTACCGTGCTGCTTTTGCCTTTCTGCCCGGCACAAAAACAGCAAAGCCCGGTTTCCCGGGCTTTGTTATCAAGGAAAGCAACACTCAGTTGTAGGCGTGTAACGTACGCTGGCAGAGCGCGGATCGCACGCAGTCATCAGAGGTAAAGCGGACGATACCGATCATCTCGTCCTCTTCAAAACGTGCCAGCGCATCGCTCAGGCCGGACTGAACACCCCGTGGAAGGTCACACTGGGTGATGTCGCCATTAACGATAACGGTCACGTTCTCCCCGAGGCGCGTCAGGAACATCTTCATTTGCGCGGCTGTCACGTTCTGGGCCTCGTCCAGAATCACGACGGCATTTTCAAATGTACGTCCGCGCATATAGGCGAACGGCGCGATCTCCACCTTGCCAATCTCCGGGCGCAGGCAGTATTGCATGAAGGATGCCCCTAATCTTCTCACCAGCACGTCGTACACCGGGCGGAAATAAGGCGCAAACTTCTCGGATATGTCTCCGGGTAAGAAGCCGAGATCTTCATCGGCCTGCAGAACCGGACGGGTCACGATTATCCTGTCCACATCCTTATGAATCAGGGCTTCTGCCGCTTTCGCCGCGCTGATCCAGGTCTTCCCACACCCTGCTTCACCGGTGGCGAAAATCAGTTGTTTACTCTCGATAGCATTCAGGTAGTGCGCCTGAGCTTCATTGCGAGCTTCAATTGGTGAAGTATCACGGCTGTCCCGCGCCATGCCAATTGCTTCTACGCCACTCATCTGCACAAGCGAGGTGACCGATTCTTCTTCACGTTGTTTATGGCTCCGTGAATCCCGTCTCAGCACACGTTTTGCTTCGCGACGAGCTTTGATCACTGCTTTTTGTCTTCCCATGGATAGCACCTTGAGTTGTTGGTCAACATTACACGTGCCCCTGTCGGCACGATTATGCGCACGAACGTCTGAGGTTTGGCTTCCTTGTAAGCCATTGCTTGCCGGTTGATTTGACGTGATGACGCGACTACGCGCACCGCGTATCACATCGGTAAACTCATGAGTTATTGCTGAAGGGGAGAATTTAGTGGTGAAGAAATCGCTGCCGGAGGTGTCGCCTCCGCGCTGGGTCGTGCGGTTATGTTTGCTTTTCTGTCCAGTACAGGACCCTGTCATTAGCGATCTCCTAAGTGAACCATCACTGCCGGGAACTACCGCTTTTCTAATAAGTACATCAACAATTAGCATTAATGCAACATATTTTTTACTTAAAGATAACTGACGATTCCCATTGCAGCCACAATCAGCATCTGACAGAAATATTACACAAGTATTTCAACAGCCTGCAAAGAGGAAAAAATGATAATACTGCGAAGGGAAAATTGTGACCGAATGAAACAATAAGGCAGGAAATTATTGGTATCGGGTTGTATCTTGCCCGGCAGCACTGCGATTGCACGGGCCTACCTGACTTGTAGGCCCGATAAGGCAACGCCGCCATCGGGCAATATCTATGGCATTCAGGCTTCAAGCAGAGACTGCCCGAGATAACCTTTCGGGTCTTTTACACCCGGTAAAACAAAGAAATAGCCGCCGCCGATAGGCTTGATGTACTCCTCAAGCGCTTCGCCATTCAGTCGTTTTTGCACGGTCAGGAAGCCTTTCTCCAGGTCGTGCTGATAGCAGACAAACAGCAGCCCCATTTCCAGCTGCCCGGAATTGGTGACGCCCAGCGAATAGCTGTAGCCACGGCGCATCATCAGGCTGGACTCCGTTTCCGGGGTCCGCGGGTTGGCCAGACGAATATGGCTATCCAGCGCGATAACGTCTCCGTTCGGGTCTTTGGCGTAATCGGGCACATCGTGTTCATGCTTCATGCCGAGCGGCGCGCCTGAGTGCTTATCGCGGCCGAAAATCGTCTGCTGCTCTTTGAGCGGCGTGCGATCCCAGAACTCCACATGGAACTGAATGATACGTACAGCCTGATAGGAACCGCCGACACTCCAGGCGGGTTCACCCTGCCCTTCAGTCACCCAGACAATGTTGTCCATCAGCTTTGCATTGCTGCTGTCGGGGTTGGCGGTGCCATCTTTAAAGCCCAGCAGATTGACCGGTGTTTCTTTGCCTTTACTGCGCGCAGAGTGGTCAGAGATAAACCCTTCCCGCTTCCAGCGCACACTGAGCAAATCTGGCGAGTGCTTGATAATATCGCGTAGCGCGTGAATTACCGTGTCCTGAGTATTGGCGCAAATTTGCAGCAACACGTCGCCGTGACACAGCGCGGCATCCAGCGAATCATTGGGGAAACGCGTCATCCGTTGCAGCTTTTTCGGCGCAAGCGCGGCCAGGCCAAAACGCTCGTCAAACAGAGATTGCCCTACCGAAACGGTGATGGTCAGGTTATCCGGGGCGATATAAGGCCCGAGAATACCGGAGTCCATCGGCGGAAGACGAGGATTGGGCGTGTCCGGAGCCGGGCCTCCGGTCGTCAGGAACGTTATTCTGTCGGTCAGTAGCTTAAACAGACGCTGCAGGTCTTCTTTATCGCTCGCCAGCACATCGAAAGCGACAATCATCATCGAAGCCTGCTGTGGGGTCAGCACGCCTGCCTGATGCAGACCATGAAACGGCTGCGTTTCCATGCGCGCGTCCGGAGACAACGTCCCCGGCGCACTTTGCGGTTTTGCCGCGTGGGCGACCGGGCAACCGCCGGTCAGCGCCAGCGCGCCTCCCAGCGCGCCAATATTTTTCAGTAAGCGACGACGAGACGGCTCGGTCACGTCGTGCTGTTTGCTGTCTGCCATAACGCTTAGTCCAGTCCGAGAATTCCACGAAGCTGCGCCAGATCTTCTGCAAGCGTAGTGATTGGCCCTTTCAGCGCATTGCGATCCGCATTGGTCAGCTTGTCATACGTCTCGTAGCCGTCTTTGGTCTTGTACTTCGCCAGAATGGTGTCGACTTTCTTGAAGTTGGCATCCACTTTTGCCAGCAGTGCGCTGTTTTCTTTCTGCAACTGAGGACGCAGCAGGTCGACAATTTTCTGGGCGCCATCGACGTTGGCCTGGAAGTCCCACAGATCGGTGTGGCTGTAACGGTCTTCTTCACCGCTAATTTTGCTGGCCGCCACTTCTTCGATAAGCCCGGCAGCGCCACCCACCACTTTTGACGGCGGGAAGGCCAGTTCGCTGATGCGTTTTTGCAGTTCCTGCACGTCGGTGTTCAACTGGGTCGCGTAGTTTTCCATCCCTTTCGTGGAGTTATCGCCAAACAGGGCTTTCTCCAGACGGTGGAAACCGGTGAATTTCGGATCTTCGGCTTTCTTCTCGTAGTCGTCCTCACGGGCATCGATGCTGCCGTCGAGGTCAGAGAACAGTTCGGCGATAGGTTCGATACGCTCGTAGTGCTGACGGGTTGGCGCGTACAGGGCTTTCGCTTTTTCGATGTCCCCTGCTTTCACTGCATCGGTAAAGGCCTGAGTCCCTTTTACCAGCTCAGCGGTTTCTGCAGTCACGTAGGCTTTGTAGGCGGTAATCGCTTCACCCAGGCTGAGCACGGCATCGGCTTTCGCGGCATCAGCGGTGGCTTCACCTTTCACCGTCAGCTTGCCTTTTGGATTGGTCAGCAGGCCACAGGTCATTTCGTACTCGCCCGGCTGCAGATTGGCGGTCAGTTTTTGGGTAAAGCCTGGCGCGATGTTTTCACGCTCTTCCACCACCATCACGCCCTTGAGAATTTCCCACTCCAGCGCTTTCTGGCTGTGGTTCTGGATGATGAACTGAGTTTTACCCGCGTTCACGGTGATGCTCATCGGCTCACACTGTTTGTCGTTTACCGTGACTTTCACCTGCGGAACGTCCGCAGCCTGAGCATAAAAAGCAGAAGAGAACAGCGCAGCGATACCCAGTTGCAGCGCACTACGGCGGAAATTAATCGTCATGACCCATCCCTTTCAAAAAGTATGTTGTAACTAAGTAAGCTATTATGGTGCGCTACGCGATGGTGCCGAAGCCACACGTGGCGGGAGCGCGAACAGCACCAATGCCGGAATCAGATAGATAAAGTAGACCGCCACTTCGCTGACGCTTGGCGCTTCCTGGTAGCCGAAGATACCTTCGAGCAGCGTCCCGAACAGCGTATGTGTCGACAGGGTGTTGCTGAGATCGAACGCCACATCCTGGAAGTGGTTCCAGAGACCCGCTTCATGGAAGGCGCGAATGGCCCCTGCCGCAAGCCCGGCAGCCACCAGCAAAATAAACAGGCTGGTCCATTTGAAGAACGCGCCCAGGTTCAGGCGAATGCCGCCCCAGTAGAGCATAAAGCCCAGCACTACCGCGGTGGCGAGACCCAGCATTGCGCCGAGCGGAGGCCAGATCCCGAGATCTTGCTGGAATGCCGCCAGCAGGAAAAACACGGACTCCAGCCCTTCACGCGCGACGGCGAAAAAGACCATCAGGATCAGCGCCCAGCCGTGGTTGTTGCCCTTCTGCAACGCGTTGTCCACCGCTTCTTCCAGTTGTTTCTTCACGTTGCGCGACACTTTGCGCATCCAGAACACCATCCAGGTCAGGATAAAGACCGCGATAACTGCCACGATCCCCTCGAACATCTCCTGTTGTTTCTGCGGAAATTCGCCGGTGGTTTCGTTGATGAAAATGCCCAGACCCAGGCACAGCGCGGCGGCGAGAACTACGCCAATCCACATCACCCCGATCCAGCGGCCCCGCTGCGTGCGTTTCAGATAGCTGGCAATCAGGCTGACAATCAGCGCCGCCTCCAGCCCTTCGCGTAACATAATGAGAAATGGAACAAACATGCCTGAAACCCTTCAGTGTGAACCGCAGTCAATCGATGCAAAGTTTCGTAAATATGAGTGATAGTGATTATCATTACGACAAAAAGAAACACAAGTGAAATGTGCGCAGAATGATGTCAGGTTGTAAAAAGTTGCGCCCGATATGGTTATCAGGCGAAGCATTTATTCCCGCTCTGTTAACAGGTAATCGTTTACGTTGCCGCTGCGCTGTGGCTAAATATGCGCCCCGTTTACCTGCAAAATAAATGAAATGGCTACTATTCTGCACTTCCTGCTGGCGCTTGTGGTGATCCTCGCGCTCGCCTGGCTGGTCAGTTTTGACCGCAAAACAATTCGTGTTCGCTACATCCTGCAACTCATCGTGATTGAAATCGCGCTGGCCTTCTTTTTCCTGCACGCGGAAAGCGGCTTGACGCTGATTAAAGGCGTCTCCGGGGTCTTTGAATCTCTGCTGAAATTCTCAGCTGAAGGCAGCGACTTTGTGTTTGGTGGCATGAGCCAAAAAGGGCTGGCGTTTATTTTCCTTGGCGTGCTGTGCCCGATTATTTTTATTTCCGCGCTGATCGGTATTCTTCAGCACTGGCGTATCCTGCCGATTTTTATTCGGGTGATAGGCACGCTGCTGTCAAAAGTGAACGGTATGGGCAAGCTGGAATCCTTTAACGCCGTGAGTTCGCTGATCCTCGGTCAGTCTGAAAACTTCATCGCGTATAAAGGCGTGCTGGGCGACCTCTCCTCTCGTCGTCTGTTCACCATGGCCGCCACCGCCATGTCGACGGTGTCCTTGTCGATTGTTGGCGCTTATATGACGATGCTCGACGCGAAATATGTCGTGGCGGCGCTGGTGCTTAATATGTTCAGCACCTTTATCGTGTTGTCTGTTATTAACCCAACGCGTCCGGATGCCGAGGCTGAAATTAAGCTTGAGAAAATGCACGAATCACAGAGCTTCTTTGAAATGCTTGGCGAATATATTCTGGCCGGTTTCAAAGTAGCGATGATTATTCTGGCGATGCTGATTGGCTTTATTGCCCTGATTAGCGCCGTGAATGCGCTGTTCTCGATGGTGTTTGGCCTGAGCTTCCAGCAAATTCTCGGGTATGTGTTCTATCCGCTGGCGTGGCTGATTGGCATTCCGCTGAGCGATGCACTGAATGCAGGCAGCATCATGGCGACCAAGCTTGTTGCTAACGAGTTTGTGGCGATGATTGAGCTGCAGAAAATTGCGGCGCAGATGACGCCACGCGGGCTGGGCATCCTGTCGGTGTTCCTGGTGTCGTTCGCCAACTTTGCGTCAATTGGCATCGTGGCCGGGGCGATTAAGGGGCTGAACGAGAAACAGGGGAATTCGGTGTCTCGTTTTGGTTTACGCCTGGTGTACGGCGCGACGCTGGTGAGCCTGCTTTCGGCTAGCTTTGCGGGTCTGGTGCTGTAAGCGACGTGCCCGATTGAGATTGCCCGGTGGCGGCGAACGCCTTACCGGGCGTACAACATAAAACGGCGGACAGGGTGTTCCGCCGTTTTCACTTTTAAAACTGTACGCAAACCGGTTGATCGACTCGCATCACTGATTCCTGCGCAAAGCGGGATTTATAAATCCCTCTCAACGCCTCAATGTTCGTTTCGCTCTGGGCATCTTTGCCGTGGATAAGCATCAGCGCTTTGCTCTGCTCGCGCGCGACGGTGCCGTCGTTGCCCAGCCACTGCCCGCGTGCATCAAACACTGTCAGCCCATCTTTAAAGCGTGGGGTGACATCACGATCGACAAACTGCTGCCACTCCTGAGCCGTAATGTCCTTCCCTGCCGGGCGGCTCATTCCGAAATAGAGCGTAGTCTGCTGCATCTGGTTGTCTGCTTTACAGCTCTGCGTGTCTGCAGTGGTTTTCGGCGCGGTAGCCGTGCAACCACTCAACGCCACAGTCAGCGCTATGGCCGCGAACCCCATGTTGAATTTCATTGTTTGCTATCCTCATTGTTTTTTTAAGCCGAAAGATATCAGCGCATTTTCAGGCGATTAGCAAGAAAAAAGCCCGCATTTGCGGGCTTGAAAGAAGAAGCTGAAATTACTCAGCCTGCAACTTAGACGGCGGAGCAGAATGATAATGCGCATCAGCTTCAGCAAAACGCTTCTGCATGGACGCAGACGGGGCTTTGCTCAGCAGGCTGAACACCACGATCCCGATGCTGCCAAAGATGAAACCAGGGATGATTTCATACAAGCCGAGCCAGCCGAACTGTTTCCAGACGATGACCGTCACGGCACCGATGACCATGCCTGCCAGCGCACCGTTACGTGTCATGCGGGACCACATCACGGAGAACAGGACCACTGGGCCAAATGCCGCACCGAAACCTGCCCAGGCGTAGCTCACCAGACCGAGTACGCGGTTTTCTGGGTTGGCTGCCAGAGCAATCGCCACCAGCGCCACGGCCAGCACCATCAGGCGCCCTACCCAGACCAGTTCTTTTTGGCTCGCGCCTTTACGCAGGAAAGCTTTGTACAGGTCTTCGGTAATCGCACTAGAACAGACCAACAGCTGGCAGCTCAGAGTGGACATGACCGCCGCCAGAATCGCCGACAGCAGAATACCCGCGACCCACGGGTTAAACAGAATTTGTGCCAGCTCGATAAACACTCGTTCGCTGTTCTGGTTCACCGCGCCCGCCAGTTGCGGGTTGTTGGTGAAGAACGCAATCCCGAAGAAACCGACTGACACCGCACCGGCCAGGCACAAAATCATCCAGGTCATACTGATACGACGCGCATGCACGATGCTGTGATGGGAATCGGCGGCCATGAAACGCGCCAGAATATGCGGCTGACCGAAATAGCCCAAGCCCCAGCCCATCAGGGAGATGATCGCCACGAAGTTCAGGCCTTTCAGCATGTCGACGTTTTCGATGCTTTTCTGCTTGATGACTTCCAGTGAATCGCCGAAGCCGCCCACGGTGAAGATAACAATCACCGGTGTGAGGATCAGGGCGAAAATCATCAGGCTCGCCTGCACAGTGTCAGTCCAGCTCACGGCGAGGAAGCCACCAATAAAGGTGTACAGAATCGTCGCGGCTGCGCCCGCCCACAGTGCGGTTTCGTAGCTCATGCCGAAGGTGCTTTCAAACAGACGCGCCCCCGCCACAATGCCGGAAGCACAATAGATGGTGAAGAACAGCAGAATAACCAGCGCGGAGATAATACGCAGCACACGGCTGTTATCTTCAAAACGGCCAGTGAAATAATCCGGCAGTGTCAGCGCATTATTGTTCGCTTCGGTGTGAACACGCAGACGACCGGCCACCAATTTCCAGTTAATCCATGCGCCAACACACAGGCCGATGGCAATCCAGCTTTCGGAAATACCAGAAATGAAAATGGCCCCCGGCAGGCCCATTAACAGCCAGCCGCTCATATCCGATGCGCCCGCCGACAGCGCGGTCACGAAGGGCCCGAGGCTACGGCCACCCAGAATATAATCGTCAAAGTTTTTCGTCGAACGCCATGCAATAAACCCAATCAGGATCATGCCTAAAATATAAATAAGGAACGTCACCACCATCGGTGTACTAGCCATAAAATACTCTCCAGTGTCGCTTTTTTATCCCTGAATCCGGAACGAAGAATCAGGTTCTTTATTACGGGCGGGGGGTATCCTGCCGTAAGCGGAATTTATTCACAAACGATTTAACACTGCATTTACAGATATTACATCCCGGCAAACAGAGCAATTTTCTATAGGTTGCACTCGCTCACGCTTTTCCGGGTTGCACCTTTAAAAAGTGTTAAGCACCGCATAAAACCTGGGCAGAATCATTATTCTTAGCGTGCTTTTTATTGTTAAAATCCTTTAACAAGTCATCACTTTTCCTGATTGCTGGCGAAGTCACACTTAACACGGTTGCACAAAGTTGCAACATGATAGATATTTCTGTGCAACCAACGAAGCAGCAACCGCACAACAGGAGTTTCTGTCATGGGCACCACCACGATGGGTGTTAAGCTTGACGACGCTACGCGCGAACGTATCAAAAGCGCGGCCACCCGCATTGACCGCACGCCGCACTGGCTGATTAAACAAGCCATTTTTAACTATCTGGAAAAACTGGAAAACGACGACGCCTTGCCGGAACTGCCTGCGCTGCTTTCCGGGGCCGTCAATGAGAGCGATGAAGGCCAGTTGCAGGTGGAAGAAAACCACCAGCCGTTCCTCGATTTCGCCGAGCAAATTCTGCCGCAATCCGTCACCCGTTCAGCCATTACCGCCGCCTGGCGTCGTGCCGAAACCGATGCCGTGCCGATGCTGCTGGAGCAGGCTCGTTTGCCGCAGAACATAGCCGAACAAGCGCATAAGCTCGCTTATCAACTGGCGGAAAAACTGCGTAACCAGAAAACCGCCAGCGGTCGCGCCGGCATGGTGCAAAGTCTGTTGCAGGAATTCTCCCTGTCTTCTCAGGAAGGCGTGGCGCTGATGTGCCTGGCGGAAGCGCTGCTGCGTATTCCGGACAAAGCGACGCGTGATGCGCTGATCCGCGACAAAATCAGCAACGGCAACTGGCATTCGCACATTGGCCGTAGCCCTTCCCTGTTCGTGAATGCCGCCACCTGGGGCCTGTTGTTCACCGGCAAACTGGTATCGACCCACAACGAAGCCAGCCTCTCTCGCTCCCTGAACCGCATTATCGGTAAGAGCGGCGAACCGCTGATCCGCAAAGGTGTGGACATGGCGATGCGCCTGATGGGCGAGCAGTTCGTGACTGGCGAAACCATTTCCGAAGCGCTGGCCAACGCCCGCAAGCTTGAAGAGAAAGGCTTCCGCTACTCTTACGACATGCTGGGTGAAGCCGCGCTGACCGCCGCCGATGCGCAGGCGTATATGGTTTCCTATCAGCAGGCTATCCATTCTATTGGTAAAGCCTCCAACGGGCGTGGCATTTATGAAGGCCCGGGCATCTCGATTAAGCTTTCCGCCCTGCACCCACGCTACAGCCGCGCGCAGTACGACCGTGTGATGGAAGAGCTTTACCCACGCCTGAAATCCCTGACCCTGCTGGCTCGCCAGTATGACATCGGCATTAACATCGATGCCGAAGAAGCGGACCGTCTGGAAATCTCCCTCGACCTGCTGGAAAAACTCTGCTTCGAGCCAGAACTGGCGGGCTGGAACGGCATCGGTTTCGTGATCCAGGCCTACCAGAAACGCTGCCCGTTCGTGATTGATTATCTTATCGATCTCGCCACCCGCAGCCGTCGCCGTCTGATGATCCGCCTGGTGAAAGGCGCGTACTGGGACAGCGAAATCAAACGCGCCCAGATGGACGGTCTGGAAGGTTATCCGGTCTATACCCGCAAGGTGTACACCGACGTGTCCTACCTTGCCTGCGCGAAAAAACTGCTTGGCGTGCCGAACCTGATTTACCCGCAGTTCGCGACGCATAACGCCCACACACTGGCGGCGATTTATCAACTGGCAGGCCAGAACTACTATCCGGGCCAGTACGAATTCCAGTGCCTGCACGGCATGGGTGAACCGCTGTATGAGCAAGTGGTTGGGAAGGTAGCCGACGGCAAACTGAACCGCCCTTGCCGCATTTATGCCCCTGTCGGCACGCACGAAACCCTGCTGGCGTATCTGGTACGCCGTCTGCTGGAAAACGGCGCGAACACGTCCTTCGTCAACCGCATCGCCGACAACACGCTGCCACTGGATGAGCTGGTTGCCGACCCGGTTTCTGCGGTCGAGAAAATGGCGCAACAGGAAGGTCAGGCTGGCTTGCCACATCCGAAGATCCCTCTGCCGCGTGATTTGTACGGCGAAGACCGTTCGAACTCTGCCGGTCTGGATCTGGCGAACGAACACCGCCTGGCCTCCCTCTCCTCTTCATTGCTGAACAGTGCTTTGCAGAAGTGGCAGGCTAAACCGATTCTGGAGCAGCCAACTTCTGATGGCGACATGAGCCCGGTGGTTAACCCGGCTGAACCGAAAGATATTGTCGGTTATGCACGCGATGCCACTGAGCAGGAAGTTGAGCAAGCGCTGGAAAACGCGGTGAATAGCGCGCCTATCTGGTTTGCGACTCCGCCGCAGGAACGTGCCGCCATTCTTGAACGCGCAGCCGTGCTGATGGAAGGCCAGATGCAGCAGCTGATGGGCATTCTGGTGCGCGAAGCTGGTAAAACCTTCTCAAATGCCATCGCCGAAGTCCGCGAGGCCGTCGACTTCCTGCACTACTATGCAGGTCAGGTTCGCAATGACTTCGCTAACGAAACGCACCGCCCGCTGGGCCCGGTGGTGTGTATCAGCCCGTGGAACTTCCCGCTGGCTATCTTTACCGGCCAGATTGCCGCAGCGCTGGCTGCCGGTAACAGTGTGCTGGCAAAACCTGCCGAACAAACGCCACTGATTGCCGCTCAGGGGGTCAATATTTTGCTGGAAGCTGGTGTACCAGCAGGCGTAGTGCAACTTCTGCCTGGCCGCGGTGAAACCGTGGGCGCACAGCTGACATCCGACAATCGCGTACGCGGCGTGATGTTCACCGGGTCAACCGAAGTCGCCACGCTGTTGCAGCGCAATATCGCTACTCGCCTCGATCCTCATGGCCGCCCGACACCGCTTATCGCGGAAACCGGCGGGATGAACGCGATGATCGTCGACTCTTCTGCTTTGACCGAGCAGGTGGTTATCGATGTGCTCGCGTCTGCCTTCGACAGCGCAGGCCAGCGTTGTTCTGCCCTGCGAGTGCTCTGCCTGCAAGAAGACATCGCCGACCACACGCTGACCATGCTGAAAGGTGCGATGGCAGAATGCCGCATGGGTAACCCAGGCCGCATGACAACCGACATTGGCCCGGTGATTGATGCTGAAGCCAAAGGCAACATTGAGCGTCATATCCAGGCCCTGCGTACCAAAGGCCGTCCGGTGTTCCAGAGCGCGCGTGATAACAGCGACGATCGCCGCGAATGGGCACACGGTACCTTCGTGCCGCCAACGCTGATTGAGCTGGAGAGCTTCGACGAGCTGCAAAAAGAAGTCTTCGGCCCGGTGCTGCACGTGGTGCGCTACAGCCGTAACGAGCTGGAAAAACTGGTTGAGCAAATCAATGCGTCTGGTTATGGCCTGACGCTTGGCGTGCATACCCGTATTGACGAAACCATCGCGCAAGTGACGGGCAGCGCCAACGTCGGCAACCTGTACGTGAACCGCAATATGGTTGGCGCTGTGGTTGGTGTGCAGCCGTTTGGTGGCGAAGGCTTGTCCGGTACTGGCCCGAAAGCAGGCGGCCCGATGTATCTCTATCGTCTGCTGTCCAGCCGTCCTGATGATGCTCTGCTGACCACGCTGAATCGCCAGGATGCCGAACACCCGGTGGATGCTCAGTTGAAAACGTTGCTGGAACAGCCGCTGAGTACACTGCGTGAATGGGGAGCCAATCGCCCTGCTCTGCAATCCTTGTGCGACCGTTATGGCGAACTGGCTCAGGCCGGGACACAGCGTTTACTGCCAGGACCTACCGGGGAACGTAACACCTGGACGCTGATGCCGCGCGAGCGAGTGCTCTGCATCGCCGATAACGAAGAAGATGCACTGGCACAACTGGCGGCCGTCACGGCGGTTGGCAGCGAAGTGCTGTGGCCGGAAGAAAGCCTGCAACGTGCTCTGGCTAAGCAACTGCCGAAAGCCGTCAGCGAGCGTATTCGTTTCGCGGCGACTGCCCAGATTGCTAACGCCGATTTCGACGCGGTTATCTACCACGGTGACTCCGACCAACTGCGCGAACTTTGCCAGCAAGTGGCGGCGCGTGACGGGGCGATTATTTCCGTTCAGGGCTTTGCTCGCGGGGAAACCAATCTGCTGCTGGAACGCCTGTATGTTGAACGCTCGCTGAGCGTCAATACGGCCGCGGCCGGGGGCAACGCCAGCCTGATGACAATCGGCTAAAGGTGTGATTAATTAAGCCTCTAAACTGCCCGGCGGCACTGCGTTTGCCGGGCCTACGGGACGTGGTGCTGTAGGCCCGGTAAGGCATCGCCGCCACCGGGCAATAACCACCGCTCGGGGGAAAAATGAAAGGATTACTACTGGGTGCGGGCATCCTGTTGCTGAGCAGCGCAGCACTGGCAGACGACTGCGATAATGCGAAGACGCAAGCCGATATGACGACCTGCACAGCCAATCAATTAAAAGCCGCAGACAGCAAGCTGAATACGGCCTACGGCACCGCCATGAAACGCGCGCCGGAAGCGACCAAAACGTTACTAAAAACCGCGCAACAAAAATGGATTGCCTTGCGCGATGCCGATTGTGCGTTGATAAGCTCCGGCACTGAAGGGGGCAGCATTCAGCCGATGATCCACGCCCAGTGTCTGACCGACAAAACGGTTGAACGCACCGCATGGCTGGAATCTCTGCTGAACTGCGAGGAAGGTGATATGAGCTGCCCGCTGCCGCCAGCGCATTAACGCAGGCGTATGCCTTCGATAATCATCCGCTGGACGTTCTCAACGGTTTGCTGGAAAAAGGCTTCATCCTGCAAGTTTTTTCCGGTTACCGCTTCAACCTGGGTGGCGAAATCCGCATAGTGCTGGGTCGCTGCCCAAATCATGAAAATCAGGTGATTGGGGTCAACGGGCGCAAGTTTTCCCTCTGCAACCCAGCCTGAGATAATCGCCGACTTCTCTGCAACCAGGGATTTTAAATCCCCGGTCAACTCGGCCATTAACAATGGCGCGCCCTGCAACATCTCCAGGCAGAACAACCGCGAAGCCTCAGGATAATCGCGCGACACCTCAAGCTTCAGCCGGATGTATTCGCCAATCGCCACCAGCGGCGTGAACTCTTCCCGAAACGCGCGCAGCGGAGCGAGCCAGATATCGAGAATATTGCGCATCACCGCCACATACAGCGCTTCCTTTGAGGGAAAGTAATAAAGCAGATTGGTTTTCGACACGCCGGCAAGCTCCGCCACTTGTTCCAGGCGCGTGCCATGGATGCCGAACTGCGAAAACGTGGTCAACGCCGCGGCCAGGATCGCCTCTTTTTTGGCACTGACCGCCTGAGTGCGCTTCCCGGTTTTTTTCACCCCATTCTGCGTCATCTGGATGCTCCTTATTCCTGTGGTGCGGTGCTTTCACTGGCAGGCAGAACCGCCTTTTTCTTCTTAAATTTAAGCTCGCTGACCAGCACGCCAGCGACGATGAACAAACCGCCGAGCAGGGCCAACACCGGAAGTCGTTCTCCGGCCATTCGCCCAAAAATGCCTGCCCAGACGGGCTCACCAGTATAAATCACCGTGGCCCGTGTCGGCGAGACGCTACGCTGCGCCCAGTTCATCACCACCTGAATAATGGCGCTGAAGATGCCCAGTCCAAGCGCGACGATGAGCAGCCCTGGTGAGAAATCAGGCACTGATTCGCCCGCAGGCACCATAGCGATAAAGGCCACCAGCGAGGCCGTGGCAAGCTGCACGACGGTGACTCTTCGCACGTCGACTTTCCCGGCCCAGGCACTGATAAGGATGATTTCCGCCGCAATCGCGATGGCACCAGTCAGCGTAATCAATTCCCCTGCCCCTAGCGCCAGCATGTTGCCTTCCGGCCCGGCAAGCAACATCAGCCCGATAAACGCCAGTGCAATCCCGGTGCAGGACATCAACCCCGGAACGCGCCCCAGACAAAGCCATTGCAGCAACGGCACCAGCGGCACATACATAGCGGTGATGAAGGCGGATTTACTGCTCGAAATAGTCTGCAAGCCCCAGGTTTGCAGGCTGTAGCCCATGGCAATCGCAATGCCTATCGACACGCCTGCTTTCAGTTCAAGCCGGGTTAACCCACGCAACGAACGGAACGACAAAGCCCCAACCGCCAGGGCTGCCGTGGCAAAACGCAGGCCGACAAAGAAAAACGGATCGCTTAGCGTCACGGCATATTGCACGGCAAGGAAGGTCCCACCCCAGAACATGGTGATGACGATCAGCAGCGCTTCCTGAGGCTTGATAGAGAATTGATAACGAGAGAGAAAGGACATATGACCGCCACGCGAAGTTTCAGCGCATCAGTGTGCCTTCAGCCGTGATGGGCTGCAAGAAACATTCATCATGGTTATGAATTACAGGAGAAAATGCCAGAAATGAAAAACCGCCGGGAAACCCGGCGGCGGGGATGGATGGGGCTCAGGTCGCCACATCTTACGGCGTCAAACCACTAGCTGTTGCGATTACTGCCGTGGCTGTTTTTTCCCCCTTTTTTGCCAGCTTCAGAGGCGCGCTGAGGATCGTTCTTGAAGTTCCCCCCGCTGTGCTGGCCACCTTTACGACCTGCTTCTGATGCTCTTTCGCGGTCTTCAGCAAAATTCCCTGAACCGCCACGATGGTTTGCCATTACGGACCTCCAGTTGTTCAGACATCATATTGCATTACGTTAATGTGGAAGATTCCACTACGCGGCAGCGAGTTGCCCCGTGTTTTCTGCCGCGTGGAACTAAGCTTAGTGGAAGCCGCTTATTCCACCAGCCCACCGTAATATCCTGCAACATGCACCAGGCTGAAAGGGTGAGAAAAACGCAACGACATTGATAAGCACTTCTTATGCCTTATGAAAACCCGGGTCGGGAAAGTGTGTCATTTTGCTACAAAGAGAAACGATCCTTCAGCGCCGTATAATTGACTGAAATAATTAAAATTAAGGGAAATCGTCGCAGAAGCGAAGCGGCAACTCTGCGTGCCACTTCAGCCTTTGCCCGGCTGCGTTTAATTACGGCCAGAAAGTTGACCATCCCCGGTCTGTGACCAACACTTTCAGGAGTCTCTTGCTAAAACACAGTGTCATTACGGAGAACAACGCTATGAGTGGAAAGGCAAAAATTCTGGTGCTTTACTATTCCATGTACGGACACATTGAAACCCTCGCTGCAGCCGTGGCGGAAGGCGTCAATAAAGTGGATGGCGCAGAAGTGACGGTGAAGCGAGTGCCGGAAACCATGTCGGCCGAAGTCTTCGCCAAAGCGGGCGGTAAAACCCACACCGCTCCTGTCGCCACACCGCAGGAACTGGCTGATTACGATGCCATTATTTTTGGCACCCCAACGCGCTTTGGCAACATGGCCGGGCAGATGCGTACCTTCCTCGATCAGACCGGCGGCCTTTGGGCTTCTGGTGCGCTGTACGGCAAACTCGGCAGCGTGTTCAGTTCGACCGGTACCGGCGGCGGCCAGGAACAAACCATCACCTCATTCTGGACCACCCTTGCCCACCACGGCATGGTGATTGTGCCGATTGGCTATGCCGCACAAGAACTGTTTGATGTGTCACAAGTGCGCGGCGGCACGCCGTATGGCGCTACCACGATTGCCGGCGGCGACGGTTCACGCCAGCCAAGCCAGGAAGAGCTGGCGATTGCCCGTTATCAGGGCCAGCATGTCGCGGGTCTGGCGGTTAAACTCAAAGGTTAATCTTCTGTAAGGAGGAGTGTTATGCCTACACAGGAATCGAAAGCGCATCATGTTGGCGAGTGGGCCAGCCTGCGCAATACCTCACCTGAAATTGCGGAAGCCATTTTTGAAGTCGCAAAATACGACGAAAAGCTGGCGGAGAAAATCTGGGAAGAAGGCAGCGATGAAGTGCTGTCTCTGGCTTTCGGCAAAACGGACAAAGACGCGCTGTTCTGGGGCGAACAAACCATCGAACGCAGAAACGTCTGACCACACTGCCCCCGCTGAGCGGGGGCTTTTTCGTTTACTTCGCGGCGTTATTCAATACTGCGTTAAATTTCTCTACCGGGCAGAAACCTTCTGCATCCACCGGGCAACCTTTCAACTCTAATGTCACACGCTGTGGCGGCGACTTCAGCGTCAGCACATCCGCATTACGCAGTTGCTCCGTGCTTTGATAAACATACTCAATTTTCATCAATTCACGATTCCCCTGGGTATCGTGCCAGCGCTCAAAGACAATTTTGCCGCCGATAGGGGTCCGCTCGTACTGGTCATGAAGCTGATAAGGTTTGAAATCCAGCGCCATCAGCAGCGAGGCGATATTCGAGTCGTGCCCAACCATCAACGTCACTTTTGGCGCTTTCGCCGCCTCGGTGACCAACGCCTTGTCGATGTACCTCACCAACGGAGCGGCAACATTCCGTGCCACTTCCGGCGAGGTGAACAAACTGTCCTGATAGCCGTTTTTCAGTTCTGACAGCACACGCCATTGCTGATCGGTTTTAATCTGCCCCCACGCAACCTGATCCAGCGGGAAGCCTTCGTAGTATTGCAAAGTGAACGCATCCACCAGCGAGTTACCGACTTTCAACGGCCCGGACACGCCCGGCTCTTTTTCATACGGCGCGCTGAAGGTGTCTTTCGCTTCTGTCAGCGAACAGTCTTTCTTCTCTTTGCAGGACGGGGAATTTTGATAATCGACGATTTTCTCCAGCAGCTTATAGCTGTCGTCGAGCTTCATTTTCTGACGCTCTTCCGCCATCGCCTTCACGGCCTGCTGGCTGAAAGCTTCAGACTGATCAGTGATAACCGGGTTGAAGGTCGGGTCCATTTTGCCCATTTCGGCCTGATGATGAACCGGCACATCACACCCCGGGAACGCGCCGGTAATAAAGAATTGCGCCGTGGCGACTGTGCGTTGCAGGCTGTTGGCATAGGCATACACCGCGTTTTCTGGTGGACACTCGCCGGTGGTGACCATGCCCTGCTCGGCCAGCCATTCACGCATATAGTGGCCCATGTACACTTCAAGAATGCCGCCTTTGGTGGTGAGCTGCCCACCGGGCACATCCCATTCAGGCCATTTGTTCGGCGTGGACTGCTCCAGCACGCTGCCGTTATTAGCTAACGGCGCGCGCAGGTTGTGCCGACTCATGATCAGCACCTGCTGAAGTTGATACCCTTCTGGCGTGGTGTCCGCCTGGGCTCCGGAAGCCATAAAAAGTGTGCCAATAACGGCCGCCGCAATGACGCTTTTTCTCATCCCTTATTCCCTCGTGCGTTTTTAGAGTCGGTTTAATTGTGACAGAAACATGACAATTTGCCTGGACGCAGGCCGCAAACCAGCGAATGAAGAGTCCGAATGCGGTTTATTCCAGGCTGATACACCCCTCCTGGTTATTTCTACGATTTCAAATTCTGAATTAAACAAATCAACTGCCCAATGGCACGAAGCCATTTGCAATTGGCCCTGGCTGCCGTTAGATCTAGAACCCACTCCTTTTAAAAGGAGACAACAAAAAACATAAACAGCACCAGACAGGGAAAATCATGATCAAAATAAGCAACGATCGCGTTGTGTATGCTATGTCACGCGATAACCAGCCCGTCGCCACCGTCAAAAGCGGCAGCGAAGTTATCTTCGACACCTGCGATTGTTTCTCCGACCAAATCACTGCCGCCGATACCGTCTTTCAGGCGCTCGACTGGCAACGCATCAACCCCGCCACTGGTCCGGTTTACATCGAAGAAGCCCAGCCTGGCGACGCATTACGGGTTCACATCAAACGCATTCGTTTTACCCGTGATAACGCGGTGATGGTCACTGCGCCCAATCTGGGCGTAATTGGCGATGAACTGCAGGCTCCGGAAGTCTCCATTATCCCGATTGATAACGGCAAAGCACTGTTGCCGGGCGGCGTGGAAGTTGCCTTGCGTCCGATGATTGGCGTGATTGGCGTGGCTCCAGCCGGGGAAGCGATTTCCTGCGGAACGCCTGACAGCCACGGCGGCAACATGGACTGCAAAGAAATCACCGAAGGCAGCACTTTATGGTTGCCAGTGAATGTGCCGGGCGCGCTGTTTGCTCTTGGTGACCTGCATGCTGCTATGGGCGATGGCGAAGTCTCGGTGTGCGGGCTCGAAATTCCCGGCGAAGTGACCGTGGAACTGACCGTGGTGAAAAATCGCAAGCTCCCACTGCCGATGCTGGAAAATGACGACACGCTGTTTACCCTCGCTTCAGCGTTAACACTCGATGAAGCTGCCAGCATGGCGACCCGCAATATGGCGCATTTCATCGCCGACAACACCGAACTGCCGCTGTTTCAGGCGATCAGCATTCTCAGCATCACGGGTGATTTGCAGGTTTGTCAGGTGGTCGACCCGCTGAAAACCTGCCGTTTTGCGCTGCCGAAAACCGTTGCCGCCCAGTTAAATCTGAGCATTGCAGGCGGTGAAAAATGAGTGTTGAACAATTTGGCTACAAGCAAGAGCTGCATCGAGCACTGACCTTCAAAGATTTGCTGATTTACGGCATGATTTTCATGGTGCCTATCGCGCCGTTTGGGGTGTTTGGTTACGTGTGGGATGGCGCTAAAGGCATGGTCGCGCTGGCCTATCTCATCGGCATGGTGGCGATGTTCTTCACCGCCATGAGCTACTGGTCGATGTCTCGTGCCTTCCCGGTTTCCGGCTCCGTGTATGCGTACGCCCAACGCGGTATTCATCCGATCGTCGGCTTCTTCGCCGGTTGGTTGATTCTGCTCGACTACATTCTGGTGCCTTCCCTGCTGTATATCGTCAGCGCGGCGGCCTTAGCGCCGATGGTGCCTGGTGTGCCGGGCTGGGTGTGGATTGTCGGCTTTATCGCCGTTAACAGCCTGATTAACCTGAAAGGCATCACCTTCACCGCCAAAGCCAACAACACCATTTTGATGGCTGAAATCGTGGTGTTGACGATTTTCGTGGTACTGGGCCTGCTGGCGCTGTACTCCGGCCAGGGCGCGGGCCATTTGACGCTGGATCCACTGTACAATCCGGATAAATTTAGCCTGCCGCTGGTAATGGGCGCGGTGTCGATTGCGGTGCTGTCGTTCCTCGGTTTTGACGGGATCTCAACACTTTCGGAAGAAACCAAAGATGGCGTGGACACAGTAGGCAAAGCGTCGCTGGTTGCGCTGATTCTGGTCGGCTCGCTGTTTATCCTGCAAACCTGGATTGCCGCCGATTTGTCTCAGGGCATGGCCTTCACCAGTCTTGATACGGCGTTCTATGACACGGCGAATCTGGCAGGCGGTCAATGGCTGAAGTATGTGACCATGTGGTCGACGGTGATTTCCTGGGGGATCGCGAATGCGCTGGTTGCTCAGGCTGCGGTCTCACGCATTCTGTATGCCATGGCTCGCGATAAGCAGCTTCCTGCCCTGCTGGCAAAAGTGCATCCGCGCCTGAAAACACCGTATGTCAGCACGCTGTTTGTGGCGCTGATTTCGCTGGCTTCCGGCCTGTGGTTCTACGGTGATATTGATAACCTCAGCCGCCTGGTGAACTTCGGCGCATTGATGGGCTTCCTTGTTCTGCACGTAGCGGTGATTAACCATTACATGCTGCGCCAGAAATCCCGCAATTTGCTGATGCACCTTGTCTTCCCGGTGATCGGTTTTTGCATCATCAGCTTCGTGATTTACGAAATGGACGTTGAGGCGAAAATTCTTGGTCTTAGCTGGCTGGCGCTGGGCATCGTGTATTATGTCGTGATGCGCGTGCTGCTCAAACGCAACGTGGTCCTCAATCTGGAGAGTTAATCTTCCCGGCGCGCGCCAGATGTTTACACCCTGGTGCGTGCAGGTTTCGGGAATAAAGAAATGTCATGAAAGCCCTTCTTAAAAAGCTCGCTGTACTCAACCCCCTGTTCCGCCCTCATCGCTGGATTGGCCTGCTGACGCTGCTCATTGGCAGCGTGTTCCTCAAGCCTGTGCTGGTGCAAATCTACCATTTCGTGCCACAAGCAATGGGCGAATTCACCGGCTGGAAAGATCTGATTTCCACCTTTGGCCTGTTAACCCTGCCGCAAGTGGTGCTCGGCATTGCCATTGTGCTGATGAGCATCGGCCTGTTTTTGCGCGCGCGTGTCGCCTGGTCGTTTTCGCTGATCCTGCTTATCGCCGTGGCGTTGTTCAATTTCCTGCTGCCGGGCGGCCTGCATCGAATTGGCTATTTGTCGCTGCTGGACTGTCTGTGTCTGCTGTGGTTCTGGCGTGAGTTCAGCCAGTCAAGCCTGGCGGCGGGTACGCTGTTTGCGCTCATCAGCTTTGGCTCGTTGCTGACCTATGCCCTGTGCGGCTCATTGTATTTAGGCGATCAGTTCCATCCCGCCATTGATGAGCTTTCAACGGCGCTCTATTTCTCAACGGTAAGCATGTCTACCGTCGGTTTCGGCGACATCGTGCCGGTTACCGCTTCTGCGCGGCTGTTCACGGTGTCGATTATCATTCTGGGCATTACCGTCTTCGCCACGTCCATCAGCGCCATCATTGGCCCGGTCATCGGTGGCAACCTGAAACGCATGATCAAAGGGAGAATTTCACACGCCATGCGCAAGAACCACATGATTATTATCGGTGCCACGCCGCTGGCGCTGAGCGTTTACAACGGCCTGAAGGCACGTGACGAAACCATCACCGTGCTTATCCCGCCAGGTGTGCCGCACGATTTCCCGCCAGAGGCCGACGTGCTGATTGATGACCCGTCATCCGATAAAGCCCTGCGTGAAGCGGGCGCAGATAAAGCGAAGTACATTCTGGTGCTGCGCAATGACGATTCCGACAATGCGTTTATCGTGCTGGCGGCGAAAGAAGTGGTATCGGCAGAAGGAAAAATTCTCGCGCTGGTGAACTCCGATAAAAACCTGAGCAAAATTAAGCGCGTTCAGCCCGATATTGTTTTCTCGTTACAGACGCTAGCCAGCGAGTTGCTGCTGCGTAAATTAAGCGGCGAGCAAATGGACACCGGCAACCTGATGGATTTGCTGTTCCAGGACGGGCATTAACCTCTGACGCCAAAAAGCCCGCAGCAATTGCGGGCTTCTCCATTAATACCAACTCACCTGACTATTTCGCATTCAAAACCTGCCAGCGCTGATACACCTTGATGGCCTCCGGGCTGGGCTGATGCACCATCGGCAACCGGCGCTGGGCAATCGGTTTGGTAAACTCGCCGTAGAAGGTTTCCAGTTCAAAATATTTGCGGTCATCGCGGTAATACGGCACGTATTCCTCGCGGGTGGTGATGTAGATAACCTTGCGCGGACTGCAATAATAGAGCGCGCCGAGACACATCGGGCAAGGGCTCGCCAGAATGTAGATGTCACAGTCGCTGAGGTTTTCGGTGCCCAGTTTGCGGCAGGCCTCGCGCACCGCGAGGATCTCCGCATGCGCCGTGGGATCGTTAGTCTGAGCCACCTGATTCGGGCTTTCGGCGACAATCTCTTCCCCGCGCACAATCACCGTGGCAAACGGTCGACCGCCCTCTTCCACATTTTTCATCGCCAGCTCAATCGTACGTTTTACAAAATCCATCTCTCGCTCCTTTGGTTTGCGCTAGTACATAACAAAAAGAGTAGAGGCTTAGATTGATAAGATAAAAGTCTCAATTATTATTATCGCTATTAGTATTTCTTATAGGTGATGCAATGATCCTGCGCTACGTCCACTACTTCCTTGCCGTTGCAGAGCACGGCAGCTTTACCCGCGCCGCCGCCGCGCTGTATGTCTCGCAACCTGCGCTCTCGCAGCAAATCAAACTGCTGGAACAAACCCTGCAAGTGCAGCTTTTTGACCGAACGGGCCGAACAGTTCGTTTGACCGATGCCGGGAAAGTGTTTCAGCGCCACGCCCGCCAGGCGATGAACGAACTGGAAGCCGGAGCCCGTGCGGTGCAGGACGTGGAAGATTTAAGCCGCGGGCATCTGCGCCTGGGCCTGACGCCGACCTATACGCCGTGGCTGGCGGGCCCGCTGCTGGCTGCCTTCTGGCAGCGTTACCCCGGCATTACCCTCGCCGTCAGCGAAGGCACTCAAGGGCAGATTGAACAGCAACTGGTGAACGATGAGCTGGATATCGGCCTGGGTTTCGCAGGCGATCACGCCGCAGAACTTTCCGCCACGCCTCTGATGCAGGAAGGGCTGGTGCTGGTCGTCAGTAAAAAACATCCGCTCGCCGGGCAAAAGCAGTTGGCGATAACGGCGCTGACCGGGGAACCACTGGTTTTGCTGGACTGCAGTTTTTCCACCCGCGTTGAAATCGACCAGCAATGTCGCACGCAGAATGTGAGCCCTAATCTTGTGATGGAAACCAATACCCTGGGCGCGATTCTTGCTCTGCTGCAGCGCGCGCCGCTTGCAAGTATTCTGCCGGATACGCTGGTGCAAGCACACAATGCCCTCTGCACGCTTGAACTTTCGCCCCCGCTTTCAGGGCGTACAGGCGTCGCGCTGACCCGTAAAAATACTCGTCATGCCGCCGCCGGTGCGCTTATAGAAGTGTTGAGCCACGTGCTCGGGGAGCTGAAGGTCAGGCAGTAACCTGATTCAAAATCCTTGAATTCGCTCTTTAATCCACGGTGGCAAGGTTTGTGCCAGACTCTATGCTTAACAGGTCAATTGCCGACACAACCGAGGAGAAAACCATGGGATATTACGAAATCAAGAAATCCGACAAGGACACCAAAGAGCCGTACTATTTTGTGTTGAAAGCCGCGAACCATGAAGTGATTGCTCGCAGCGAAATGTACTCCACCAAAGCGGCCGCGCAAAAAGGCATTGCTTCAGTGCAAAAAAATGGTGCCACCACCGAGATCAAAGACAAAACGGTGTGATGCAGAAAGCAAAAAGCCCGCAACCAGTGCGGGCTTCATTCAGGCAAGACGTTTACTCAGACACGCTTTTCTTCAGGTCTTCAGCGCCGGCTTTGGTTTTATCCCACGCTTTGCTGCTGCCTTCTTTGGTAGCATCCCAGGCTTTCTGACTGCCTTCTTTGGTGCTGTTCCAGGCTTTTTCAGAGCCCTGCTTAGTTTTATCCCACGCCTTCTCGCTGCCTTCTTTGGTGCGATTCCAGGCCTTCTCACCGTCTTGCTTCATGTTGTCGGTGGTGGAACCGTCGCTTTTCGCTTTGTTGATCTGCTCCTGAGTGCGATGCTCAGTCTGGTGCAGTTTCTCTTTTGCTGTGTCAGCGCCTGCATGTGCGGCCTGAACGGTTTCATCTGTGGCATGCTGCATTTCGCCCTGCGCCATCGCGCCAGTGGCAACAAACAGAAGGGACATAGCGATGATGGTCTTTTTCATTTGAATTTCCTTTTATCAGAGTCCGTGGATAACTTTATTTCTGCCCCGCTTCGCTCACAAGGTAAAAAATCTTAATTGAATCAGCAGCAAATTAAGGCCACAGAAATCATGCGACCCGTTCCCTGAAAAAAAAGGGGCAGTATCCCGCCCCCATTTTATGGCCAGAATTACAGCTTACTCTCAGCCTTTCCAGGCTGAGTTTCTGATGATGGAGCAGAAGTTCAGCGGCTGGAAATCACGTTCTTTATCCTTAATAACATCCGCTTTGACGTTACCAAAGGTGGTCTGCGGCTTGTGTTTAATGCCGTTATAAAACGCCGAAATGATGTCCTCTTTGAAATTCGCTGAGCGCGGATGTTCCGCCGTCACGGCTTCCCTGTCACTTTCGCTGAAAGTCTCATAGCCCATGCCGAGCACATCCATCTCCACACCGGCTGTCAGCAACGCGATTTCAGGGGCCATAAATTCCGGAATACCTGGCGTGGTATGTAACGCGATGGCTGTCCAGACGGTGGTGATGTCCTGTTCGTTAACGCCATAGCTGCGCAGAAAGTCGCGCGCTGCGTTAGCGCCATCCACTTCAAACCGCTTGTCACAGCTGCAATGTTCGTGTGTCAGGCCTACGTCGTGGAACATGCATCCTACGTAGAGCAATTCCTTGTCCACCTTCAGGCCACGATGTTCCCCGGCAAGTGCGCCCCAGTAATAGACGCGGCTGGAGTGGTGAAACAGCAAATCGTTCTCTGTGTCCCGCACAAATTCTGTTGCCGCGCGGGCAAGCTGGCTATCCGGAACGGCGATTTTTTTGATCATTGAGTGCATTTTTTGTCTCCTGTCGGTTGAGTTGCTGCAGTGTATCGGGCAATCTGAATGTCATCATTAGCCCTATAACGACAATTAAAGACATTCACACCAAAGGAGACACGCAGAACGATGAAACGCACGATTGCGATACTGGCCATGCCCGGCGTGCAGTTGCTGGATGTCTCTGGCCCGCTGGATGTGTTTGCCGAAGCCAATGCTTTACTGCGTCGCGAAGTGTATGACCTGGAGATTGTGACCCTCGATGCAGGCCATGTGCGTGCCTCGTCAGGCATCGAACTGGTGGGGCACCGCAGCCTGGAAGCCTGCAGCACATTCCGGCCAGATACCTTTCTGGTGGCAGGCATGCCCGATGCGCCGCATACCACACTCAGTAACCAGGCTAGCCAAAGCATCAAACTGCTTTGTGATAACAGCCGTCGCTATGGCTCCATCTGCACCGGTGCGTTTCTGCTGGCTCAGTCCGGCGTATTGACCCACAGGACCGTCACGACTCACTGGCAATCGGCCGATCAACTGGAAAAGAGCTACCCTGATATCCACGTGGATAAAGACGCGCTGTATGTTGCAGATGGCCCGGTCAGAACGGCCGCAGGCGTGACCTCGGGGATGGATCTTGCGTTGAGGCTGGTTGAGGAAGATTTGGGTCGGGAACTGGCAATGGATATCGCGGGCAATCTGGTGATGTTTTTCCGCCGCCCGGCTAACCAGAGTCATTACGTCAGAGGGCAGACACTCTCGCTGAACGGCCGGGAGGCATTGCAGGAGCTCCAGCGCTGGACCCTCACCCATCTTGACCGTATTCATTCGCTTTCAGACATGGCCGATCATATTGGGCTCAGCACTCGCCACCTCAACCGGCTTTTTCAGCAGCAGCTTAACGTTCGGCCCGGTGAGTGGCTGGAGGCTTGCCGCATCAGCCGCGTGAAAGAGATGCTGGAAAAGGAAGATGTGCCGCTGAAAACTATCGCCAACGCAGTCGGATACAACAGTGCGGACAGCCTGCGCAGGGCCTTTATCCGGCAAATGGGCATGACACCGCCGATGTACCGCAAGCTTCATCTGCGTGGCGTTTACTGAGGGGGCTTCACTTTGCCGCGACAGAGCACATTTTTCCCGGATACCCAGGAAGCGCTTTAGCATCCGGCTGACAGGCCAGTTTCTTCGCCTGCGTCAGGCGTTCATTCAGGTTTCCTGAGTTGACTGCGGCCCAATTCATTTTATGGCCCAGCCAGCTCGCCCACGCGAACTCAACAAAATAGACCTGCTTTTTCTTGTCAAAATAGCCTTTGTCCTGCAACAGACCAGCCAAAGAGCGATAAGGGTAATCTGTCAGGTCGGCGATATGCTTCGGCAGTTGTTCTGGCGTTATCGGCTGCCCTTTTTCATTTTTCAGCCACACCCAATGGTTTTTCTCCATCTGCGGCCAGAACGTGGCGTTATCCTGCAGGTGAGCAATGACTTTCACCGTAGTCTTTTTAACGCCCAGTTGCCATAAGGTGCGAGTGAGGTGATGCCTGTCGACCAGCCAGTATTCGCCCTGCGGGGAGATAACCACCGGGATCTCTTTTTTGATGACATATTTTTCGAGCTTTTTGGCGCTCTTGTCCGCGAGTTTTTTCTGCTCCTCATCGACCTGCAGTTGACCAATACCTGCCTGAGTCGGGCGAAGCTGGTCGATAGCCACTTCACATAAATCCCCGGGAGCCGTATCTGGTGCACAAGGTGCCGCCGCAAAAGCTTGTGGGCTGAGGATCGCCGCGAGCAAAAGCCATTTTTTCATCGATGATTTTCCTGACAGTAAGCTGAGAGTCGCTGGAGGAGATAACAACATTGAACACCGGGAATAATCAATAGGATTTCCCCTTCCGGCGTGTAAGTTGAGCCCTACACAGACAACTCATCCGGGTAAAACAGGTATATTGGCACCTTACAAAGAAGAAAATCGTAGAACAATGAGGTTCATCCATGAAGGAAATACAGCTCCCACCCGAACAACGCGAAGCCATCAGAGTCAAGCTGCTGGAGTATTGCGAAGAGCATTTCAACTTGACGCTGGAGCAGTTTGACGGCGAATTTTTCACCGACTTTATCATCGGCACCCTTGGCGTCGCGATTTACAACGCCGGCATCGATGAAGCCATCAGCACTCACCAAAAATACTGCGACCGCATTCAGGAAGAGATGGATTTGCAGAAAATTTGGTGAGGCTTATCCAGACAAGCTTTTGTCACATTAAAGGGCTGGCAAGAAATCCTGGTCGCTTGGGGATACCTTCTTTAATTTTCCGGCGACCAACAGCTACGATTTTGTCGAGGGGCTGCTGCGTGGTTTCTTTACTTCGAGTTTATTGCGCTGATCGTCAAGTATTTTAAGTCGGGCAGCCATTTCCCGCTGCGCTATTTCGTTTATATCGGCGTGACAGCCATCATTCGCCTGATCATCGTGCATTACGATTCCCCGATGAACGTGCTGCTGTACTCGCTTTCTATCCTGACGCTAGTGATTACGCTGTGGGTGTGCAGCAGTTCCCGGTTGACGCGTGATTGAATGTGGAAATGGCAGAAACGAAAAAGCCCCAGTTCATTGCTGAACTGGGGCTTTCGAATTTGGCGGAAGCGTAGAGATTCGAACTCTAGAACCCTTTCGGGTCGCCGGTTTTCAAGACCGGTGCCTTCAACCGCTCGGCCACGCTTCCTAAGTGAGGCGTACTTTAAACATCAGAAGGCATCCTGTAAACCCCCACCTTGTTCGTTTGCCTTAAAAACAGTCAAAATGCGTTTAATCGCCTGAAATATCGGCACATCGTGCAGATTATCAGCATCTTTGACCGGTTTTTTTAGTGCTTAATGATGTACATATCTTTGGTGAAGTAGAAACCCAGCTTATCCGGCGTGAATCCGCCGACCCACGGTTTCACCAGATGCGTGCGGACATAGTGATAAACCGGAATGGCTGGCACATCCTTGGCGAGGATATCTTCCGCCTTTTGATAGTACTCACCGCGTTTTGCCATATCGGTCGCTTTAGAGGCGTCTACCAGCGCCTGATCAAAGTCAGGGTTGCTGTATTTAGTCGTGTTCTGACTGTCACCCGTGCGGAAGTTGTTGAGGAAAGAAGAGGCATCATCGTAATCCGCAATCCAGGCGTAGCGTACAACCTCATAATTGCCGGTATGCATGGCATCCAGCATCGTCTTCCATTCCTGGTTTTGCAATTTAGCCTCAACACCGAGGTTTTTCTTCCACATTGAGCTTGCTGCAATCGCAAGGCGTTGAAGTGACTCACTGGTGTTGTACAACAGGTTGAAGGACAGCGGATGATTTTCACCGAATCCAGCTTCTGCCAAGAGTTTTTTCGCCTCGGCAATACGCTTTTCACGCGGCCAGCTTGCGTAGTCCGGGGTTTTAAGCGTGATGCCACCAATTTCTGGCTGGCTGGTAAGCCATGCCGCACGCTGGCCCTGCCCTAACACTTTCTCGGCAATGATGTCTTTATCCAGACCCATGTTTAATGCAAGACGGACGCGCGGATCGTTGAACGGGGCTTTGGTGGTATTGAATTGATAATAGGCTGTCGCCAATTGAGGGGCGACATTCACCTCACTACCTAATGTTTTCTTCAACTGAGCAAACTGGTTGATTGGCAGGGTATAAACGATGTCGATTTCCCCTGCCTTATAACGGTTGACGTCGGAGGCTTCTGAGTTAATTGGCAGGTAGGTCACTTTGTTGATGACGGTATGTTCGTTGTCCCAATATTTTGGATTTCGCTTGGCGACGATGCGTTCATTGACCACCCATTCCGTCGGCGTGTATGCGCCACTGGTCACGATATGCTGTGGCTGAGTCCACTTATCGCCAAAACGTTTTACCAGCACGGGATCAATCGGCACCATCACATAGTGATCAAGCATGGAGAGAAACACCGCGTTTGGCTGAGTCAGGGTGACTTGCAAAGTATTATCATCCAGCGCTTTAACGCCCAACGTTTCTGGCGATTTTTTGCCCAAAGCAATCTCTTCAGCATTCACAATATGCATGCTGCCAGGATAGCTGGCGTAAGGTGACGATGTTTTAGGATCAACCAGACGCTGCCAGCTCCAGACCACATCTTGTGCGGTAATTGCTGTGCCGTCGGACCAGGTAATGCCAGGACGCAGATGGAACGTCCAGACTGTATTGTCCTTCTGCTCCCACTTATCCGCGAGACGCGGGGCAATCGATCCATCCTGATTAACAGAAACCAATCCCTCGAAGATATCCCTGATAATATTACCTTCAACGTCACTTTCGACTCTGTGCGGGTCAAGCGTGGCAGGTTCATTGCCGTTATTTCTGACCAGTTCCTGTTTCTCTGCTAACTGTGTTCCTGCTGGCACCTGCGCCGCCCAGCTCATTGAGGCTGCACTGAGCAATCCTGCGGTGATGAATGCCAGCGTAATATAATTGTGTTTTTGTGGTTTCATATCCATTGCCTTATTGGTTTCATTGTTGCTTACTCCGCATTCAGTGTTAGCGGCGCTTTGGTAATAACGCAATATTTTTCAGCAACCTATAAGAGGTCGATCTGATTGAACTCTGAAAAACAACAATCCTTCTGCCAGGGTTTACATTGTTGGCATAATGCTCTGATTTAGGGGGCTGACGGGTCGGTAAAGATGGGTAAAACCACTAGAGCTTTGGACTTTGTTTCCCTATTCTCAGCAGTTATTACAACTGTCTTTAAAAGAGAGTGACACTATGGATCGTATTATTACCTCGTCGCGCGATCGTTCATCGCTTCTGAGCACACACAAAGTCCTGCGTAATACCTATTTTCTGCTGAGCCTGACGCTGGCGTTTTCCGCCATCACGGCGACGGCAAGTACCGTGTTGATGCTGCCTTCCCCAGGTCTGATTTTGACACTGGTCGGCATGTACGGTCTGATGTTCCTGACGTATAAAACCGCGGATAAGCCTGTCGGCATTCTGTCCGCATTCGCCTTTACCGGCTTCCTGGGTTATATCCTCGGCCCAATGCTGAACGCGTATATCTCTGCAGGCATGGGTGATGTCATCGGTATGGCATTGGGCGGAACGGCACTGGTATTCTTCGCCTGCTCGGCTTATGTGCTGACCACTCGTAAAGATATGTCCTTCCTCGGCGGCATGCTGATGGCAGGGATTGTGGTGGTGCTGGTTGGGATGGTGGCGAACATCTTCCTGCAGTTGCCTGCCCTGCATCTGGCTATCAGCGCAGTGTTCATTCTGATCTCTTCGGGTGCCATCCTGTTTGAGACCAGCAACATCATCCGCGGCGGCGAAACGAACTATATTCGCGCTACCGTCAGCCTGTATGTGTCGCTGTACAACATCTTCGTGAGCCTGTTGAGCATCCTTGGTTTCGCCAGCCGCGACTAAGACTGAACCGAGCTACACCCCAAACCCCGCTTATGCGGGGTTTTGTTTTTTGCTACACTGCGGCGGTTTTCTGCTAACGGTTAGAGTGATTATGTTGAATTTTGAAGGCCAGGAAATCGAGACAGATAACGATGGTTATCTGAAAGAAAGCAAGCTGTGGAGCGAAGGACTTGCCGAAGTGATTGCTCAGAAAGAAGAGATAACTCTCACGCCTGAGCATTGGGAAGTGGTGCGCTTCGTGCGTGAGTTTTACCTGGAGTTTAATACCTCTCCCGCGATCCGCATGCTGGTCAAAGCTATGGCGAAAAAGTTCGGCGAAGAGAAAGGCAACAGCCGCTATTTGTATCGCCTGTTCCCAAAAGGCCCGGCCAAGCAGGCCACGAAAATCGCCGGCCTGCCTAAACCGGTGAAGTGCATTTAATAGCGAATACCGAAGTCATGCCATTCTTTCCCGGGCTGATGGGGTTCAGTCAGAACCTTGTCCACCCGGGCACTGCGCGGCCCACCAGCCTTGAGCCAGGCGACAAGCTGTTCAACATGACTTGCTTCGCCACACGCTAACACTTCCACACTGCCATCATCCAGATTACGCGCGTACCCCGTGAGCCCCAGTTTTAACGCCTCGCGCTGGGTGCTGTAACGAAATCCCACGCCCTGAACCAGACCGTGAACCCATGCGATTGTGCACGCCTGTGCCATAGCTGTTCCCCCGTTATTCATTGCTTTTCCCGCCTGACGTGGGAAAATGGCGCCCATTAGATGTCTGACAAGGAAGGAAAAAACGTGGTTTTTCCTTCCTTGTGGTTAGCAGCCGAAAATCAATAAATTGATTTTCCTAATTTTTTTGACGTCCAGTATCCGTTCTGCGATGGCAACACGTTGTCATCAGTCTCCCATCTCTTTGAACCAACAGAATAGCAAATTATGAGCGTACGTTTAGTGTTAGCCAAAGGCCGCGAAAAATCCTTACTTCGCCGTCACCCATGGGTCTTCTCCGGCGCGGTTGCGCGCATGGAAGGCAAAGCCTCCCTCGGCGAGACCATTGATATTGTTGACCATCAGGGCAAATGGCTGGCACGCGGCGCTTACTCCCCGGCTTCGCAGATTCGTGCACGCGTCTGGACGTTCGACAAAAACGAAGCCATTGATATCGCCTTTTTCGAACGTCGTCTGGCACAAGCTCAAACCTGGCGTGAGTGGCTGGCGAAAAAAGATGGCCTCGACAGCTATCGCCTGATTGCTGGTGAATCTGACGGGCTGCCTGGCGTCACTATTGACCGCTTTGGCAACTTCCTGGTACTGCAACTGCTGAGCGCAGGTGCGGAGTACCAGCGAGCAGCGTTGATTAGCGCGCTGCAAACCCAGTTCCCGGAATGCGCTATTTACGACCGCAGCGATGTGGCGGTACGTAAAAAAGAAGGCATGGAACTGACTCAGGGCCCGGTCACTGGCGAGCTGCCACCTGCCCTGCTGCCTATTGAAGAGCACGGCATGAAACTGCTGGTTGATATCCAGGGCGGCCACAAAACCGGTTACTACCTCGATCAGCGTGATAGCCGCCTGGCGACGCGTCGATACGTTGAAGACAAGCGCGTTCTGAACTGTTTCTCTTACACCGGTGGATTTGCGGTGTCAGCCTTGATGGGCGGCTGCCGTGAAGTCACCAGCGTCGATACCTCTCAGGAAGCGCTGGATATTGCGAAGCAGAACGTTGAGCTGAACAAACTCGACCTGAGCAAAGCGAAGTTTGTGCGTGACGACGTGTTCAAGTTGCTGCGCAAATACCGCGATGAAGGCGAGAAGTTTGATGTGATCGTGATGGACCCACCGAAGTTCGTTGAAAACAAGAACCAGCTGATGGGCGCCTGTCGCGGATATAAAGACATCAACATGCTGGCTATCCAGCTACTGAACCCGGGCGGTGTGCTGTTGACGTTCTCCTGCTCTGGCCTGATGACCACAGATTTATTTCAGAAAATTGTCGCCGATGCGGCAGTGGATGCCGGGCGTGATGTACAATTTATAGAACAGTTCCGTCAGGCAGCCGATCATCCTGTGATCGCAACCTACCCGGAAGGGCTGTATCTGAAAGGGTTTGCCTGTCGCGTCATGTAAGTTGAAAAGTGAAACATTGCCCACATATTCACTGTAAGTAATGTTTCCCGGGAGGTGACTATGATGATTGTCAGCAAATTCGGCATCGGCCAGCAAGTCCGGCATTCGCTGTTGGGCTATCTGGGCGTGATTGTCGATATCGACCCGGAATATTCACTTGATGAGCCCTCTGAAGATGAGGTCGCCGTGAACGATGAGCTTCGCGCTTCGCCTTGGTATCACGTGGTGATGGAAGATGACGATGGCCAGCCCGTGCACACCTATCTTGCGGAAGCTCAACTGAAAAGCGAAGCCAGCGATGAACATCCGGAGCAACCGACGATGGATGAACTGGCGCGAACCATTCGCCAACAGCTTCAGGCGCCCCGACTGCGCAACTAATTAAAAACCCCGCGCTGCGGGGTTTTCTTTATTTGGCGAGCCCTAATCGAGGGATTTCAATCGCCGGACACTTGTCCATCACCACATTCAGCCCGGCATCTTGCGCCAGCACCGCAGCTTGTTCATTAATCACACCGAGCTGCATCCACAGCGTTTTCGCGCCAATGGCAATCGCTTCCTGAGCGACACCCCATGCAGCTTCTGAATTGCGGAACACATCCACCATATCCACTTTTTCCGGCACTTCCGCTAGCGTGCCATAGCCTTGTTGGCCTAACAGCGTTTTGCCTGCCACCTTCGGCGACACCGGGATAACGTGATATCCCTGATCCAGCAGATACTTCATCACCCGATAGCTCGGGCGGTCAGGTTTGTCGCTCGCGCCCACCAGCGCAATGGTGCGAGTCTGCTTCAGGATGCCTGCAATATCGTTCTCTTTCATTCTGTCCTCCGGGCAATTATGCCAAGTGTACGACAATCCTTAAACACCAGCCATTCAGTCATACCAGAGTATGAGGGCGGAATCGTGGATCGTGTCTATATGTTAATAAAAATCACTTTCGTAAAATTTTGATACACTCTAAGGGTGCGCTATTTACAGGAGAGTCCGATGAGAACGGGAATCGCCATACTCTGGCTACTGCTTATGCTTCCTGTCAGCGCGCATGCCACTACCCTGCGGCTTTCAGGCGATATCAATTTGCTGGTGCTCGACGGAAAAAAAGTGTCTAGCCTGCTGCTGCGCGGCGCTGAAAGTATTGAGCTGGATAATGGCCCACATCAGGTTGTGTTCCGAGTGGAAAAAATGGTGATTCTGCCCGACCAGAACCGCCAGCTCTACGTTTCTCCCCCCCTTATCGCCAATTTCAATTCACAGCTGATAGGTCAGGTGAACTTTAGCCTGCCGCGCCTTGAAACGCTGCAGGAAACCCAGGCATTTACCTCAACGCCGCATGTCAGTCTGCTGGATGGCAATGCGATGCCGATCCCGGTCAAACTCGATATTCTGGCAATTACGCAGGTGGGCGATAATATCGATTACGAAAAGGCTATCGAGGCCTACAATCTCGCCAGCAAGCAAGCCTCTGATACCCAATTCAGCCTGCCATTACCTGACGACAGCACGCTGTTATCAAAAACCACTGAACTGGATAATCCGGCCTATCAGTCACAAACCCTGACCGAGCAACGTCTGAAATATTGGTTTCAGTTGGCTGACCCGGCTACCCGCCATCGCTTTCTGGAGTGGGCAAAATCGCAGCCTTCTTCGTGATGCCATGATATCGCGCAGGATCTTTTTGCCTGTTGTCTCTTGCAGCCTCAGTGTCTTCCAGTAATCTGTCTGCATGTTGATTAATGGAAACTGATTATGGAACTGACTACCCGCACAATACCAGGTCGCAAGCACATCGCGCTGGTCGCACACGATCACTGCAAACAGATGCTGAAAGCCTGGGTCGAACGCCATCAACCGCTGTTGGCACAGCATGTTCTGTATGGCACTGGTACCACCGGCAATCTGGTACAGCGAGCCACTGGCCTGGACGTGAATGCGATGCTGAGCGGCCCGATGGGCGGCGACCAACAAGTCGGCGCGATGATTGCTGAAGGCAAAATTGATGTGCTGATTTTCTTCTGGGACCCGCTGAATGCCGTGCCGCACGACCCGGATGTCAAAGCGTTGCTTCGCCTGGCAACCGTCTGGAACATTCCTGTTGCCACTAACGTCGCCACGGCGGATTTCATCATCCAGTCGCCGACGTTTAACGCACCGGTTGAGATCCAAATCCCGGACTACCAGCGCTATCTGGCCGAACGCCTGAAATAGAAAATCCCCTCTGCTGAGTAACGCCGTTCACTTAAGCCAATGAATTAGGGGAAACACCGGGATTTGGTTCCCGGAGGGACGCCAAACCCGGTGGTCGCCCCGGATATCTCGGTCTTAAAATAACGGTGTTACTCTGCTGATGGGATTCTTTTAAGGTTTACGCACCACCGGTACGTCCAGGTGTTTCAGAATATCGACGAACACCGAAGGTTGCTGTTTGTTGAACAGCAGCCAAACCCGTTCCCGCGCGCGGGTCATCGCCACATACAGCAAACGCCTTTCTTCCGCATCCTGGAAGTCTTCCGGCTGAGGCAATAACGCCTGCTCCATGATGGACTCTCGCGCCGGGGCCGGAAACTCATCCTGCCCTTCTTGTAAACCGAGCACGATAGCAAAATCGGCCTGTTGCCCTTTGCTCGCGTGAATGGTCATAAAGTCGATCTGCAGTTTCGGCCAGCGGGTGGCGGCCTTCTCCAGCGCTGCGGGCTTGAGGTGATGATAGCGAGCCATGATCAGGATCCGCTGTTCCGGTTTCACAAAGCCACTTAATTTATCGAGAAGCGCATCCAGTTGATCGTCAGGCAACAGGGTCACCGCTTTTTTATCACCCGCAGAAAGGCTATTCAGCGGTTTTGCGAGCTGATGCGGGTTTTGCTGGATAAAACGATTCGCAATCTCGCCAATCCTGCTATTGAAGCGGTAGGTGGTGTCCAGGGCACAGCTGTCGCCTTCACCAAAATAGTGTTCAAAAGCCGTGGTCAATGAGAGCTGTGCGCCGCTGAAACGATAGATGGCCTGCCAATCGTCACCTACCGCAAACAGCGTGGTTTGTGAATTTTGCTTGCGTAAGGCAGCAAGAAGCGCCCCTCGCTGCGGTGAGATGTCCTGAAACTCGTCGACCAGAATATGCTTCCAGGGGCTGACAAAACGGCCTTTCTCTAACACGTTAATGGCCTGATGGATAAGGCCGGAGAAATCGACCGCCCCTTCCTCTTTCAGCGCCGTCTTCCAGGCTTTTAACAACGGTGCCATGAGTTTGACGCGTTTACCGAACAGATCACGTATCTCTTCTGGGGCGCCTTCGATCATCTCGGCCTGCGAGCCGCCATGCATGCGCATCAGGCTGACCCAACGGTCAAGACGAGCGCCAATGCGTCGCACAATTTTCGGGTCGTGCCAGTAGTCTTCTTCGGGCACGTCCCAGGCCATTTCTTCTTCAAGCCACTGCCGCCAGCCTTTCGCCTGCGCTTTTTTCTCCTTGCATTGCTGTTGCCAGCACCGGGTCAGCAGTTTTTGACGGGCCTGAGTATCGTTCTCCAGCTTAGTGATAACGGGCACTTTTTTACTGCCCTGCTGAATGATGTGCAGGGCCAGAGCATGGAACGTTTTGGCGCTGATAGCTTCCGTATTAAGGCGTTCGCGGATGCGATCATCCATCTCTTGTGCCGCTTTTCGGCCAAACGCCAGCAGTAAGATTTGGTCAGGAGCCGCTTCACCTCGGGTCAGCAGCCATCCTGCACGCGCCACCAGCACGGAAGTTTTCCCGCTTCCTGCGCCAGCCAAAACCAGTAACGAACGTTCACCATTCACCACTGCTCGTGCCTGAGCGCTATTGAGCGGTGAAGATTCGATGTGTTCAAAGAAGCCGGAATATTGAGCAAGCATGGCTTTGGTATACGCCTGGTTGTGCTTCAACCGGGTGGCGCTGAGATCTTTCAACCACGCCTGACATTGGGCCCAAAGCTCGCGACAATTATCGAAACTTTCAAGGCGGCTTACGGGAACCGGTAAGGCTTCGAGGGAGGTGAGAATTTTTTGTTTTAACTGGGCCACCGCTTCCCGAGTCAGCCATTTGCCTTCGGCACTGTGGTCAGAAATCACGGCCAGTTGCTGCTGCAACACACCTGCCGCAATGGCGCTCATCTCGTCGCTCCACTGCTGCCAGCGGGTTTGCAAATGATGGTGGAAACGCTGAGTATCAGCCCATTCCGTGCCGTGCAAACGCACGACTTTATCATCCGGAAGCACGAACTCCAGCTCGCCCCAGACCAGCCCTCGCTTGCAATGAATGGCAGCCAACTGATTAAAAGGGATCAGGTATTCATGACGATCGCCCGACACTTTCACGCCAGCGTTAAGAAGTTCGACCCGATCGTAGGGATGTTGCGCCATTCGCTTGCCGAGCGCAGTTGCTTTTAGTTCCATGTCTTGCCAAATCCCGGGTTTAGACTTATCCCTGACAGTGTAACCGCCAGATACCAGGTGCTCCAGCGCAAAAACACGTTACAATCGTCAGGTCTTCTTTTTCACAGGACTGAACAGAGGTCTTATGCGTACCATTTTGAATATTCTGAATTTTGTATTGGGCGGTTTTGCCACTACCCTCGGCTGGCTCCTGGCAACAGTGGTCAGCATCGTGCTGATTGTCACTTTGCCTCTGACACGTTCCTGTTGGGAAATCACCCGGCTGTCACTGTTTCCGTTTGGTAACGAAGCCGTTCATGTCGATGAACTTAATCCGAATGAGAAAAGCGCACTGATGAACACCGGAGGCACGCTGCTTAACGTGTTGTGGTTTGTGCTGTTTGGCTGGTGGCTGTGTCTGACCCACATCGTGGCAGGCATTGCCCAGTGTATTACCATCATTGGCATCCCTGTGGGCATCGCCAACTTCAAAATTGCAGCCATTGCACTGTGGCCGGTGGGCCGTCGCGTGGTTTCTGTTGAGACCGCTCGCGCCGCGCGTGAAGCCAATGCTCGTCGTCGCTTTCAGTAACGGGAACTGACTGCCGTATGCTAAGTCCCTTATTGCAACGCTATACCTGGAACAGTAACTGGCTCTATAACGTCAGGATCTTCATCGCCCTGTGCGGAACAACCGCCGTGCCCTGGTGGCTGGGCGAGGTCAAACTGACCATTCCTTTAACGCTGGGCGTGGTCGCCGCGGCGCTTGCTGATCTGGACGACCGTCTGGCGGGCCGCCTGCGTAATCTCGTGATTACCCTGGTTTGCTTCTTTATTGCGTCGGCTTCGGTTGAATTGCTCTTCCCGTGGCCGTGGGCTTTCGCGTTAGGGCTGACGCTCTCTACCAGCGGCTTTATTTTACTCGGCGGGCTTGGGCAGCGTTATGCGACCATCGCTTTTGGTGCTTTGCTGATAGCCATTTATACGATGCTCGGCGTTTCGCTTTACGAGCACTGGTATCAGCAACCTTTGCTGCTGTTGGCGGGTGCCGTGTGGTACAACCTGCTCACCCTGACCGGGCACCTGATCTTCCCAATCCGTCCTTTACAGGACAACCTGGCGCGGAGCTTTGACCAGTTAGCCCATTACCTGGAGCTGAAATCCCGCCTGTTCGACCCCGATATTGAAGACCAGTCACAGGAACCGATTGTCGAACTGGCTATGGCTAATGGTCAGCTGGTGGCGACGTTAAATCAGACCAAAGCGACCTTATTGACCCGCTTGCGTGGCGACCGCGGGCAACGAGGGACGAGGCGAACTCTGCACTACTATTTTGCTGCGCAGGATATCCATGAGCGAGCCAGCTCATCGCACGTGCAATATCAGCCGTTACGGGATAACTTCCGCTACAGCGACATCATGTTCCGCTTCCAGCGCCTGCTTTCTATGCAATCTCAGGCCTGTCAGCAGCTTTCCCGTTCGATTCTTCTTCGTAAGCCTTATCAGCACGATCCTCGCTTCGAAAGAGCTTTTGCACATCTTGATGCGGCTCTGGATCGCGTGACCGCAAATGGTGGCGATAAAGAGCAAGTGAAAGCGTTGGGATACCTGCTCAATAATCTGCGAGCCATTGATGCTCAGTTGGCGACCATCGAATCCGAGCAGCAGTTGGCATTGCCGCAGAGTGAATCTGAAACCCAGCTCGCCGACGATCGTTTGCATGGATTTAGTGATGTCTGGCTCAGGTTGAGCCGCAATTTTTCACCTGAATCAGCCTTATTCCGCCATGCCGTACGCATGTCGCTGGTGTTATGCGCGGGCTATGCGTTTATTAAGTTCACCGGGTTAAATCACGGTTACTGGATATTGCTCACCAGCCTGTTTGTTTGCCAACCAAACTACAACGCAACACGCCATCGTCTGGCATTGCGAGTGATCGGCACGTTAATTGGGGTCGCTATCGGGCTGCCGGTTCTGCTGCTGGTGCCTTCGGTGGAAGGACAATTGCTGCTGATCGTGGTGACAGGTGTGCTGTTTTTCGCCTTCCGAAATGTCCAGTATGCACATGCCACCATGTTCATCACCCTGCTGGTTTTGCTGTGCTTCAATTTGCTGGGTGAAGGATTTGAGGTCGCTCTGCCCCGCATTATTGATACGCTCATTGGCTGTGCAATCGCCTGGGCCGCAGTGAGTTTTATCTGGCCAGACTGGAAGTTTCGCAATCTGCCTATCGTGCTTGGTCGGGCGCTGGATGCAAACTGTCGCTATCTGGATGCGATTCTTGAGCAATATCATCAGGGCCGGGATAACCGTCTGGCGTATCGAATTGCGCGACGCGATGCGCATAATCGTGATGCGGAACTCGCTTCCGTGGTGTCCAATATGTCGACGGAGCCGAGAGCAACCGCCGATATGCGTGAATCAGCTTTCCGCTTGCTGTGCCTGAACCATACGCTGACCAGCTATATCTCGGCGTTGGGCGCTCACCGGGAAAAGCTCACCAACGAGGACATTCTGGCGCTGCTCGATGATGCCGTCTGTTATGTTGATGATGCGTTTCATCAACGCCCAACGGATGAGCACCGCGTGCAGGCTGCATTAATGGGCTTATTGCAGCGTATTCGTGATCTCGACCCGGGGACCGAGACAAAAGCCTCATTGGTGGTCCAGCAGATAGGATTGATGGTTAACCTGCTGCCGGAGATTTGTCGTCTCCAGCAACAGGTCGCTCCTCACTCGTCGTAGTTTCCTTTCCCCGCCAGCAGCATCTCCCCCCATGCCTGGAGATACTGTCGGCGGGTTTCAGGAATAATGGCGGCATGTATGCCCAGAATGGCGCCTTCCAAAGCAAACAGCACGCTGATGCTTAAATCCTTGCGGACACAGCGCAGCCGATACCAGACGGTAGCGGAACCCAGCGCTTTCAGCATTTCAGGATCGTGGATCCCGACTTCATGCAGCAGCATTTCAAGCTGATAAGTGATGTTCGGCAGTTGCTTCATGCGCCGCGAACTGTCCCGCTGCGTTTTCTCATTGCGGGCATCCTGTAACGACTGTGCCGACTTCTGCAACAGCAGAGGCGGATCGCCCCACAAGCTTTCATCAACCAGGTAATAATTCAGCGATACCGGACGTCCCCGCTTGCTCAAGGTCAACAACCTCTGTGGTGTCACCTCATAGCCCGCCTCTTGCTCACAGACCCTAAGATAAAGTTCCCCGTGTGCGACCATCGCAAAGACCGTATCGTCGATGGAAAGGCTGTAGCCTCCGAACAACTGCCGGTGATGAATACTTCCCAGAGAAGACAAACATTCTTCAGATTCATAGATCCGTTTATACGTCATATTTTTCATGATTCTTTCCTGTAATCATGGGGTTAAAGAAGTCATTTTTTTAACGGATCCGCTAATGAGAAACATAGGGAACTTCATATGCAGGGGCAAGATGTTCTTATCGTCCGCAAAAGGATCTGTGCAATTTTGCGAGGCGCTTTCAGAAAATGAGGTTGATCTTTAGGTTCACCGGGTATACTGTATATTCATACAGTAACCCACAGGGCGGGACACATTATGTACACTTCAGGTTATGCAAATCGCAACGCAATGGCTTCTGCAGCCGCAGTTCGTCAGCAACAGCACAGTACCACTGGGCTTATCAGCGAAGTGCTGTATCGTGAAGATCAGCCAATGATGACCCAGCTTCTGTTACTGCCGCTTTTACAGCAACTTGGTCAGCAGGAACGCTGGCAGCTGTGGTTAACGCCTCAGCAGAAATTAAGCCGTCAATGGGTGCAGGCATCCGGCCTGCCTTTGTCTAAACTCATGCAGGTTAGCCAGATGTCTCCAGGTTCAACGCTCGATAGCATGGTTCGGGCACTGCGCACCGGAAACTATAGCGTGGTGATCGGTTGGGTTTCAGAAGAGTTAACAGAAGAAGAGCATCTTCGCCTGGCGGATGCCGCCGAAGAAGGTAACGCAATGGGGTTCATTATGCGCCCCGTAAGAACCACTTCTCAGCCATCGAGACAGTTTTCCGGCCTGAAAATTCACTCTGATTTGTATCATTAAGTGAATTTAGGATTTTTCCTGGTATTTTTTTTGCGCGAACGATAGCCCTTTCATTTACAGGGGCAATTTTAGCACAATGCTTGTCTGGTGCGGTTCCCGGCATTTTTTGATGTACAAAAATTCAACATAAATGTTAAATATTGTGTATACAACTCTTTTTTTTTCATATGCCTGACGGAGTTCACACTTGTAAGTTTCCAACTACGTTGTAGACTTTACATCGCCAGGGGTGATCGGCTTAAGCCACAGATATGGCGTACTTATGAATTAGGTCCCGCCCCCGGTGAAGGATTTAACCGTGAACTTCTACATGGATATTCATGGCGATTTTTGGATGATAACGAGGCGCAAAAAATGAAAAAGACAGCTATCGCGATTGCAGTGGCACTGGCTGGCTTCGCTACCGTAGCGCAGGCCGCACCGAAAGATAACACCTGGTATGCAGGTGGTAAGCTGGGTTGGTCCCAGTTCCACGATACCGGTTGGTATAACAGCTCCCTGAACAACAACGGCCCAACCCACGAATCCCAGCTTGGCGCTGGTGCTTTCGGTGGTTACCAGGTAAACCCGTATGTTGGCTTCGAAATGGGTTATGACTGGCTGGGTCGTATGCCTTACAAAGGCTCCATCCAGAACGGCGCATTCAAAGCTCAGGGCGTTCAGCTGACTGCTAAACTGGGTTACCCGGTAACTGACGATCTGGACATCTACACCCGTCTGGGCGGCATGGTATGGCGTGCAGATTCCAGCAACAACAACCCAGCTCAGGGCGACAACCACGACACTGGTGTTTCCCCAGTATTCGCTGGCGGCGTTGAGTGGGCAATGACCCGCGACATCGCTACCCGTCTGGAATACCAGTGGGTTAACAACATCGGTGACGCTGGTACCGTTGGCGTACGTCCAGACAACGGCATGCTGAGCTTAGGTGTTTCTTACCGCTTCGGCCAGGGTGAAGTTGCAGCTCCAATCGTAGCTCCAGCTCCGGCTCCAGCTCCAGAAGTACAGACCAAGCACTTCACTCTGAAGTCTGACGTTCTGTTCAACTTCAACAAAGCAACCCTGAAACCAGAAGGTCAGCAGGCACTGGATCAGCTGTACACCCAGCTGAGCAACCTGGATCCTAAAGACGGTTCCGTTGTTGTTCTGGGCTTCACCGACCGTATCGGTTCTGATTCCTACAACCAGAAACTGTCTGAGAAACGTGCTCAGTCTGTTGTCGATTACCTCGTATCTAAAGGTATCCCGGCTAACAAGATCTCCCCACGTGGTATGGGCGAATCTAACCCAGTGACTGGTAACACCTGTGACAACGTGAAAGCTCGCGCTGCACTGATCGACTGCCTGGCACCAGATCGTCGCGTAGAGATCGAAGTTAAAGGTATCAAAGACGTTGTAACTCAGCCTCAGGCTTAAGTTCTCGTCTAATAAAAAACCCCGCAATGCGGGGTTTTTTTTTATGCTTCATTCACCGTAACTATCATTCTTTTCCGAGCAATGCCTGCAAATCTTGCTTCAGTGTGGTCATCTTGCTCGCGTACTTCTCTTTATTTTCCGCATCTTCAATCAGCTGCACGACGGTCTCTGAGAGTGTCTTCCCTCTTCTTTGAGCCAGACCAGCCAACCGTTGCCAGACGATGAACTCCAGATCGATAGACTTCTTGCGGGTATGCTGATGTTCTGCATTGAAGTGCCGTTTGCGGCGTGCGCGGATAGTCTGCTTCATTCTGTTGAACAACGCAGGATTCATGTGCTGCTCAATCCACTCATTGACCTGCACAGGTTTATTCTCAAACGTCAGCAGAATCTCTACGGCTTCTTGCGCGGCACTGGTTTCAATGTAGCGGGTGATCAACTCGCCTTCCCGGTGTTTTTTGACCAGGTATTTCCATTTCCAGCCGCTTTCAAGGTTTTCCAGTTGTTGATATTTCATCGCGATCCCAATGTGACCGTGTAACTCATTTCAGAATAACAGGTTTTTGCTGATGTGCTGAGAAGAAATCACCCTTCCGGCGTAAGGCTACCCCCGCTCTGAAAGTTGCCCGCTAATCCCCGTGTGCTCACTCTCGCCTTGAGGTATAATCACCCGCTTTACATCTGACTAAAAAACAGCGACTTTGACGATTACTAAACTTTCACAGCGCGATCTTGTCCCCGATCTCGAGGCTTATCAGACGCTGTTTACCCAGCCAGATTTGGCAACCGAAACCGATTCCTTACCCGGCGAACTGCAGGCCCGTCTGCATTATGCGCTGGACCAGTTCCTCTACCCACAAGCCATTTCCGATTTTCTGCTGGTCAAGGCGCCTGAAGAGCCTGAATACCTCGCGCTGTTGGCGAATGCTACGCGTGAGCTGCGAAAGGTTCCTGAAGCACTTCATGGTGTGAGCTACACCATTCATGGTGCTCAGGTTAGCCAGACCGTAGCGACCAGCCAAACGGATAACTTCGCAAGCCAGGGGCCAGTGATTCAGGCGGACTGGGTTGAAGCTGAACAGCTGTTCGGCTGCGTGCGTCAATTCAATGGCGAAATTTCACTGCAACCTGGCCTTGTTCATCAGGCTAACGGTGGGGTGTTGATTCTTTCTCTGCGAACTTTGCTTTCACAGCCTCTCCTCTGGATGCGTCTGAAAAACATTGTTTCGCAGCAGCGTTTTGACTGGTTGACCTTCGATGACTCGCGCCCTCTGCCTGTCTCCATCCCTTCCATGCCGTTATCGCTCAAAGTGATGCTGGTCGGTGAGCGAGAATCACTGGCTGATTTTCAGGAGATGGAACCGGAGTTATGCGAAAAAGCCATCTACAGTGAATATGAAGACAATCTGCAAATCGTTGATGAAGAAGCGCTGAAAAGCTGGTGTCAGTGGATATGGCATGTCGCTCACGGATTGAATCTTCCGGGGCCGGCAACGGATGCCTGGCCGCTGCTCATTCAGGAAGGTGCTCGCTACACTGGCGATCAGCAGACATTGCCTCTGTGCCCGTTGTGGATTGGCCGCCAGCTGCGTGAAGCAGCTGCGTTCTGTGAAGGAGATGCCTTTACGGCAGAACAACTCGCCACGATGCTCAATCAGCGTCAGTGGCGTGAAGGCTACCTTGCTGAGCGCATGCAGGACGAAATCCTGCTGGAGCAAATCCTCATTGAGACCGAGGGCGAGCAGATTGGTCAAATCAACGCCCTGTCCGTGGTGGAGTTTCCAGGCCACCCTCGCGCATTTGGTGAGCCATCGCGTATTAGCTGTGTGGTGCACATTGGCGACGGCGAGTTCACCGATATCGAGCGGAAAGCGGAACTGGGCGGCAACATCCATGCGAAAGGCATGATGATCATGCAGGCCTTTTTAATGGCTGAATTGGGGCTTGAGCAGCAGATTCCTTTCTCAGCGTCTCTGACGTTCGAGCAGTCCTACAGCGAAGTCGATGGTGACAGTGCGTCCATGGCTGAGCTTTGCGCCTTAATCAGTGCCCTTTCCGGTGTGCCGATTAATCAAAGCCTGGCGATTACGGGTTCTGTCGACCAGTTCGGGCGTGTTCAGCCCGTGGGCGGCCTGAATGAGAAAATCGAAGGATTCTTCGCTATCTGTCAGCAACGTGGATTGACGGGCAAACAAGGGGTCATTATCCCTGCGGCCAACGTCCGTCATCTCAGCCTTGCTCAGGATGTTCAGCAAGCTGTTGAAGCCGGAGAGTTCTCTCTGTGGGCCATCGATGATGTGGCGGATGCCCTGCCATTGTTAACACAATTGGTCTGGGATGAAGAAGGCCAGACAACGCTTCTGCAAACCATTCAGGAGCGTATTGCTCAGGCAAATCAGCAAGATACCCGGCATCGTCCGTGGCCACTGCGCTGGTTGGGTTGGTTCCAGTCGAACTGATCGGACTTGTTCAGCGTACACGTGTTAGCTATCCTGCGTCGCGAACTCAAAATAAGGCTTACTGAAAACATGGTAGATAAACGCGAATCCTATACAAAAGAAGACCTTCTTGCCTCCGGTCGCGGTGAACTGTTTGGCGAAAAAGGCCCGCAGCTGCCGTCAGCCAACATGCTGATGATGGACCGTGTCATTAAGATGACCGAAACGGGCGGTAACTTTGATAAAGGCTACGTGGAAGCAGAGCTGGATATCAATCCAGACCTGTGGTTCTTCGGTTGCCACTTTATTGGCGACCCGGTAATGCCTGGCTGCCTCGGCCTGGATGCGATGTGGCAGCTGGTTGGTTTCTACCTCGGCTGGCTTGGCGGTGAAGGCAAAGGCCGTGCGTTGGGTGTGGGCGAAGTGAAATTCACCGGCCAAATCCTGCCAACCGCGAAGAAAGTGACTTATCGCATTCACTTCAAGCGCGTCATCAACCGTCGTCTGATCCTGGGTATTGCGGATGGCGAAGTGCTGGTTGATGGTCACAAGATTTATGAAGCAACCGATCTGAAAGTGGGTCTGTTCCAGGACACTTCTGCGTTCTAATCCGTTGCGTCATTTTCTGACTTAAGAACGGCGAAGCCTCTGCACGCAGAGGCTTCTTTGTTTTAAAGAGACAGCATCAGGCGATTACTGCCCTGTCCTCCATGGCTTCTCGCCAGCCTCCCAGCCAGTGAGACCTTTGATTCAAGGTCTGATAAGGACAGATTTCTTTTGATTTGCCAGCGATGCCAGCCTGGTACCCACGTTGATGTGCCCGTTCCAGGCGATCACGTTTTTGTCTCTTCATGCCTCGTTTCCCTCATTTTTTGATCTGGTGGAAAAGAAAACAATGGTCACCAAATGTGCAACCACACATAACGAATAACCCGAATCCGCCACATCGTCAATGCGCAAAATTCACGCCAGTGTCATATTTGTGAGCTACCCAGAAGTTCATTTGTACAAAAACTGTGAGCCAGGACAACTAACAAACTGAAGGCAAAAACAAAAAAACCGCAGTCAGAATCGCTTCTGCTGCGGTTTTAGAGATGATTAATTTTGCTTATGGCAGACGATTCATCTCTTGTGCAATCGCCTTCGCTTCCTGTTCCCAGGCCTGAGCCAGCAGTTTAACCATCGCATCGTAACCGTCTTGCTGCTGTTTCATCTCAATGTGGAATGGGCGTTTAATCAGCTGTCCACGATGATTCAGAAGCCATTCTCCGCTGACCACCACGGTGCCGTCGTAACGGCCGTGGAAGCCGCTAACGTTGACGTTAAGCGTGTCCTGTTCTGTCCCTAGCGGCTGAGAAGCCACAACCCAACCCGGCAACTGATTGCTCAGGTTCGCCACCAGCGTAGTACGCAACTGCTGATCCAGCGGGCTGGCCCACAGGTTGTTATTAGCAATCACATATTGCACTTCGCTGGTCTGATAGACCACGCCGTTACCCGCGAGATAATCAGGGATATTGACCTGTTCAACCCACAACAGGTGCCCGCCCTGGCTGGCTGTGCTCTGCACGCCAGCCTGAGGCACAGGCAGCTGATAGTAAGTCTTGTTATCACCACTGCTGCTGCACGCGGCCAGCAGACAAGCCATTACCACAGGTAGCCATTTTTTCATTCTTTTGCCCTCTTCGGCTGCGGATCCTTTTTATCCTTCGCTTCAAACACCAACGCGTTGCTCTTATCATTCAGCGTTTTCAGCACAGGCTGCAGTTCACGCAGCACCTGATCCAGACGTTGCATATCCGCCACCATCTTGTTGTACGCCGCGGAGCCCGGCTGGAAGCCCTGCATACTGCGATTCAGCTCACGCAGTGTTTTCTGCATGTCTGCTGGCAAGTCCTGCATCGACTGGCTGCTGGTGATCTTGTTCAGATTGTCGAGCGTCGTCTGAACATGTTTCATCGTCGTCTGGCTTTCTGCCAGGGTGTTGGTTGCCTGCTGAAGCAGCGGGTTGATTGGCAGATTGTTAATCTTATCCAGGGCTTCCATCAGGCGTTGCTGAATTTGCGCCAGACCGCCGCTGACCGTTGGAATAATCGCGTAGCCACCAAATTCACGGAATTTACCGCGTGGTTCGGCTTTCGGATAGAAGTCCAAATCAACGTACAGCGCCCCGGTCACCAGGTTACCCGTTTTCAGCGAGCCACGCAGACCACGATTCATCAATTCATCGATGTGCGCCCGCACATCCGTATCACCGCCAAGCTGATTAATCAGACGCTCTGGTTCAATGCGAATTTGTACCGGAATGCGGTAATCATCATTCAGACGCTGATGCAGTCCTGGGATAAAGAACGGCACTTTCCCGACGGTGCCCAGGCGAATGCCACGGAACTCGACAGGTGCGCCCGGCTGCAGGCCACGAACAGAATCTTTAAAGAACATCACGTAGTCGATGTGCTGCGTGTAGATAGAGTCCTGAATGGTTTTCTGATCGTCAAACAGGTGGTATTCCGTTTTGTTCGCCACCGGTTCGCCGAGATCCAATCCATCTGGCACATCAAAACTCACCCCGCCGCCAAAGAGCGTCGAGAGGGAACCCATTTCAACACGCATGCCCGCCGAGGTCAGATCGACCGCAATACCGCTGTCTTTCCAGAAACGTACGTTGGTCGTCACCAGACGATCGTTTGGCGCATTGATGAACAGCTGATAAATGATATTGCGCTTTTCCGGGTTAAAGTTGCTGGTTTCCACCGAGCCAACGCGATAACCACGGAACAGCACCGGATCACCCGGCGAGAGTTGCCCGGCTTTGTTGCTTTCGAGCAAGATACGAATCCCTTTCGCATCCGGTGGCGCAAGCGGTGGCGAATCCAGCAGCTGGAACTGCGAAGGATTTGATCCTTTGGTTCCCGGCTGAAGTTCGATGTAAGCCCCTGAAAGCAGCGTGCCAAGCCCGCTGATCCCTTCGCGGCCAACCTGTGGCTTCACGACCCAAAAGACCGAGTCACTGTGAAGCAGTTTCTCCATGCCAGAATTAAGGCGGGCCTTAATTTCAACATGCGTCAGATCGTCTGTCAGGGTCGTGCTTTCGATAACGCCTACATCCACGCTGCGGCTCTTGATGCGGGTTTTCCCGCCTTCAATACCTTCAGCATTGGTGGTGATGAGCGTCACTTCCGGACCCTGATGGCTGTAATGATAGAAGAGGATCCACGCGCCAATCAGCGCAGTGACGATGGGAAAGATCCACACCGGCGACCAGTTCTTCACCTTTTGCACTTTGGCCTCTCCACTCTTATTTTCCATGGTGTTACTTTTCCTCATGGCTTGATTCTGGCTCACGATCCCACAGGAGACGCGGGTCGAAGGTCATTGCGGAGAACATGGTCATCACAACCACCAGCGCGAACATCACTGCCCCCATCGCCGGATAAATATTCATCAATCCTCCCATCCGCACCAGTGCTGACAGTACGGCAATTACAAACACATCAATCATTGACCAACGGCCAACAAATTCAACCACCTCATAAATCAGGTGCATCCGCTCACTGTCGCGAGTGCCATTGCCGTTGGCATTCCAGCATAACCAGCCAATAGCCATCATTTTGAGTGTCGGCACCATAATACTGGCGATGAAAATGACCATGGCCACCGGGTACGACCCCTCGCTCCACAGCAACACCACCCCGGCAATAATTGTCGAAGGCAGTTTTTCACCCAGCAGATCAGTAATCATGATCGGCATAATATTGGCAGGCAGATAGAGGATGATGGAGGTGAACAGCAGCGCCAGCGTCCATTGCAGGCTGTGTTTGCGGCGCACGAAACCTTTCGTTTCACAGCGTGGGCAAACAGGTTCATCTGCAGGCAGGATGGCGGTACAGCAGGGGCATGAACGCAGACCCTGACGAATGCCCGTGACACCGACTTTTAAGGGCTGGGCTAGCACAGGCATCGGGGAAATATCATCCCAAAGCCAGCGACGGTCGACACACTGAAAAGCACGCAGTTGCAGCAGACAGAACATACACCAGGGCAAGAAGCTACTGCCCACCCCGATATCGCCGTAAGCCATTAACTTGACGAAGCTCACCAGCACGCCCGCGAGAAAAATCTCGGCCATGCCCCAGCTTTTAAGGTGGAAAAGAATGCGTGCCAGAAAGACCTGCACTTTGACTGGCATAGGCACCCGATTGACCAACATGATGATAGTCACGAGGCAAAACGCAGGCACCAGTTGCACAAACAGCAGGAAAAACGTGCCGAGGCTTGCGTAGTCTTCCGTAAACAGAACTTTCGGGATTTCCAGCAGCTCGATTTCACTGCCGATCCCGCCCACCTTCATGTACACAAAAGGGAACAGGTTCGCCAGTACCAACATAAACAGCGCCACAATGGCATAAGCCGTTGGGCGCTGACGCGGTTCGTCCCATTCCGTGGTGAGCGTCGTACCGCAACGTGGACACGACGCTTTATGTCGGTGTTCAAGGTGCGGTAAGGCCACCAGCAGATCGCATTGTGGGCAGAGGATATGCCCCGCAGCATGATGATCATCGCACATGAACGTTCCTCTAAATTAACCGCCGTTTTTTAACGCTTCCAGCTCTTCCCAGCGCTCAAAAGCCGTTTCCAGTGCTTTCTCTGCTTCTGCCATGGCGCTCAGAACCCCTTGAGTGTGGTCATGAGACTGGCTAAAGAAAGCAGGATCGGCAACCTGGGCCTGCAATCCTTCGAGGTTGGCCTCAAGTTCTTCAAGTCGCTGAGGAAGCTGCTCTAATTCGCGCTGCAGGTTATAGCTTAGTTTGCTACTGGCGCGTTTGACAGTTCCTGCTTTAGGCTGTTCTTTCGGAGTCGTTGTATTGACTGACGATTTTCTCGCCAATGACTGTGACTGCTGACCGCGAGCGTCGTGATACCCCCCGACATACGCGCCAATCTTGCCGTTGCCTTCAAAAATCCAGCATTCGGTGACGGTGTTGTCCACGAACTGACGGTCGTGACTCACCAGCATCACCGTGCCCTGATAGCTGTCGATCAGCTCTTCAAGCAGCTCAAGTGTTTCGACATCCAGGTCGTTCGTCGGTTCATCGAGGATCAACAAGTTACTTGGCTTGAGGAACAAACGGGCCAGCAGCAGACGGTTACGCTCCCCACCGGACAAAGCACGCACCGGCGTCATGGCGCGTTTCGGATGGAACAGGAAGTCCTGCAGGTAGCCCAGCACATGGCGCGACTTACCGTTAACCATCACTTCTTGCTTACCTTCCGCCAGGTTGTCCATCACGGTTTTATCCGGATCGAGTTCTGCGCGGTGCTGGTCGAAATAGGCCACCTCGAGCTTGGTGCCACAGTGAACACGACCGCTGTCGGCCTGAAGTTGGCTGAGCATCAATTTCAGCAGCGTGGTCTTCCCGCAACCGTTCGGGCCAATCAGGGCGATTTTGTCGCCGCGTTGAACCTGAGCAGAGAAGTCTTTCACCAGCACTTTGCCGTCAACCTGATAATTGACATCTTCCATTTCAAAGACGATCTTGCCGCTACGGCTCGCCTCTTCCACTTGCATTCTGGCAGTGCCCATCACTTCGCGACGCTCGCTGCGTTCACGGCGCATGGCTTTCAGGGCACGAACACGGCCTTCGTTACGAGTACGGCGCGCTTTAATTCCCTGACGGATCCACACTTCTTCCTGCGCCAACTTGCGATCGAACTCGGCATTTTGCAGTTCTTCCACTCGCAGGTTTTCTTCTTTCTCAAGCAGATACTGATCGTAGCTACCCGGATAGGTCACCAGCTTGCCGCGATCGAGATCGACAATACGGGTGGCCATATTGCGGATGAACGAACGGTCATGCGAGATAAAGATGATGGTGCCTTTGAAGGTTTTCAGGAACCCTTCCAGCCAGTCGATGGTTTCGATATCGAGGTGGTTAGTCGGTTCATCGAGCAACAGCACACGCGGCCCACTAACCAGCGCACGCCCTAACGCCGCTTTACGCAACCAGCCGCCGGAAAGGGAGCTCAGCGGCATATCAGCGTTCAGGCCCAGCTGTTCCAGTACTTCATTGATACGGCTTTCGAGCTGCCACAGATTGTGGTGATCGAGCAGTTCCTGAAGCTTCGCCATCTCGTTAAGATTTTTGTCGCTTGGGTCTGTCATCACCAGATGTGAAATCTCGTGATAGCGCTTCAGGTATTCTGCCTGCTCTTCAATCCCTTCAGCGATGAAGTCATAGACGCTGCCCTGTACATTACGCGGCGGATCTTGTTGCAGACGAGCAACCACCAGATCCTGTTCGTAAATAATGCGGCCGTCGTCCAGACCCTGTTCACGGTTGAGGATCTTCATCAGCGTGGATTTACCCGCGCCGTTACGCCCGACCAGACAAACGCGCTCGTTATCTTCGATATGCAGTTCTGTGTTGTCCAGGAGCGGTGCATCGCTGAATGACAGCCACGCGCCATGCATGCTAATTAAAGACATTTATTCTTTCCTTCAGGCTGAAGTGATCAGCCAGCAGTTGTGGATCTGACGGTTACGGGCAAAGTCCGGTGAAAGCGTTTTTTGGGTGATTTCTTGTGCTTTCAGGCCAAGTGTTGCCAGACCGTCGTGGTCAAGTTTGAAGCCGCGCTTGTTGTTGGAGAACATGATGGTGCCGCCTTTGCGCAGCAGGCGCTTAAGATCGGTCATCAGCTTCAGGTGATCGCGCTGCACGTCAAACGTGTCTTCCATCCGTTTGGAGTTAGAGAAGGTTGGCGGATCGATAAAGATCAGGTCGAACTGTTCATCGGCGTCACGCAACCAGCCCAGCACATCAGCCTGCAACAGGCGGTGCGGGCGACCCGTTAAGCCGTTAAGGCGCAGGTTGCGTTCCGCCCACTCCAGATACGTACGAGACATATCAACGGTGGTTGTACTGCGCGCGCCGCCGAGACCGGCGTGAACGCTGGCGCTGCCGGTGTAAGAGAACAGGTTAAGAAAATCTTTACCTTTACTCATTTGACCCAGCATACGACGAGCGATTCGGTGGTCAAGGAACAGACCGGTATCGAGATAATCCGTCAGGTTAACCCACAGGCGAGCGTTGTATTCGCTGACCTGCATGAATTCGCCCTTCTCGCTCATCTTCTCGTACTGATTTTTCCCCTTCTGACGTTCACGGGTTTTCAGTACCAGTTTGTTCGGGGCAATGCCCAGTACCGAAATGGTCGCCGCGATGACATCAAACAGGCGATGACGAGCTTTGGTCGCATCAACGGTTTTCGGTGGAGCATATTCCTGAATCACCACCCACTCACCGTAACGGTCAACGGCAACGTTGTATTCCGGCAAATCGGCATCGTACAGGCGGTAGCATTCAATGCCTTCCTGACGCGCCCATTTTTCCAGTTTCTTCATGTTCTTGCGCAGACGGTTGGCATAATCGTCAGCCAGCATGACAGGTGCTGCGCCGTCGGTTTCTGCCAGATGATAGTTTTTCTGCACGCAGTCCAGCGGGCCATTTTTGGCTTTAAACTGGCGTTCGGCACGCAACTGCAGGCAGCTCAGCAAATCAGGTGAAGCGCTGAACAGAGACAAATTCCAGCCGCCAAACTGAGTCTTCATGATACGGCCCAGCAGGTTATGCAAGGCAATCAACGCGGGTTCGCTATCCAGACGCTCACCGTACGGCGGGTTACTGACCACTGTACCGTAAGGGCCTTTCGGCAGCGGATTGCTGAGCTTAGCGACATCTTTCACTTCGAAAGTGATCAGATCGCCAATCCCTGCGCGGCGGGCGTTGCTGCGAGCACGCTCAATCACGCGGCTGTCGATATCCGAACCGTAGAAACGGGATTCATACGCGGCAAGCCCTGCACGCGCACGAGTTTGGGCGTCGGCTTTGACTTCTTGCCAGACGGACTCATCATGCTGCGCCCAGCCTTTAAAGCCCCAGTGACCGCGGTGTAAACCTGGCGCACGGTCAGTTGCCATCATCGCCGCTTCAATCAGCAACGTACCGGACCCGCACATTGGGTCGAGCATCGGCGTGCCCGGCTGCCAGCCAGAACGCATGACGATAGCCGCAGCCAGCGTTTCTTTGATTGGCGCGATACCCGTCGCATCACGATAGCCACGCAGGTGCAGGCCTTCGCCGCTCAAATCGAGAGAAATGTGCGCCACTTCTTTATTCAGACGCACGTTAATACGCACATCCGGGTTTTCTTTATCCACGTTAGGACGCGGCAGGTTTTTGCGGGTGAACGCATCAACGATGGCGTCTTTCACTTTCAACGCCCCGTACTGGCTATTACGAATCTCTTCGTTCACGCCACTGAAATGCACCGCGAAGGTCGCATCCTGATTGAACATCTCTGTCCAGCTGATCGCCTGCACGCCGAGATACAGGTCCAGGTCACTGTAGACCTTGCATTCGCTCAGCGGCATCATGATGCGCGACGCCAGACGGCTCCACATCAGACTCTGGTAGAGCAGTCGCGTGTCTCCCTCAAAGTGGACACCACCCTGAACTACCTGGCAGCCGGTCGCTCCCAGTCCTTCAAGTTCAGTTTTTAACAGCTCTTCCAGCCCGCGGGCTGTACTGGCAAACAGAGAATTCATATCGTCACTTATTACTCACAGAAAATTGTTGCGCATTATAGCGAATATAGGCTTCATAGAGGGCGACTTTTTTTCTTTACAGAGGACAACGGAATGGCGACGTTATCACGGCTCTTTATCCATCCAGTTAAATCGATGCGGGGGATAGGCGTCACGCACGCGCTGGCCGATATCAGCGGGATGAGTTTTGACCGTATTTTCATGGTAACGGAACCTGATGGAACGTTTATCACCGCTCGCCAGTATCCACAGATGGTGCGCTTCACGCCCGTTCCTGTTCATGATGGGCTGCATCTCACTGCACCTGATGGCAGCTCGGCGGTAGTGCGTTTTGATGACTTTACGGCGGAAGCCTCACCGACTGAAGTCTGGGGTAATCACTTCACGGCTCGTATTGCCCCTGAATCCATCAACCTTTGGCTTACCGGCTTTTTCAAACGCGATGTTCAGCTGCGCTGGGTCGGCGCGCAGCCGTCGCGTCGGGTGAAACGCTTTGATGCCGTTCCGCTGTCGTTCGCCGATGGTTTTCCTTATTTGCTCACTACTGAAGCCTCGCTGCGTGATTTGCAGAACAAATGCCCGGCCAGCGTGCAGATGGAACAGTTTCGCCCGAACCTGGTCGTGACGGGCACAAAAGCGTGGGAAGAAGACACCTGGAAAGTCGTGCGCATTGGCGAAGTCGTGTTTGATGTGGTAAAACCTTGCAGCCGCTGCGTGTTCACGACGGTCAGCCCGGAAAGGGGACAAAAACACCCGTCTGGCGAACCCCTCACAACACTACAAAGCTTCCGTACCGCGCTGGACAATGGCGATGTCGATTTCGGGCAAAACCTGATTGCCCGCAACAGCGGTGTGGTGCGAGTCGGTGACGAAGTGGAGATTCTGCAAATTGGCCCGGGAAAACTCTACGGCGCAGGTGAAACGGAAGAGAGATTTGAGCTTGATGTCACCACCGATAAGCTGGTCGATATCGACTGGCAGGGTGAAGTGTTCAAAGGGAATAACCAACAGGTTTTACTGGAACAACTGGAACAGCAAGGCATTCGCGTGCCCTACTCTTGCCGAGCCGGGATTTGCGGCAGTTGCCGAATTACATTGCTGGAAGGAGAAGTCAGCCCGTTGAAAAAGAGCTCTGTCGCGGAAGATGGCACCATTCTGTGCTGTAGCTGCGTGCCGAAAACCGCCCTGAGACTGGCGCGTTAAACCGCCTGGCCGTAGCTGAGACTGTCCATCAGCGGCTGCGGCTGAAGTCTGTCATTCATCACTTTAATCGCATCGCCCAACTGCATGGTACGACCGGCAAGCATCAACCCCGGTTGTGCCAGCAAACAAAGCGCGGCGTTATCACCCGGTTCAACAACCAGCAGATTCACTCGCTCACCGGAATCGCTCAGCCACACCTGTGCGGCGTCGCCGGTTACCGGTTGCCAGTTTTCACCGTGCGCGACGAAGTGCCAGCTTTTTGGCATTTGCGGTTTAAGGAAACGGATGGCCACCAGCGCATTAAGAATCAGCTCAGCGCGATGTTCTTTGGACAATTCGAGGTCACGGCATTTTTCTTCAAACGAGAAGTAGAGAGCGGCGTCATCAACACAAAAGCCTGTTGGATCAAAGGCATCCGGTGTCAGCATCCGGCGAGCATAACGCGAACGAAATAACATGCCATTGGCTAAATCGAGCATCATTCGATCATGCTCTTCATCGAAATACCAGCGCCAGTTATCGTCAGGTTTAATTCGCATTTCTCTCCCCCGTCCTCATAGGCATCCTGTGCCTGGAACAACATAATCCCGTTTCGTTATTTGCCTGAATTAAGAAAAGACCATAAAGTTTAATTTAGCAACATTTGGGGAATATAAAACAACCAGGGCAGGAAATAAAGCCCTGGTTGAAAATTGCGCAGGAAAGATTAGATGTGGGTAACGATTTCTTTAATCAAAGGTGGGCCTTTAAAAATAAACCCGGAATAGATCTGAACCAGCGTAGCACCTGCCGCCATTTTCTCGCGGGCTGCCATCACAGAATCGATGCCGCCTACGCCAATAATTGGCAAACTGCCTTTTAATTCTTCGGATAACCGGCGAATAATTTCTGTGCTTTTTAACTGTAATGGACGACCACTTAAGCCACCCATTTCATCGCAATGTTTCATTCCCTGAACGAGAGAACGATCGAGTGTGGTATTGGTCGCAATAACACCATCGATATTATGGCGAACTAAACTGTCAGCCACCTGGATCAATTCTTCGAATGAAAGATCCGGTGCGATCTTTACCGCCACAGGAACATATTTATGGTGGATCGCCTGGAGTTCTTGTTGTTTATTTTTAATCGCTGAAAGCAGATCGTCGAGCGCTTCACCATATTGTAAGGTGCGCAGGCCTGGGGTATTTGGCGAAGAGATGTTGATCGCAATATAACCGGCATAAGCATAGACTTTTTCCATACAAATCAGATAGTCATCTTTACCGTGCTCAACAGGCGTATCTTTATTCTTACCAATATTAATGCCCAGAATACCGTCAAAATGCGCCTTTTTAACATTCTCAACCAGGTTATCTACGCCATGGTTATTGAAGCCCATGCGGTTGATCAACCCTTCGGCATCGACCAGGCGGAAGATCCTCGGCTTGTCATTACCCGGCTGCGGACGTGGCGTGACGGTGCCCACTTCAATCGAACCGAAACCCATTGCGCCTAAGGCATCAATGCACTCTCCGTTCTTGTCGAGACCCGCTGCCAATCCAAGGGGATTTTTAAACGTCAGCCCCATACAGGTGACCGGCTTTGACGGCACTTTTTGGCGGACTAACGCTTCGAGTGGCGTACCGGTGACACGGCGTAATTGCTGAAAAGTCAATTCATGAGCGCGCTCTGGATCGAGCTGGAATAGGGCTTTACGAACGAAGGGGTAGTACATGAACTCTCCTGGATTCCCGGTGTGCAAACCGGGGGCGTATTATGGGTGATCTCACCGTGAAAGGGAATTGACCTGCGGCAAAAAAACACGGTTCTACGCAAACGTTGTCTTATTTGCAGTTTTCAGCAAACCAGTGCCGGATAAATCATTTAGCGATCGCCTGCCCCTCTGCGACACTCCGAACAAATGTTATCAATGTTAGATAAAAGCAAACATTTGGTTATAAGGAGCGATTATGCGTGTCATCACGATAGCGGGCAGCCCGCGCTTTCCTTCCCGATCCAGCGCCTTGCTGGAATATGCCAGAGAAAAACTGTCGGCAGTGGATGTCGAAGTCTGCCACTGGCATCTGCAAAACTTTGAACCAGAAGACCTGCTCTTTGCCCGATTCGACAGCCCTGCCCTGCAGGCGCTCATCGAACAACTGGGGCATGCTGATGGTCTGATTGTGTCGACGCCTGTCTATAAGGCTTCTTTTTCTGGCGCGCTAAAAACCTTACTCGATTTACTTCCAGAGCGAGCCCTTGAAGGCAAAGTTGTTTTACCACTGGCAACCGGTGGCACCGTGGCACATATGCTGGCGGTGGATTACGCGCTGAAACCTGTGCTCAGTGCACTGAAAGCTCAGGAAATCCTGCACGGCGTGTTCGCCGACGACAGTCAGGTTCAGGATTATCAGCATAAGCCACAGTTCAGTCCCAATCTTGAAAAACGCCTCGACAGTGCGCTGGAAACCTTCTGGCAAGCCCTGCATCGCCGTGATATTCGCGTCCCGGCTTTCCATTTAAAGCAAGGAGTCGCCCATGTTTAATCTGTTTCGCCCTCGTTTTCGTAGCCTTGCCCTGAGTGGATTACTCACGCTTTCCGCGTGGAGTCACGCCGCGGAGCCTGCTCCTGAAGCGTTACGCATTGGCTACCAAAAAGGCAGCGTGAGTATGGTACTGGCGAAAAGCCACGAGCTGCTGGAAAAACGCTATCCGAACACCAAAATTTCGTGGGTGGAGTTTCCTGCTGGCCCACAAATGCTGGAAGCGCTTAACGTTGGCAGTATTGATCTCGGCAGCACGGGCGATATTCCTCCTATTTTTGCTCAGGCCGCTGGGGCGGATTTGGTGTACGTAGGGGCTGAACCCGCCAAGCCGAAAGCTGAAGTTATCCTGGTGCCGGAAAACAGCCCCATCAAAACCGTGGCCGATCTGAAAGGCCATAAAGTTGCCTTCCAGAAAGGCTCCAGTTCACACAACCTGCTGCTGCGCGCACTGCAACTGGCAGGCCTGAAGTTTACGGATATTCAGCCCACTTACCTGACACCGGCAGATGCTCGCGCAGCCTTTCAGCAAGGCAATGTCGACGCCTGGGCAATTTGGGACCCGTACTATTCTGCCGCGTTGCTGCAAGGCGGTGTCCGTGTGCTGACCGATGGTAGTGAGCTGAAGCAAACCGGTTCGTTCTATCTGGCCTCGCGTCCTTACGCTGAAAAGAACGGGGCCTTTATTGAAGGTGTGCTCGATACCTTCACCCAGGCGGATGCACTCACAATCAGCCAACGTCAGCAGAGCACTGAACTGCTGGCCAAAACGATGGGGCTGCCGGAAGCGGTGATCGCCAGTTACCTCAGCCACCGTCCGCCGACTTCAATTACGCCAGTCAGCGATGAAACCGCACGTCGCCAGCAACAAACCGCTGATCTGTTTTACGAAAATCGCCTCGTCCCGAAAAAGGTCGATATCAAAAGCCGTATCTGGCAACCCACTTCTGCCCAGGGAGCAAAATCATGAGTCTGAATATGTTCTGGTTTTTACCGACCCACGGTGACGGTCACTATCTCGGCAGCGACGATAATGCTCGCCCTGTCGATCATAGCTATCTGCAACAAATTGCTCAGACGGCGGACAGGCTTGGCTTTACCGGTGTGTTGATCCCAACAGGACGTTCCTGCGAAGACGCCTGGCTGGTAGCAGCCTCAATGATCCCGGTAACCCAGCGCCTGAAATTCCTGGTCGCGCTACGCCCAAGTGTGATTTCCCCTACTGTTGCCGCGCGTCAGGCCGCAACGCTGGATCGTTTATCTAACGGCCGTGCCTTGTTCAATTTAGTTACAGGCAGCGACCCGCAAGAACTGGCCGCTGATGGTGTGTTCCTTGACCACACCGAACGTTATGAGGCATCGGCGGAATTCACCCATATCTGGCGACGTTTGCTGGAAGGTGAAACGGTCGATTTCGACGGTAAATACCAGAAAGTACAAGGGGCAAAATTGTTGTTCCCGCCGGTACAGCAGCCTCGTCCCCCGCTTTACTTTGGCGGGTCTTCGGATGTCGCACAGGAACTGGCTGCGGAACAAGTTGATCTCTATCTGACCTGGGGTGAGCCACCAGAACAGGTGAAAGAGAAAATCGCCCAGGTTCGTGAGAAAGCGGTAAAGCACGGGCGAAAAGTACGTTTTGGCATTCGCCTGCATGTGATTGTGCGTGAAACCAACGCCGAAGCCTGGGCCGCAGCCGACCGTCTGATCTCGCGACTCGACGATGACACGATATCCAAAGCACAAGCTGCGTTCGCCCGTACCGATTCTGTCGGGCAACAACGAATGGCTGCCCTACACGGCGGACGGCGCGAGAAACTCGAAATCAGCCCAAATCTGTGGGCGGGAGTTGGCCTGGTTCGCGGCGGCGCTGGGACGGCTTTAGTCGGCGATGGCCCAACGGTGGCTGCGCGTATCAATGAATATGCGGCACTCGGCATCGACAGCTTTGTGCTTTCCGGTTATCCGCATCTGGAAGAAGCCTGGAAAGTGGGTGAATTGTTGTTCCCTCACTTAGATGTCGCGATCCCTGAAGTGCCTCAGCCGCCTGCGTTGCAGATTCAGGGTGAGGCAGTCGCCAACGAATTCATCCCGCGCAAAGTCGCGCAGAGTTAAGGAGAGCCTATGGCAACGCCTGCTAATAAATGGCTGCTGCGCGTTGCCCCCTGGCTGCTGCCGGTGGGCATCGTTGTAGTCTGGCAAATCGCCTCCTCAACAGGCTGGCTCTCAAACCGGATTTTGCCTTCGCCGGAGGGCGTGGTCGAAGCTTTCTGGACCCTTTCCGCCAGCGGTGAACTGTGGCAACACCTGGCGATCAGCTCCTGGCGCGCGCTGATAGGCTTTTCCATTGGTGGCTCAATTGGCCTGGTGCTTGGCCTTATCAGCGGACTTTCCCGTTGGGGAGAAAGGCTGCTGGACACCTCGATTCAGATGCTTCGCAACGTGCCGCATCTGGCGCTGATCCCGCTGGTCATTCTGTGGTTTGGCATTGATGAGAGTGCGAAGATTTTTCTGGTCGCCCTCGGCACGCTGTTCCCGATTTACATCAACACCTGGCACGGCATTCGTAATATTGACCGTGGGCTGGTTGAAATGGCAAGAAGCTACGGGCTGTCAGGTTTTGCCCTGTTCTGGCATGTAATCCTGCCGGGTGCCCTGCCCTCCACCATGGTCGGTGTCCGCTTTGCCCTCGGCCTGATGTGGCTGACGCTGATTGTTGCGGAGACCATTTCAGCAAACTCAGGCATTGGTTATCTGGCCATGAATGCGCGTGAATTCCTGCAAACCGACGTGGTGGTGGTCGCCATCATCCTCTACGCGCTGTTGGGTAAACTCGCGGATGTTAGCGCGCAGCTGCTGGAACGCGTCTGGCTGCGCTGGAACCCTGCTTATCAACTGAAGGAGGCCACGGTATGAATACGGCACGCCTGAATCCCGGTATTCCTTTATTGCTGAACAACATCGGCAAACAGTACGGCAATAATGTTGTATTGAATGATCTCGACCTGCATATTCCCGCCGGTCAGTTTGTGGCGGTAGTCGGTCGCAGTGGCGGTGGAAAGAGCACGCTTTTACGCTTATTGGCTTGGCTGGAAAAACCTAATCGCGGTGAATTGCTGGCAGGGAATGGGCCGCTCGCAGCCAGTCAACAGGAGACAAGGCTGATGTTCCAGGATGCACGCCTGCTGCCGTGGAAATCGGTTATCGATAATGTTGGCCTGGGTTTGAAAGGCAACTGGCGAAACGATGCGCTTGCTGCTCTGGCGGCCGTAGGATTGGAAGAACGTGCAGGTGAGTGGCCTGCTGCTTTGTCCGGCGGACAAAAACAGCGCGTGGCGCTGGCAAGAGCGCTGATCCATCGCCCCGGTTTGCTATTGCTGGACGAACCGCTCGGCGCACTGGATGCCCTAACCCGGCTGGAAATGCAGGATCTGATTGAGTCGTTATGGCAGGAACAAGGGTTCACCGTTTTGCTGGTGACGCATGATGTGAGCGAAGCGGTGGCGATGGCCGATCGGGTGCTGCTTATAGAAGAAGGAAAGATCGGGTTAGATCTGACGATTGATCTGCCACGCCCTCGCCGAAAAGGCTCGGTACGTCTGGCAGAACTGGAGGCTGAGGTGTTGAATCGGGTGATGAAACGCGGGGCTGAGGAACAACAGGTAAAACGTTTTAGATCGGCTAATGCCTGATGCCCTCTCCCCGACCCTCTCCCACAGGGCGAGGGAGAAAATCAAAACCTGCACCTTACGATCCCCTCTCACAGGACGAGGGAGAAAATCAAAACCTGCACCTTACGATCCCCTCTCACAGGGCGAGGGAGAAAATCAAAACCCGCACCTTACGATCCCCTCTCACAGGATGAGGGAGAAAATCAAAACCCGCACCTTACGATCCCCTCCCACAGGACGAGGGAGAAAATCAAAACCCGCACCTTACGATCCCCTCTCCCTGAGGGCTGAGGTATCCCCACAAAAGTGAAAAGCACGATGAAGTGTGATCTACTGGTTGCGCTAACAAAACAGAAGAGACCTCATCGTGCCTTTACAG
>NZ_JBJDNI010000015.1:0-118756 GCF_044900545.1 Scandinavium sp. NPDC088450 | reverse complement strand
AGACTGGCCGTCAAACAAGGTACACGACCTGCTTCCCTGGAAGCTCGATCTTAGCAACGTCTAACCGTCAATACGGTTCAGATGAGCCGCTTACGCAAATTCCCATCTTTTTTGTGATCAGCTTTCCGCGCTGGCTAGTGATGAAGACCTGTAAAATCCCAGTGTGGCCCAAAGAAATTGAAGATGCCTGCCAGCCCGATAAGAACGACCCCGTCAATAAAGGCGCGGAACACAACCCGCCCCAAATCTGGCGTCCAATGCTGGGGTTACAGGGCAAGGAACGTTATGCACGCACCTTCGCCAAAGAGCGTAAGGCCATGGACCGGATCACTACCCGCCTCAGAGAAAAATATGGTGAGCATGATTAATACTCTGCCCTGAAAATAACGGCTACAAGCTCACAAAAAACTGCATCAACTCCATCGCTATCAACTAATCCCGTCTGTTGACGGCAAGGCCTCCGGTTTTAGTACCGGGACTTTTTATTACACCACCTCAACGCCCGTCAGCGCCGGGACGTTCAGCAGCGTGGTGCAGGTGACCTTTATTTACCAGTAGGCCCGCGCCTCTTAGTACGGACGCTTTTTTTCGGCCCGGTAGCCAGTTTTGCCGGGCTTTTTTTGACTTCCGGCACTTCGGGGCGCTCGATCGGGAACACAGGCAAGGCGTTGAGCAAACGCGGGCCATAATTTTTGGTCAGCAGGCGCTTGTCATAAATCACTATCTCGCCCCAGCAGCCGTGGCTACGAATCAGTCGCCCCACCTGCTGAATCAAATTGAACGACGCCGCTGGCAGGCTTTGGACCTCAAACGGGTAACGATTGAGGCTTTTCAGCCATTCACCTTCGGTGATCACCACCGGGCTGTCGATTGGCGGGAAAGCAATTTTGTGGATGTGCACCTGGCTGAGCAATTCGCCTTTCAGGTCGAGGCCTTCCGCGAAGGATTGCAACCCAACCAGCACGCTACGCTCGCCGCCTTCAACCCGTTTACGATGCAACTCCACTAATCGATAACGCGGCTGATCGCCCTGCACCAGCAGCAGTAAGCGTAAATCCGGTACGCACTCTAAGAAGCGCTGCATGGCACGCCCGCTGGCGAACAGCACCAGCATTCCCAGGTGCTTTTTGCTTTCCACCTGTTCACGGAAGAAGGCGGCCATCTCCGCGATGTGCTGCTCTTCGTGTTCCATCAGCGGTTCAAAGTGCATCTGTGGAATGATGATTTTGCCCTGTTCGACGTGGTTAAACGGTGAGTCCAGCGCCACGAAGCGATCTCCGGCCTTCTCCTTCAGGCCGCTCATTTCCTGCAAACGAGAAAAACTGTTCAGCGAACGCAGCGTCGCGGACGTTACCACGATATGAGGCACGCTGCGCCACAGCAGCTTTTCCAGCTGATCGCTGACGCGAATGCCCACGCAGTGGAACCAGACGTGCGGCTGCCCGTCTCGCATGTCCCGCGTGGCCCATTTGCTGACTGGCGCGCCTGAAGCCTGGGCGAGTGAAGCCAAACGCCAGAGTTTGCTCTGCGATTCAAACATGCCCAGCGCACGGTTCATCTGTAGCAACACGCGGTGCAAACGCACGATATCGTGAGACCCGGTGCGTTCACTCAAATCGTTGAGGAACAATTCCGCCAGGCCGCGCAGCATTTCAGTCAGTTTCGCCAGCCGCTGACAATGGGCCATCACCTCATCTGGAAGCTCGCCCATGGCAAAACGGTGTTCTGCTTCCGGCCCGGCAGGCATGTACAAATTCAGGATATTGTTGAGCGAAACGATGTGTTCCTGCAGCTCATCGCAATGCTCTGTCAGGCGTTCTGGCACCGCCAGCGGCGGCGTGGTTTTCGGGCGGAATTGCTCCATGCAGGTCGCCACCAGCTTGCTGAACAAATCGAGCTGCAACCGGAACCACGGCGCGGTAATTTCCGCACTCATCTCCAGCGCATCGCGGGCAACATCCGGCAGATGGTGGCCCTCATCGAGCACCAACAGCAGGTTTTTTGGCTCCGGCAATACCGCTTCGCTCTCCATCGCCGCCATCACCAGCGCATGGTTAGCGACCACCACTTCTGCTTCCTGAATTTCGCGCCGCGCCACAAAGAACGGGCATTCGCGATAGTAGAAACAGTTACGGTTCAGGCAACTGGCTTTGTCGGTGCTTAAACGGCTCCATAATCCGTCGTCAATCGCCTGATCGGTGTGATCGCGCAGGCCATCCCATTTATAACTGTCGAGATCGGCTTTCAGCTTTGCGCAGCGTTTTTGTTCTTCTTTGCTATTGGGCGTGAGGTCATCATCCAGAAACGCCAGCAAATCCTGCTGTGTCGGCTCAGAGCTAGAAAGCCCGGCGAGATTACGCGGGCAGACATAGCGCCCACGACCAAAGGCCGCGGTAAAACGCAGGTCGGGAATGATTTTTTTCAGCAACGGCAGGTCTTTGCTGTAGATCTGATCCTGAAGGGCCACGTTGGCGGTACTGATGACCAACGTTTTTTCTTCTTCACGAGCAATGGCGATACCGGGAATCAGGTAAGACAGCGTTTTACCGACGCCTGTTGGCGCTTCGATAGCCAGATGCCTGCCCTCTTCACCGGTGAGCGTTTTAGCCACATCGGCAATCATTTGCCGTTGCGGTGCCCGGGGAATGAAATCGGGGATCTGTTCCTGAAGCGCCTTATACCAGGACGCGATTTGCGCCTTCAGCGCGGCGGTAAGTGCCATTGAAGATGTCCGAATACTGTATAAACAGCCACTATTCTGACACTTTCCGGCGATGGGGGCAAAACATTCACGACAAGCCGGGTGGCGGCTTCGCCTGATACCGGCCTACGAGAGATACCGAGCTTGTGCGTCAGGAAAATGGGGCAAAAAAAATGGCCGCCGGAGCGACCATTGTCTTTTTCTTTACGCTTACTGCGCAGCAGCAGGCTTACGCGGACGGCGACGACGCGGGGCAGCACCTTCTCTGCGCGGCTGATCGCCCTCAGCGCGACGAGCCTGACCGCCTGCGGCTGGTTTGTCACTGCGACGCGCCTGGCCGTTACCGGCTGGTTTATCACTGCGGCGTGCCTGACCACCGTCGTTACGGCGAGGCTGGCCCTGACCACGACCACCGCCGCCACGGCTTTGACGACCGTTTTGAATCGGCTCTGCCTGGATAGACGGATCGACGTCATAGCCCGGCACCGCAATGCGCGGGATCTCTTTTTTCAGCAAACGCTCGATGTCGCGCAGCAGTTTGTGTTCATCCACACAAACCAGTGACAGCGCTTCACCCGTCGCGGCTGCACGCCCGGTACGACCGATACGGTGGACGTAATCTTCCGGTACGTTTGGCAGCTCGTAGTTCACCACGTGCGGCAGCTCTTCGATATCCAGGCCACGGGCCGCGATATCCGTTGCTACCAGCACGCGCAGATCGCCGGATTTAAACTCTGCCAGTGCACGGGTACGTGCGCCCTGACTCTTGTTACCGTGAATTGCGGCGCTGCGAATGCCGTCTTTGTTCAACTGTTCTGCCAGATGGTTGGCGCCATGCTTGGTACGGGTGAACACCAGCACCTGTTTCCAGTCGCCTTCGCCAATCATCTGCGACAGCAGTTCCCGCTTGCGTTTCTTATCCACGAAATGCACGTGCTGAGTGACTTGCTCAGAAGCGGTGTTGCGACGCGCCACTTCTACTTCCAGCGGGTTGTGCAGCAATTTAGAGGCCAGCGCTTTGATCTCATCAGAGAAGGTCGCGGAGAACAGCAGGTTCTGACGCTTGGCAGGTAATTTCGCCAGCACGCGGCGGATATCATGGATGAAGCCCATATCCAGCATACGGTCGGCTTCGTCCAGTACCAGAATTTCGACTTTATCGAGGCTCACCGCATTCTGGTGTTCGAGGTCTAACAGACGACCCGGCGTCGCCACCAGCACGTCAACACCCCCGCGCAGTTTCAGCATCTGCGGGTTAATGCTCACGCCACCGAACACAACCATCGAACGAATATTGAGGTATTTACTGTACTCGCGAACGTTCTCGCCGACCTGAGCGGCCAGTTCACGAGTAGGGGTAAGGATAAGAGCACGAACCGGGCGACGACCTTTCGCGTGCGGCTCTTTCTGCACCAGTTGTTGCAGCAGCGGCAGGGTAAATCCGGCGGTTTTGCCGGTACCGGTCTGGGCGCTCGCCATCAGATCACGGCCTTGCAGCACGCAAGGAATAGCCTGCTGCTGAATAGGGGTAGGCTGGCTGTAGCCCTGCTCCGCAATCGCGCGCAGGATCTCAGCGTTCAGGCCAAGGGTTTCAAAAGACATAACAACTCCGAACCGCCCCGACCATGACAGGTATCGTTTTCAGGGTGATAGTGATAGTGCGGTAAGACAAAAACGATAATGTCAGCAAGGGGCGGAGTGTAGCAGTTTTTGTGACACACCGCATAAAATATCCCTCTTCTATTCATCCACGAAATAAATTGCCACTGAATGTGGACAAGGTGAAAAAACAGTCATAATCTTAATCAATCGATTGATTAACTTTGTGAGGCGCGATGAATACCACGCCCATCACCAGCAAAGGCGAACAAGCCAAAAACCAGCTTATCCGGGCGGCCATCGCCCAGTTCGGCGAATATGGCCTGCATGCCACCACCCGCGATATTGCCGCCCTGGCCGGGCAAAACATCGCCGCCATTCCCTACTATTTCGGCTCGAAAGAAGATCTCTATTTGGCCTGCGCCCAGTGGATTGCCGATTTCATTGGCAGCAACTTCCGCCCGCTTGCCGAAACAGGCGAGCAGTTGTTGAGCCAGCCCAATCCAGACAAAGACGCGATTCGCGACCTCATCCTCAGCGCCAGTAAAAACATGATCCTGCTGCTGACTCAGGATGAAACCGTCAATCTCAGTAAGTTTATCTCCCGTGAGCAGCTTTCGCCCTCACCCGCCTATCAATTAATTCACGACCAGGTGATTGCCCCGCTGCACGGGCATTTGACGCGCCTGATTGCCGCCTGGACAGGGCTTGATCCCAACGACACCCAAACCATATTGCACACCCACGCGTTGCTCGGCCAAATCCTCGCCTTCCGGTTAGGCCAGGAAACCATTTTGCTGCGCACCGGCTGGGCGAAGTTTGATGAGGAAAAAGCCGGGATCATTTTCCAGGTGATCGCCACCCATATCGATCTCTTGCTGCAAGGACTCTCGCAAAGGAGCTGAAGTCATGAAAAAACCCATTATCCTCGGTCTGACGGTGGCACTCATCGTCGCGGCCATTGCCGCAGGGGCTTTCTGGTATCAGAGCAAAAAAGACAACGGCCTGACCCTCTATGGCAACGTGGATATTCGCACCGTCAATATGAGCTTCCGTGTCGGGGGACGCTTGCAGACTTTGCAGGTCGATGAAGGCGATGCGATCAAAGCCGGGCAAACAGTGGGCGAGCTGGATCATGCCCCTTATGAAAATGCGCTGATGCAGGCCAAAGCCAACGTGGCCGCAGCCCAGGCAAAATATGACTTGCTGGTGGCAGGTTATCGCGATGAAGAAATCGCGCAGGCCGCCGCTGCGGTACGCCAGGCAAAAGCCGCCGCTGATTACGCGCAAAACTTCTATCAACGTCAGCAGGGGTTGTGGAAAAGCCGGACTATTTCCGCCAACGACCTGGAAAATGCCCGTTCCTCACGCGACCAGGCGCAAGCGACGCTGAAATCTGCCCAGGACAAACTGAACCAGTATCACGCCGGTAACCGTCCGCAGGAAATTGCTCAGGCCAAAGCCAGCCTCGAACAGGCTCAGGCGCAGCTGGCACAATCGCAGCTCGATTTGCAGGACACCACCCTGCTCGCCCCGTCTGACGGCACTATTCTGACTCGCGCCGTGGAGCCCGGCAGCATGCTCAATGCCGGAAGCACCGTGTTGACGCTTTCCCTGACTCGCCCGGTTTGGGTGCGAGCTTATGTCGATGAAAGCAGCCTGAATCAGGCCCAGCCAGGGCGCGAACTGCTGCTCTATACTGACGGTCGCCCAAATAAGCCTTATCACGGCAAAATTGGCTTTGTTTCCCCGACGGCAGAATTCACCCCCAAAACGGTTGAAACCCCAGACCTGCGCACGGATCTCGTCTATCGCTTGCGCATTATCGTGACCGATGCCGATGATGCCCTGCGTCAGGGCATGCCGGTGACCGTGAAATTCCAGCAGGGAGACACTCATGAGTGAAGCGGTGATTAAGCTTAACGGGCTTATCAAACGCTTTACCGGCATGGATAAGCCTGCCGTAGCAAAGCTGGATTGCACCATACAATCAGGCTATGTCACCGGGCTCGTCGGCCCCGATGGCGCGGGCAAAACCACACTGATGCGGATGCTGGCAGGGTTACTGAAACCCGATGAAGGCAGCGTGAGCGTTATCGGCTACGACCCAATTCACGACAGCAGCGCCCTGCACGCCGCGCTCGGCTATATGCCGCAGAAATTCGGCCTGTACGAAGATTTAACGGTGATGGAAAACCTGACGCTGTATGCCGATTTACGCAGCGTCACCGGTGACGTTCGCGAGAAAACCTTCGCCCGGTTGCTGGAATTTACGTCGCTTGGCCCATTTACCGAACGTCTGGCGGGCAAGCTTTCCGGTGGGATGAAACAAAAATTAGGCCTGGCTTGTACGCTGGTCGGCGAGCCAAAAGTTTTGCTGCTTGATGAACCGGGCGTCGGGGTTGACCCGATTTCACGCCGCGAACTGTGGCAAATGGTGCATGAACTGGCTGGCGACGGGATGCTGATCCTCTGGAGCACGTCTTATCTGGATGAGGCCGAACAGTGCCGAGACGTGCTGTTGATGAACGAAGGCGAGCTGCTGTATCAAGGCGAACCAAAAGCATTGACCGACACCATGCGCGGACGCAGTTTTCTGCTGAACAGCCCGCAAGAGAACAATCGCAAGCTGCTGCAACGCACGCTCAAATTGCCGCAGGTCAGCGACGGCATGATTCAGGGTCGCTCTGTGCGCCTCATCCTTAAGAAAGACGCCACCGCTAACGATATTCGTCAGGCAGAAGGCATGCCTGACATTGAGATAGCTGAAACCGACCCTCGTTTTGAAGACGCATTTATCGACCTGCTGGGCGGCGCTGGTACGTCCGAATCCCTGCTTGCCGCCATTCTTCACACCGTAGAGGGCGAGCCCGGCGAAACAGTGATTGAGGCCAAAGAACTCACCAAGAAATTCGGTGATTTTGCCGCCACCGATCATGTCAATTTTGCTGTCAAACGTGGTGAGATTTTCGGCCTGCTCGGCCCAAATGGTGCGGGCAAATCCACCACCTTCAAAATGATGTGTGGCCTGCTGGTGCCCACCTCCGGCAAAGCGCTGGTGCTGGACATGGATTTAAAAGTCAGCTCCGGCAAGGCTCGTCAGCATCTGGGCTACATGGCGCAAAAGTTCTCGCTGTACGGCAACCTGACGGTCGAGCAGAACATGCGCTTTTTCTCTGGCGTGTACGGTCTGCGCGGGAAAGCGCAAACCGAAAAAATCGACAAGATGAGCGACGCTTTCGGCCTGAAAAGTATCAGCAACCACGCCACGGACGATTTACCGCTCGGGTTTAAGCAACGACTGGCGCTGGCCTGCTCGTTGATGCACGAGCCGGATATTCTGTTTCTCGATGAGCCGACCTCTGGCGTCGACCCTATCACCCGCCGCGAGTTCTGGCTGCACATCAACAGCATGGTGGAAAAAGGTGTCACCGTGATGGTGACAACGCACTTTATGGACGAAGCGGAATACTGCGATCGCATTGGCCTGGTGTACCGTGGCAAGCTGATTGCCAGCGGCACGCCGGATGATTTGAAAGCCAAAGCGGCTGACGAGGAAACGACTGATCCAACGATGGAACAAGCGTTTATTACGCTTATCCATGACTGGGATAAGGAGCATGCCGATGGCCAGTAACGTTCTCTCCTGGCGGCGGGTTCGCGCCCTGTGCGTGAAAGAAACCCGGCAGATTATTCGCGATCCCAGCAGTTGGCTGATTGCCGTGGTTATCCCGCTGATGCTGCTCTTTATCTTCGGCTACGGTATCAACCTCGATTCGAGCAAGCTGCGAGTGGGGATTTTACTGGAACAGCGAAGCGAGGAAGCGCTCGACTTCGCCCACACCATGACCGGTTCGCCCTACATTGACGCCACCGTAAGCGATAACCGCCAGGCGCTTATCCAGAAAATGCAGGCGGGCAAAATTCGCGGGCTGGTGGTTATCCCGGTGAACTTTGCAGCGCAAATGGCGCGCGACGGTGACGAAGCGCCGATTCAGGTGATCACCGACGGCAGCGAACCCAATACCGCCAACTTTGTGCAAGGCTATGTGCAAGGGATTTGGCAAATCTGGCAGATGCAGCGAGCGGAAGACCGGGGCGAAAAATTTGAGCCGCTTATCGACGTCCAGACGCGCTACTGGTTTAACCCGGCGGCCATCAGCCAGCACTTTATTATTCCGGGCGCGGTGACCATCATCATGACGGTTATCGGCGCGATCCTTACTTCGCTGGTGGTGGCCCGTGAGTGGGAGCGCGGGACCATGGAAGCGCTGCTCTCCACCGAAGTCACCCGCGCCGAACTGCTGCTGTGCAAACTGATCCCTTACTATTTTCTCGGGATGCTGGCGATGCTGCTTTGTATGCTGGTGTCGGTGTTTATTCTCGGGGTGCCCTACCGTGGCTCGCTGGTGATTCTCTTCTTCATTACCAGCCTGTTTCTGCTCAGCACGCTCGGCATGGGGCTGCTGATTTCCACCATAACCCGCAATCAGTTTAACGCTGCTCAGGTGGCGCTCAACGCCGCGTTTTTGCCGTCGATTATGCTGTCCGGGTTTATTTTCCAGATAGACAGCATGCCAGCGGCGATTCGCGTGGTGACGTACATCATTCCGGCGCGTTACTTCGTCAGCACCCTGCAAAGCCTGTTTTTGGCGGGCAATATCCCGGTGGTGCTGGTGATTAACGTGCTGTTTTTGATTGCCTCGGCGGTGATGTTTATCGGCCTGACATGGCTGAAAACCAAACGTCGGCTGGACTGACACATTGCCCGGTGGCGCTGTGCTGACCGGGCCTACGAGGTATGCAGTTTGTAGGTCGGGTCAGGCGCAGCCGCCACCCGACGCGGGTGATTAAGGAGTAAAGATGTTTCATCGCTTATGGACACTGATTCGAAAAGAGCTGCAATCGCTGCTGCGCGAACCGCAGACGCGGGCGATCCTGATTATGCCGGTGCTGATTCAGGTGTTCCTGTTCCCGTTCGCCGCCACGCTGGAAGTCACCAACGCCACGATTGCCATTTACAACGAAGACAACGGCAAGCATGCGGTAGAACTGACTCAGCGGTTTGCCCGGGCTAAAGCCTTTACCCATATTCTGTTGCTGAAAAGCCCGCAGGAGATCCAGCCGACCATCGACACGCAAAAGGCCTTGCTGCTGGTGCGCTTCCCGGCGGATTTCTCCCGCAATATCGACAGCCTGCAAACCGCGCCGATGCAGCTGATTCTGGATGGTCGCAACTCCAACAGCGCCCAGATTGCGGCGAATTATCTGCAACAGATTGTGGAGGATTACCAACAGGAATTGCTCGACGGCAAACCGAAGCCCAACAACAGCAAGTTGGTGGTGCGCAACTGGTACAACCCGAATCTGGATTACAAATGGTTCGTAGTGCCGTCATTGATTGCGATGATCACCACTATCGGGGTGATGATTGTCACGTCGCTTTCCGTTGCACGTGAACGTGAGCAAGGCACGCTGGATCAGCTTCTGGTTTCACCGCTCGCCACGTGGCAAATTTTCGTCGGCAAAGCGGTGCCAGCGCTGATTGTCGCCACCTTCCAGGCCAGTATCGTGCTGGCGATAGGTATCTTCGCCTATCAAATACCGTTCTCGGGATCGCTGGCGCTGTTTTACTTCACCATGATTGTGTATGGCTTGTCGCTGGTGGGATTTGGCCTGTTGATTTCGTCGCTGTGCTCAACGCAGCAGCAGGCGTTTATCGGCGTGTTTGTCTTTATGATGCCGGCCATTTTGCTTTCGGGATATGTTTCCCCGGTTGAGAACATGCCGGTGTGGCTGCAGAACGCGACGTGGATTAACCCGATTCGTCACTTTACGGATATTACCAAGCAGATTTATTTGAAGGATGCCAGCTTTGATATCGTCTGGCAGAGCTTGTGGCCGCTACTGGTGATAGCGACCACAACAGGCTCAGTGGCGTACGCGATGTTTCGCCGTAACGTTGCGTAACTTTTTGTCTTTCGCCAGCAGCGACACAATCGCCGGGCCAGCCAGAATGACCACGCCGGCCAGCGCCAGCAACAGGTTGTTTTGCAGCACGCGTGAAAGCAACCACAGGACGATCACCGCCGCACCGAAATACCAGGTGGTGGTCAGTTCTTCCAGAAAATCGCCCACGTCACGCCAGCGTTCTTCGTGGTGGCGCTGGAGCATTAACATCAACAGCACTGTTACGCCGTAAAGCACGCAGAGCCCCAGCCCCACGCGCACCAGCGCCCCGCTCATCCATCCCAATACCAGAACTGCAACGACCAGCAGATGCAAAATAATCTGCCAGCAGCTCAGGCCAGTTGCGACACGAATTCGTTGTTGCCACTTCATGTCATCTCTCCCGAAGCATTTTCAACTGTTATTCAGAGTACCGGACTTTACGGAAAATTCCGTAACACCGCACCTTTTTGTGACGGCTACTACACTATTTTATTCAGGACAGTGACACTGGCAGGAGAATGATGACCCAGAACTCAGCCCCTTTTTCCCTAAAAATACTGACGATCAACACCCATAAAGGCTTCGCCGCGTTTAACCGACGCTTTATGTTGCCGGAGCTGCGCGATGCGGTTCGTACCGTGGGCGCGGACATAGTTTGTCTGCAGGAAGTCCTTGGTGCCCATGAAGTTCACCCGCTGCATGTCGAGAACTGGCCGGACACCAGTCATTACGAATTTCTCGCCGATACCATGTGGAGTGACTATGCCTACGGTCGTAACGCGGTTTATCCCGAAGGCCATCACGGTAATGCGGTGCTGTCGCGCTTCCCGATTGAGCATTACGAAAACCGAGATATCTCGGTGGGCGAGAGTGAAAAGCGCGGCCTGCTTTATTGCCGGATTGTGCCGCCGCATTTATCAACGCCCATTCACGTTATCTGCGTGCACCTCGGCTTGCGTGAGGCGCATCGTCAGGCACAGATTACGATGCTGAGCGAGTGGGTAAACGGCTTACCAGAAAATGAGCCGGTTATTGTGGCGGGTGACTTCAACGACTGGCGTCTGCGAGCAAATGCCCCGTTAAAAACACAGGCGGGGCTGGAAGAGATTTTCACCCGCGCGCTGGGCCGCCCAGTGCGAACCTTCCCGGTGCGTTTTCCCTTATTACGGCTGGACAGAATCTATGTCAAAAACGCTCACGCCAGCCAGCCGACAGCCTTGACGCTGAGCCAGTGGCGACATCTTTCCGACCATGCGCCGTTGAGCGCGGAGATCCATTTATGAAATGCAGCTGGCGAGAAGGCAATCAAATCCAGCTTCTGGAGAACGGTGACCAGTATTATCCCGCGGTGTTCAGCGCCATCGAGCACGCTGAAAGCAAAATCATTCTGGAAACGTTTATCTGGTTTGAAGACAACATCGGCTGGCAATTACATGACGTGTTACTGAAAGCCGCCCAGCGCGGTGTGCAAATTGAAGTTCTGCTCGACGGCTACGGCTCGCCCGATCTGAGCGATCGCTTTGTCGGCGAGTTAACCGCCGCGGGCGTGGTGTTTCGCTATTACGATCCGCGCCCTCGCCTGTTTGGTCTGCGCACCAACCTCTTTCGCAGAATGCACCGCAAAATTGTGGTGGTCGATGGCGTGGTGGCTTTTGTCGGCGGCATCAACTATTCCGCAGAGCATATGTCCGACTACGGCCCGGAAGCAAAACAGGATTATGCAGTCCGAGTGGAAGGCCCGGTGGTACAGGATATTTTGCAGTTCGAGCTGGAAAACTTGCCCGGTAACGCCAACGCGCGCCGCTTCTGGCGACGCCGCCATCGACCAGAGGAAAACCGCACGCCGGGCGAGGCGCAAACGCTGTTCGTCTGGCGCGATAACGACGAACATCGCGATGACATCGAACGGCATTATCTGAAGATGCTCGCTAATGCCCGCCGGGAAGTGATTATCGCCAATGCCTATTTCTTCCCGGGCTATCGTCTGCTGCACGCTATGCGCAATGCCGCACGCCGGGGTGTGACGGTCAAACTGGTGGTTCAGGGCGAACCAGACATGCCCATCGTGAAAGTCGGCGCACGCCTGCTGTACAACTATCTGGTGAAAGGCGGCGTGCAGATTTTCGAATATCAGCGCCGCCCGCTGCACGGCAAAGTGGCGCTAATGGACGATCACTGGGCGACAGTGGGTTCCAGCAATCTGGACCCGCTCAGCCTGTCACTCAATCTGGAAGCGAACCTGATCGTTCACGACAGAGCGTTTAATCAGACATTGCGGGACAACCTCAATCAGCTCATCGAGCATGACAGCCAGCAGGTCGATGCCTCGATGATCCCCAAACGCAGCTGGTGGAATCTGAGCAAAAGCGTGCTGGCGTTCCACTTCTTACGCCACTTCCCGGCGCTGGTCGGCTGGCTGCCAGCCCACACGCCGAAGCTGGCACAGGTGGCGCCGCCAGTGCAAACCACGCTTGAAACCCAGGACCGAATTGAACCAGAGAATCCGGGGGTAAAACCCTGATGAGTCATTCACATCCTCGCTGGCGGCTGGCAAAAAAAATCCTGACGTGGCTGTTTTTCATCGCCGTGGCGGTGCTGCTGGTGGTTTACGCGCGCAAAGTCGACTGGCAGGAAGTGTGGAATGTCATTCGTGACTATAACCGCACCGCCCTGCTGAGTGCCGTGGCGCTGGTCATTTTCAGCTACCTGATTTATGGCTGTTACGATTTGCTCGGGCGAGCCTACTGCGGCCACAAGCTGGCGAAACGCCAGGTGATGCTGGTGTCGTTTATCTGTTATGCCTTTAACCTGACGCTGAGCACCTGGGTTGGCGGGATCGGCATGCGCTATCGCTTGTATTCCCGGCTGGGATTACCCGGTGCAACCATCACCCGCATCTTCTCCCTGAGTATCACCACTAACTGGCTGGGGTACGTTCTGCTCGGCGGAGTTATCTTCAGCATCGGCGTCGTTGATTTGCCCGCACACTGGTACATCAGCGATACCACGCTGCGCATCATCGGCGGTGCGTTACTACTGATGATTGCGGTTTATCTCTGGGCTTGTGCCTTTGCCAAACGACGTCATCTGACGGTCAGAGGCCAAAAACTGGTGTTGCCTTCGTGGCGCTTCGCCCTCGTGCAAATGGGGATTTCCAGCGCCAACTGGATGGCCATGGGGGCAATCATCTGGCTGCTGTTGGGGCAAGAGGTGAATTATTTCTTCGTGTTAGGCGTGTTGCTGGTGAGCAGCATCGCAGGCGTTATCGTACATATTCCGGCGGGCATTGGTGTACTCGAAGCGGTATTCATCGCCTTGCTGGCAGGCGAACACGCTTCACAAGGCACAATTATCGCCGCGCTGCTGGCGTATCGGGTGCTCTATTTCTTTATTCCACTTGCGTTAGCGACGGTGTGTTATCTGGGGCTGGAAAGCCGCGCGAAGAAGCTGAGAGCGAAGAATGAGAAGGTGATGGCGAAGTGAGATTCCCTGATTGCCGGATGGCGGCTTCGCCTGACCCGGCCTACGGGCTTGTAAGCCCGGTAAGCGTTAGCGCCACCGGGCAACAAGGTTTAGCGGCGGTTGCCCATAATGCGCAGCAGCATCAGGAACAGGTTGATGAAATCAAGGTACAGTGTCAGCGCGCCGAGGATCGCATATTTGCGCAGGTTGCTGCTGTCACGAGTATCAATTTGCTCACCAATTCTTTTCAGTTTCTGCGTGTCATACGCTGTCAGGCCGACAAACACCACCACGCCGATATAGGTCACGGCCCACATCAGCGGCGTGCTCTTCAGCCAGATATTCACCAGCGAAGCCAGCACAATCCCAATCAGCGCCATAAACAGCATTTTGCCCATGCCGGTTAAATCGCGTTTAGTGGTGTAACCGTAGAGGCTCATTGCGCCAAACATCCCCGCCGTGACGATAAACGTACTGGCGATGGAGCTGTAGGTATACGCGAGGAAGATACTGGAAAGCGTCAGCCCGGTTAGCGCGGAATACAGCATGAACAGCGTGGTCGCCACGCCAGCGCTCAGTCGCTGTACCATACCGGAAAGCACGAACACCAGCCCCAGTTGGACGATGATCAAACCAAAGAAAGTGATTTTACTGGAGAAGACAAACATCATCACCGCCGGGGTATTCGCGGCAAACCACGCCACAAACGCCGTCAGCAGCAATCCGCAGGTCATCCAGCCATATACCTGCGCCATATAGGTCTGCAGGCCAGAGCGTGCCTGCACGATTGAATCGGGACGCGAGTATCGGTCCATGATGAATACCTCTGAAAAGATGTGTGTTTACTAAGCGTACCACATGCCTCTGGAGTAGAGGTCCGAAAAACGTGTTTTACCAGCGCTTTGCGGCTTCCTGATCGCTGTCGCGGGATTCCACCCAGCGTTCGCCTTCCGGCGTGGCTTCACGTTTCCAGAACGGGGCGCGCGTTTTCAGGTAATCCATAATGAATTCCCCGGCGGCAAAAGCGCTGCCGCGGTGCACGCTGGTCACGCCGACAAATACAATTTCCTCGCCCGGCCACATTTCGCCGATGCGATGAATCACTGAAACGCGGCCCAGTTTCCAGCGGTTGCGCGCTTCGTCGACAATTTCCGCCAGCGCCTTTTCCGTCATGCCTGGATAGTGTTCCAGCGTCAGCGCTTTCACGCTGTCGCCCAGATTGTGGTTGCGTACTTTGCCGGTAAAGGTGACGACCGCGCCGTCTTCATCACGCTCCGCCAGCCAGCTATATTCGGTACCGAGGTTAAAGCGCTCACTCGTCACACGGATCAGCGTTTCGCTCATCTTCAGCCTCCTGTCACCGGGGGGAAGAAAGCCACTTCATCACCATCGACAATCGGGTGCGAGCTTTCCACCAGCGTCTGGTTCACTGCCGACAGCAGCTTGCCTTCTTCCAGTGCTAACGCCCAACGATCGCCTTTTGCGGCCAGTTGTTCACGTAATTGCTCTACCGTCTCGGCGTTGCAGTCGAGTTGCAGCGCATCGGTTCCCACCAGTTCACGCACCTGCGCGAAGAAAAGCACCTTAATCATGCGTCCGCCTTAAAATCACCAGACTTGCCGCCGCTTTTCGTCAGCAGACGAACCGGGCCAATCACCATGTCTTTTTGCACGGCTTTGCACATGTCGTAGATGGTCAGCGCGGCCACGGAAGCGGCTGTCAGGGCTTCCATTTCAACACCCGTTTTGCCTGTCAGGCGGCATAACGTTTCAATGCGCACCTGATTTTGTTCCGGCTGGGCTTGCAGGTTCACTTCCACTTTACTGAGCATCAGAGGATGGCAAAGCGGGATAAGCTCCCAGGTGCGTTTGGCGGCCTGAATACCGGCAATACGCGCTGTGGCGAAAACATCGCCTTTGTGGTGACTGCCGTCGATGATCATCGCCAGCGTTTCCGATTTCATGGTGACGAACGCTTCGGCGCGCGCTTCGCGTACCGTTTCTGCTTTGGCGGAAACATCCACCATATGGGCTTCACCGGCGGCGTTAATATGCGTCAGTTGCGACATGGTTTATTTCTTCAAATGAGGATGGAAATTACACGGACGGGTGCGCGCATCAAGCTGCGGCGCAATGATATTTTCCCACGCGGTACGGCAGGCTTTGGTCGACCCCGGCATAGCGAAAATCAGCGTTTTATTGGCAACGCCCGCGACGGCACGAGATTGCAGGGTCGAGGTGCCAATCTCTTCAAACGACAGCATGCGGAACACTTCGCCGAAGCCTTCCACTTCGCGGTCAAACAGCGGCAGCAACGCTTCTGGCACCTGATCGCCCTCGGTCAACCCGGTGCCACCGTTAATCAGGACAACCTGCACGTCATCGCTGGCAATCCACGCAGAGACCTGGGCGCGAATCGCGTAGCGGTTCTCTTTGACGATAGCCTTGTCGGCAATATGGTGGCCCGCTTCCTGCGCCGAATCACGCAGATAATGGCCGGACGTGTCTTCGTCTTCGCCACGGCGGCTGGAGACGGTAAGAATAGCGATGCGGGTCGGGATAAATTCAGCACTCACCTGACTCATAACAAACCTCCTTATTCTTCTGGTGGCCCGGCTCAGCCGCCGATATATGAAAGATTCTGAGTAATGCCGGTATCACCCTGATGCAGGAAATGGGTCTGCTTTTTCTGCGCCAGAGCGGTTGAGATACGGGTTTCGAGATCGGACTGCTGCGCATCTTCGGCCAGCAGATCGCGAAGATCAACGCCGCCGTCGCCGAACAGGCACAAATGCAGTTTTCCCGTGGAGGAGACGCGCAGCCGGTTGCAGCTGGCGCAGAAATCTTTCTCGTACGGCATGATGAGCCCGATTTCCCCTGCATAATCAGGGTGGCAGAAGACCTGCGCCGGGCCGTCACTGCGCTGGCGAATCTGGTGGATCCAGCCGCGTTTAAGCAGCTCGCCGCGCAGCACCATGCCGGAGATGTGATGTTTGTGGAACAGATCGCTGCCCTCGCCGGTTTCCATCAGTTCGATGAAACGCAACTGAATTGGGCGCGGTTTGATCCAGGCCAGGAAGGTATCGAGCTGGTGATGGTTCACATCACGCATCAGCACGGTGTTGACCTTCACTTTTTCGAACCCGGCAGCAAAGGCCGCATCGATACCCTCCATCACCTGCTGGAATTTATCCTGCCCGGTGATGGCATGAAACTGGCGTGCATCAAGGCTGTCGACGCTGACATTCACATGCGTTAACCCGGCCTCGCGCCAGTTTTGTGCATCACGCGCAAGACGATAACCGTTGGTGGTGACCGCAATCTGGCGAATCTCTTTGTTTTCACGCACGGCAGCAATGATGTCGGTGAAATCGCGACGTAACGAAGGTTCGCCGCCCGTCAGGCGCACTTTTTCCGTGCCCATGGCGGAAAATGCACGGGTGACGCGGCGGATTTCATCTACGGAGAGAAAGCCGTTATTGCTGACGCCGCCAGGCTTGTAGCCATCGGGCAGGCAATAGGTGCAACGGAAGTTGCACACATCGGTAATCGACAGACGCAAATAATAGAACTTGCGCGCGAAAGCATCGGTGAGTTGTGGAGCCATGTACACCTTTCCAGATACGGGAGGCACAGTCATTTCTTTCTGTACCCTGGTGACTGTCGTCACGGCCAGAGCGCCATATCCTCAGACTTAGGCACAAAGGCTAGAGTGTAGCTTCCGACTTTCGAAAGCGGGTTAAGCCGATAGTAGCGTGGAAATGCCAGTTTCGCCATTCCATACATTCGCTATATAATCTTATACATAGCGACCTGATCGTGCAGTTTCGCTACAGAATACGCAAAAATCACGCTTTTGCATTGATATGTGTCATTTTGCCCTAACCCTGGCATCGTCTTTTAGGGGTAGTTACGCTAAGGTGACAGGGTTCGTTTTTCTTAAGGAATTTTATGCGCAATCGTACTTTTGCGGATCTCGACAGGGTTGTGGCGCTGGGCGGCGGGCACGGTCTGGGGCGAGTGATGTCTTCGCTCTCCTCTTTAGGTTCTCGCCTGACAGGTATCGTCACCACCACCGATAACGGCGGGTCAACCGGTCGTATCCGCCGCGCCGAAGGCGGCATTGCCTGGGGCGACATGCGCAACTGCCTGAATCAATTGATCACCGAACCGAGCGTGGCCTCCGCCATGTTTGAGTACCGTTTTGGTGGCAATGGCGAACTTTCCGGGCATAACCTCGGTAATCTGATGTTAAAGGCGCTGGATCACCTGAGCGTTCGGCCACTGGAAGCGATCAACCTGATCAGAAACCTGTTGAAAGTTGAAGCTTCGCTGATCCCGATGTCCGAAGTCCCGGTTGACCTGATGGCTATCGACGATGAAGGCCATGAAATCTACGGTGAAGTGAATATCGATCAGCTGAAGCTGCCACCGAAAGAACTGATGCTTTCTCCGTCCGTGCCTGCCACGCGTGAAGCCGTGCACGCGATTGCAAAGGCCGATTTAATCCTGATTGGCCCGGGCAGTTTCTACACCAGCCTGATGCCGATTCTGCTGCTGGAAGATATGGCGCAGGCGCTACGACGCACACCCGCGCCGATGGTCTATATCGGCAATCTGGGCAAAGAGCTAAGCCCAGCCGCAGCCAGTTTGTCGCTGAAAGCAAAACTCGAACTGATGGAGCATTACGTCGGCAAACCGGTGATTGATGCCGTGGTCGTTGGGCCAAAAGCGGATGTGTCTGAGATGGCAGGACGAGTCGTGATCCAGACTCAGCTCGAAGCCAGTGATATTCGCTATCGCCACGACAGACACCTGCTGCGCGATGCGCTGGAACAGGCCATTCAGGCGTTGGGTTAACGCCTTTTCTGCGTGCCGGTTGAGCACTGGCACGCTTATCACTCCGCCTTAATGTAAATGGTTTTATTTTCCCCGAAAGAAATCACCGTCCCCTCATTGGAATACGTAAATGTCTTTGCTTCTAAAAAATCAGGCGTAGTGAACACTGCGCCACAGGACATCAATTCATCCCCCCCAATACCTATGCAGAGAGAGCCTGCAGACACTGCTGAAATCACACCACTCTTGGCGTCCTCAAAAACAAGCGTTTCCATCGGTGAAAGAGTCAATTTTTCTGCCGCAAGAAGGTACGGATCGGGATAAGGTTTGCCTCTTTTAACATCATCTCTCTCCACTATTACCGAGAAAAATGATTGAGCATTGAGGGCCTCAATCACACGATCTATTTTATATCTCCATCCGCTAGTGACGATCCCCAAAGGAATGCCGGCCTCCCTTAACTTTTTAACGAAGTCCGCAACACCAGGGATGGGCACACAATCCGCAGTATTCTCAGTGTGGATAATATGTGTCTGTACTTTTTGCTGATCTATTGTTGGCAGGTGCCCAAACAAGGCCTGTATCGTATGAGGACCCGGTTGCCCGTGGATATGATTATGTATGTCATCCTCTGAGATTTTTATCCCATACATTTCTCCAGCTTCTGTCCAGGCTCTTTCGATCACGCTTCGAGAATCAACCAATACCCCGTCCATATCAAACAGCACTGCTTTAATTTTTCTGTCATCCACGTTCATTTATCCTGTCCTTTTACTTTAACTTTGATTTCTCAGTTGCAATGACTCATTGCTCATTACGCCCCTAACCAGTCACAAAAACAGTCTTAAACCCCATATTTACCAAAGATAAATAAAATGTATAATCAAGAAAATCGTAGGTTTGATAACATAATGGAATGAATAGCATGGACGTAAAACTGCTTAGAGCCTTCATCGCCTTAGCTGAAAGTGAAAGCTACCATTCTGCTGCTGAAGCCCTTTGTGTGACACAACCTGCTTTAACAAAATACATACAAACATTAGAAAAACAAATAGGAGAAAAGCTATTTATACGCGGCCGCCATGGTTCATATCTCACCATTGCGGGTGAGCAACTCTACCCTAAAAGCAAAGAGTTTTTAAAAACGCACAATGAATTCAATGCCTATCTTAATACAATCAAAAACGAAAAGTCGCAAAAACTGTCTATTGCATTTGGAATTTCCAGTTATAAAATAGTGCCTGAACTAGTCAAAGCATTTAACGAAAAAAACAAGCATATCGAAATCACGTTAAAAGACACGCCTTCAAATATACAATACCAACAGTTAATTGAAGGGGGTATTGATATAGGATTCTTACGTTTACCTGTTGATGAAAAACTTAGCACTGCAATAGTCATAAATGAAAATTTTGTGCTCGCCGTTCACAAAGATATTAATAATGCAATCAGCATAAAAGAGATAATTCAGGATAACAACCTGATCATGATAAATGAAAATGCCTCTCCCTGCCTCTACGGGTTAACCAAAAACTTTATTGCGAACGTTGGATTAGAACCCGCCGTGTATACTGAAACGGATGATATCCATACCCTTCTCGCTTTAGTCGCAGCCCAAAACGGTGTTGCATTACTGCCCTCTGCCGCTCGTCATTTTTTGCCTCCGAACGTCACCTTGATCCCTTGCCCTCTCATCAATGACAGCTGGCCCATTGGAATCGCGTGGAATCCTAAAATAAAAAACCCTCTCCGGGATTCCTTCTTAGAACTGATTGCGACTATTGACGAGAATGTACTCATCAATTCGGACACAAAGTCCTGAGGTAAAGGTGCCGTTGATTAAAGAGATCGGCATCCGAGCAAGTCCCCCGCCTGTGGCTGCACATGCTGAACTGCTGCATTTTAAGCCAAACCTTAATTTCTTAAGGTTGTCTTAAAGCTGGATTGTCATCATACCGTCATCTTTTTCTGCCGGATGCTTTGTGATGTCACGATTTTCCCTTCGTCGCCCGACTCTTGGGCACGTTAGCTATCTGATTCTGTGCGCGTTTTATATGTCGCTGTTTTTGAATGTCGCATTCTATAAACAAGCGTTCGCGCTGCTGCCTGTCGATGGCCTGCATAACGCGCTGGTGTTCGCCACCATGCCGATTGTGCTGATTTGTGCCCTTAACATCATTCTGACGCTGTCCTCATTCCTGTGGCTCGACCGCCTGTTGGTCAGCCTGTTTATTCTGCTGGGTGCCTCGGCTCAGTACTTCATCATGACGTTTGGCGTGGTGATTGACCGCTCGATGATCACCAATATTATCGACACCACACCAGCAGAAAGCTTTGCCCTGATGTCGACCAAAATGGTGCTGACCATTGCGCTTTCTGGCGTATTGGCGGTGCTTATTGCACTGTGGATCAAGGTGAAAAAACCGGCCCGCGCCTGGAAAAGCATCGCACTGCGTCTGGCGAGTATTGGCGGTTCTGCACTGCTGATCGTGATTATTGCCTTGCTGTTTTATAAAGATTACGCGTCGCTGTTCCGTAATAACAAAGAGCTGGTGAAGTCACTCAACCCGTCTAACAGCGTCGTGGCCATCAACTCCTGGTATTCACACAACCGCCTGGCACACCTGCCGCTGGTGCATATCGGTGAAGACGCAACCCAAAAACCTGAGATGAAAAACGGCCCTCGCCGTAACCTGACGATTCTGGTATTGGGCGAAACATCGCGCGCAGAAAACTTCTCGCTGGGCGGCTATGAACGCGACACTAACCCACGTCTGGCAAAAGACGATGTGGTGTATTTCCCGAAAACCACCTCTTGTGGCACCGCGACAGCCGTTTCCGTGCCGTGCATGTTCTCCAACATGCCACGCGACCACTACAACGCGGAACTGGCGCAGCATCAGGAAGGCCTGCTGGACGTGATCCAGCGAGCCGGCATCAACGTGCTGTGGAATGAAAACGACGGTGGCTGTAAAGGTGCTTGCGACAGGGTTCCGCATCAGGATATGACTCGTCTGGATTTGCCGGGCCAGTGCATCGACGGCGAATGCTATGACGACGTGCTGTTCCACGGCCTGGAAGACTACATCAACAACCTGAAAGGCGATGGCGTAATTGTCTTACACACCATCGGCAGCCACGGTCCAACCTATTACAACCGCTATCCAAAAGACCTGCGGACGTTCAGCCCAACCTGTGACAGCAATGAAATTCAGAACTGCACCCGCGAAGAGCTGGTGAATACCTACGACAACACCATTGTGAACGTGGATTATATCGTCGATAAGGCCATCAAATTGCTGGAGTCAAAGCAGAACACCTTTACCACCAGCCTGGTTTATCTGTCCGATCACGGTGAGTCACTCGGTGAAAATGGCGTTTATCTGCACGGTCTGCCGTGGTCTATCGCTCCGGATACGCAGAAGCATGTGCCGATGCTCATCTGGCTGTCACCGGATTACCAGCAGCGTTATGGCGTGAATTATGAGTGTCTGAAAAATCACGCAAAAGCAAACGACTATTCCCAGGATAACTTATTCTCTACCATGTTAGGTTTAGCGGGTGTGAATACCAGGGAATACCAGGCGAACGACGATATTCTGGCGTCGTGCAGAGGAGCGAAATAAATGAAAGTGCTGGTCGTTGAAGACGATGCGTTATTACTGCAAGGATTGATCCTCGCGATGCAAAGCGAAGGGTACGTCTGCGATGGCGTGACCACCGCCCATGAAGCGGCGCTGTGCCTGGCCAACGGTCATTACAGCCTGATCGTGTTAGATCTCGGGCTGCCTGATGAAGATGGCCTCAGTTTCCTCGCACGTATTCGTCGGGAAAAAATCAGCCTGCCGGTATTAATCCTTACCGCCCGTGATACCGTCAGCGACCGTATCACCGGGCTGGATACCGGTGCCGATGACTATCTGGTTAAGCCGTTTGCGCTGGAAGAACTCAACGCCCGTGTGCGCGCCTTGCTGCGTCGTCACAATAATCAGGGCGACAATGAAATCAGTGTCGGCAATCTGCACGTCAATGTGACCCGTCGCCTGGTTTCACTGGGCGAGACACCGCTTGAATTAACGCCGAAAGAGTATGCCCTGCTCTCTCGCCTGATGGCGAAAGCGGGCAGTCCGGTGCACCGCGAAATCCTCTACAACGATATTTACAGCTGGGATAACGAGCCTTCGACGAATACGTTAGAGGTGCATATCCACAACCTGCGCGACAAAATTGGCAAATCCCGCATCCGCACGGTGCGAGGTTTTGGCTATATGCTGGTGAAAGACGACGGTGAGGCGTAAATGAATCTGCCGTTCTTTGAGGGTGTGAAATGGACAATGCGTCGTCAGCTCCTGCTGACGATTGCCAGCATCCTGCTGGTTTGTCAGGTCATCAGCGTGTTCTGGCTGTGGCATGAAAGCCAGGAGCAGATCCAGCTCTTAGTGCAGAGCGCCGTTGACGGCCACAACAACCATAAACACATTGAACATGAAGTCCGTGAAGCTGTTGCCAGCCTGCTGATCCCCAGCATGCTGATCATCGGGCTGGCGCTGTGGATTTGTTTGCAGGCCGTGAAGCGCATTACTCGCCCACTGCTGGATCTTCAGCAAGAACTGAACTCCCGCACCCCAGACAACCTGAAGCCAATTGAACTGCCGCATTCTGTCAGCGAAGTCGATGCGGTGACTGCGGCGATTAATCAGCTGGTAGGCCGTCTGAATCAGACTCTGGATCGCGAAAGAATGTTTACCGCCGATGTCGCCCATGAGCTTCGCACTCCGCTTGCCGGGCTGCGACTGCATCTTGAACTGATGGCTAAGATGCACACCGCGAATGTCGATCCGCTGTTGCAACGCCTGGATCAGATGACCGAAAGCATCTCTCAGTTATTGCAACTGGCCCGTGTCGGCCAGTCGTTCTCTGCGGGCAGCTACCAGCAGGTGCCGCTCATTGAAGAGGTGATCCTGCCGATTCAGGGCGAACTGGAAACCATGCTCGAACAACGTGGGCAAACCCTGAAGCTGCCAGAGGATGAACCCGAAGTCACTGTTTCCGGCGATGCCACGCTACTGCGAGTGCTGTTACGCAATCTGGTTGAAAACGCCCATCGCTACAGCCCTGAAAACTCCACGATTACCGTGACAGTCGATAAAGGGATGATGGCGGTTGAAGATGAAGGCCCAGGCATTGATGAAGCGAAAAGTGGCGAGTTGAGTAAAGCATTTGTGCGGATGGACAGCCGGTACGGCGGGATCGGACTTGGACTCAGCATTGTTACCCGCATCGCACAGTTGCACGATGCGCAGTTCTTTCTGCATAACCGTAAGTCGGTGTCTGGCGTGAAAGCGTGGGTGAAATTTTCCCGCCGTGGGCGTTAATCAGTAGGTCAAAATCCACTGATGGAAAAAGCCGATGACGATAAGAAAGGAAGCCAGGACGGCGAGTGTTGTTAACAAATTCTGTTTTTGCATGGCGCTACCCTCATTAAAGTGAAAGTAGTATCACCTGGTTACATTAACGGAACATTAAGACCCCGGCCGCAACTGTGACCGGGGTCTTAATGTTTGATTCATTGCCCGGCGGCGCTACGCTTGCCAGGCCTACAAACCCCGGATAAACGTAGGCCGGTATAAGGCGAAGCCGCCATCCGGCATGGCTCTACGAAGCGGCAATAAACAGGTCTCGCAGTTGGTGTAAACGGTCTCGCACCTCTGCCGCCTCTTCGAATTCGAGATTCTGCGCATGCTTCATCATCTGCGTTTCCAGCTCGCTGATTTTCTGCTGCAGCGCTTTCGGGGTCAGCGCCAGTTCGGCCGCTTCAACATCGCCAGCAGAACGCCCTTTGCCCCGGCCTTTGCCTTTCGCCTTCACGATATTCTCGCCAAACGACAGAATATCGACCACTTTCTTGTTCAGGCCCTGCGGCACAATGCCGTTTTCTTCGTTGTAACGTTCCTGCTTCTCGCGGCGGCGTTCAGTTTCACCCATCGCCTTCGCCATCGACGGCGTGATTTTATCGGCATAGAGAATCGCTTTACCGTTCACGTTACGCGCCGCGCGGCCCATGGTCTGAATCAGAGAACGTTCAGAACGCAGGAAGCCCTCTTTGTCTGCATCCAGAATCGCCACCAGCGACACTTCTGGCATGTCGAGGCCTTCCCTCAACAAGTTAATGCCGACCAGCACGTCGAACTCACCGAGGCGTAAATCACGGATGATTTCCATACGTTCAACGGTATCGATGTCCGAGTGCAGATACCGCACGCGCTCGCCGTGTTCTTCCAGATATTCGGTTAAATCCTCGGCCATGCGTTTGGTCAGCGTGGTGACCAGCACACGTTCGTTGATAGCCACACGCAAACGGATTTCAGACAGCAGGTCATCAACCTGCGTGGCGACAGGACGCACTTCGATAATCGGGTCCAGCAGACCGGTTGGACGCACGACCTGATCGACAACATCACCACCTGATTTCTCAAGCTCGTAGTTGCCCGGTGTGGCCGACACGTAAATGGTCTGCGGTGCCAGGCCTTCAAATTCTTCAAACTTCAGCGGACGGTTATCCAGCGCCGACGGCAGACGGAAGCCATATTCCACCAGCGTCTCTTTACGCGCCCTGTCGCCACGGTACATCCCGCCAATTTGCGGCACGGTGACGTGGGATTCATCAATCACCAGCAGGCCGTCTGCCGGAAGGTAGTCAAACAGCGTCGGTGGTGGCTCGCCCGGCCCGCGCCCGGAGAGGAAGCGTGAGTAGTTTTCAATGCCCGAGCAATAGCCCAGCTCATTCATCATTTCGAGGTCAAACTGCGTGCGTTGCGACAGGCGCTGTTCTTCAAGCAGCTTGTTGTTTTCCAGCAGCACTTTGCGGCGGTCGACCAGCTCTTCTTTGATCTCTTCCATCGCCTGCAAAATACGTTCACGCGGGGTGACGTAGTGCGTTTTCGGGTACACCGTAAAGCGCTGAATGGTCGATTCCAGCTGCCCTGTCAGCGGGTCGAACAGCGACAGACGCTCAACTTCTTCATCAAACAATTCCACGCGTAGCGCGATGTCGTCAGATTCTGCAGGGAAAATGTCTATCACTTCACCGCGTACGCGGAAAGTACCACGCTGGAACGCCTGATCGTTGCGGGTGTATTGCAGCTCCGCCAGACGGCGCAAAATGGAGCGCTGATCGATAATCATGCCGACCGTCAGGTGCAGCATCATTTTCAGGTACAGGTCAGGGTCACCCAGACCATAGATGGCCGACACAGAAGCCACCACGATAACGTCGCGGCGTTCAAGCATCGCTTTGGTGGCAGATAAACGCATCTGCTCGATGTGTTCGTTCACCGAAGCATCTTTCTCGATAAAGGTATCGGAACTTGGGACGTACGCTTCAGGCTGGTAGTAATCGTAGTAGGAGACGAAAAATTCCACCGCGTTTTCAGGGAAGAACTCTTTCATCTCGCCATAAAGTTGTGCCGCCAGGGTTTTGTTGGGCGCGAGGATCATGGTGGGACGCTGAAGATCCGCAATCACGTTAGCGATAGTAAACGTTTTCCCTGACCCTGTTACGCCCAGCAGCGTTTGATGCGCCAGACCATCTTCCAGCCCTTCTTTAAGGCGACGAATGGCTTCAGGCTGATCCCCAGAGGGACGAAAAGCAGAATGCAGTTTTAACGTTTTACTCATGGGCAACAACCTGATGAAGGGGAAACGGGCAGACGCTTAATTCTACTCCCCGCACCAAAATTTGCCAATCAAAAACACTGGATAAAAAAACAGTAACGCATTATCGTATCTGTGTTACCGCTTCCACAAGTAAGCAACTGTGGCGGAAATTTACCCTGTGACGAGATAAAACACCTGTCCGGGTGGGTTATCCCCAGAACTTTTCCGTTTTTAACAATTGTCAATATAGGTAATGAATCTTTTGTGGCGGCGGGTGACACTTTTCTTACAGGCATTGCTTTTATACAACCAGTTGATTAAAAAAGAAAATATCCAAAAGCCGCGTTTCGCATCAATTTGGCGGGAAGCCGCGTATTCTCTCGCTCACCGTTAGTTTTCTAACTCTAATACACAAGGTTATCCACAGAAATAGTGGATAAGTGTCTGCAGCCCAACGCCTCTACCCCTCGCGCTCCACGCCTCAGGTCAGACAAGCGGACAGGGAAAAAATATTTATCGTTCTTTTTTGCGTTTAATCAGCAAAGCATCTGCCATTTTGCACTGAGAGATTGCTCACAAATCCAGCATTTCCGCTGCACCACTACGCTTCACCCCAGGCACTGGCAAAGTGCACCCGTTGCGCCTTGAGCCCTGACATTGTGCGGTTTTTTGCGGCTCTGTCTGAAAAACAATCACCGGGCGGGACGTTTCACTGTTCTGGCAAGGGAATTGCACCATTCAGTCGCCACCAATGGCACACCACGAAGGAGAGGCTCATGTTGAGTTTACGTGCAGTGAATCACTATTACGGTAGTCAGCATACGCTCTGGAACGTTGACCTCGACCTCGAACCCGGGCGCTGCACCTGCCTGATGGGGCTGCCAGGGATGGGAAAAACGACCCTCATCAACTGTATCGCGGGCTATCAGGACATCGAAAGCGGCAGCATCTTCTGGCATGAGGCCAGCGGTCCACCTTGTGATTTGCTGACGCTGTCGCCCCCGCTAAGAGCCGCAATGGGCATTGGCTACGTCCCACAGGACAAACGCATTTTTTCGCAAATGACTGTCGAGGAAAATCTGCGTATTGCACAGAGAGCAGGCAGCGACGATGGGTTTACGCCCCAAGGGCGTGATATCTATGAGCTGATGCCGGAACTCTACCCGTTACGGCAAGTGAAAGGGTCCGCGCTGAGTGAAGACACGCAATATCAGCTGGCACTGGCTGGCGCACTGGTCACACAGCCGAAACTGCTGATCCTCGACGAACCGACGCGAGGCATGGGGCAAGGGTTCATGCATAAATTGGGGGATTTTATTGTGCGCCTGAATCGCGAACTCGGATTGACGGTGTTGCTCGCCGAGCAACACCTGTCGTTTATTAGCCGGGTCGCTGACCGCTTCTGCCTGCTGCACCGTGGGCGTAACGTGGCGCAGGGCAATGTTCAGCAGTTGGATACCCGGCTACTGGAACAGTTTATGACCCAGAATGAAGTGCTGTGAGCGTGAGATACTGCCCTGGCTCAGCGGCCTCCGGGCCCTGTTCCAGCCAGGGGATTTCCCCCAGACACGGCGCTGGCAGCATTCGCGTTAACGTCGCCAGATATTCCTGATGCCGTTTTCCAGGTGGAACAACGTCGTTGGCTATCCAGCCCGCTAAGGTCAGCCCCGCCTGCTGAATGGCCTGCGCCGTGAGCACCGCGTGATTGATGCAGCCGAGTTTTACCCCCACCACCAGAATCACTGGCAATTGTTCAGCCTTAACCCAATCAGCAAAGGTGGTGGACGATGAAAGCGGCGTATACCAGCCTCCAGCGCCTTCAACCAGCACCCAATCGGCTTTGGCTTCGAGCGCTTGTAACCCCTGCGACAGCACCTGCATGTCGATCGGACGCTGTTCATCTTCGCTCACAATGTGCGGCGAAGTGGGTTCCGCGAAGGTGTACGGGTTGACCTCTTCGTAGCTTAAGACGACGGCGCTATTGTGCTGCAACGCCAGCGCATCGCTGTTGCGCAGCCCTTGCGCTGTCATGTCGCTGCCCGAGGCTACAGGCTTAAAGCCCGCAGTCTGATAGCCAAGACGGGTTGCCGCCTGCAATAAGGCGCAGCTGGCGACCGTCTTGCCCACTTCGGTATCGGTGCCGGTGACAAAGAAACGTTCAGTCACGGTAAATCACTCCTGTAAAAATGTGGTAGCTCAGCACGCAGCGCCCCTGCTGTTTCGGCCAGGCCAACTGAAGCTGTTGCAGATGGCTGCGCGTCAGGGTTTGCGCCGCTCTGCCCGCATGGAGATGCGTCGCCCCAATCCCTTTCAGGGAGCGCATGGCGCTCAACGCATCGTCAAACGTCAGGCTGAACGTCTGAGTCTGGTGCACAAAGCGGTACGGTTTTAACGCCGAGAGAATGTGCTCTGGCGATAAAAAGCGATTGGCGTGTGGCTGGCCGTCCACGCTCTGCCAGGCCTGCTTCAGCTCAGGCAGTGAGTCCGCCAGCAGAGTGCTGAATGCCACCACGCCGCCGGGACGTGCCGTGCGAGTGAGCTCTTGTAGCGCCACGCCCAGCGATTCACACCACTGCACGGCCAGGTTGCTCCAGACCAAATCATACTGACCGTCGGCTAACGGCATGGATTCGATATCAGCCTGAACATAGTGACGCGCGGCATTCTGACGTAGTGCTTCCGCCAGCATCTGCGGCGAGAGATCCAGCGCGGTGACTTCACTCCCGGCTTCCGTCCACAGGCGGCTGACGCTTCCCGGCCCACAGCCTGCATCTAACACACGCTCAAATGGCTGCGAGGGGAGCTGGGCCCTCAACGCCGCCGCGCACTGACGCTGTAGCGCATCATGCTGCTGATAGTGACCGGCAGCCCGGCCAAAAGCGGCGGCCACAGCGGATTTATTGACCGGTGGCATTGAGCACCTCCAATAGCTTGTCGATATCTTCCGGTTGATGCGCTGCCGTCAGCGTCACCCGCAAACGTGCGGTGCCTGCGGGCACGGTTGGGGGGCGAATCGCTGTTAGCCAGAGTGCCTGTTCGCGCAAGTGGTGCGCTAACCGCAGCGCTCGCTCGTTGTCGCCGACAATCAGCGGCTGAATGGCGCTTTGTGAAGTGGTCAGCGTCATCCCCAGTTGCTCTGCCCCGTGGCGAAAACGGGCGATGTGATTGCGCAGTGTTTCTCGCCGCCTATCGCCTTCTTCACTTCGAATGACTGCCAGAGCCTGGCTTAGCGCCACAGCCTGCGCGGGAGGCATGCTGGTGCTGTAAATCAAATGGCGAGCAAATTGCAGCAGATAATCGGCTGTGGCTTCACTGCACAACACTGCCGCGCCGCTCAGGCCAAAAGCTTTGCCAAAAGTGACCACCAGAAGATCGGGCTTAACCTGCTGCTGCGAGCAGCTTCCTCGCCCCTCTTCGCCGCAAACGCCGATACCATGCGCATCATCCACCATCAGCCAGCCATCAGCCGCACGGGTGGCTGCGGCAATCTCTGTCAGCGGCGCACTGTCGCCATCCATGCTGAAAATGCCTTCCGTCACCGTGAGCTGAAGACCTGAAGTCGGTTTTGCCAGCAGTTGGGCAAGCTGCTCGCTGTCGTTGTGCGCAAACCGTCGAAGCTGGGCCGGGCTGAGAGACGCCGCTTCCAGCAAGGAGGCATGACTCAGGCGATCGGCCACAATCCTGTCATCTTTGCCCATCAGCGCGGCAATCAGCGCCTGATTGGCGGCAAATCCAGAGATGAACAGCAAGGCGCGAGGATAACCCAGCCACTCCGCCAACTGCTGTTCGAGCTGCTGATGCGCGTCGCTGTAACCCGTCACATGCCCGGAACCCCCGCTACCTGTGCCGTAAAGCGCCGCGCCGTTCTGCCAGGCGGCGACAATCTGCGGATGGTGACTCAGCCCCAGATAGTCGTTACTGGAAAAATTCAGCCAGCGCTCCTCGCCCTGCTGTAACCAGCGGCCAGCACCTTGCGTAACGGGTTGACGCTGGCGAAAGGTTTGCGCTGAGCGTCGTTCTGCCAGCGCTGTGTCTATGCGTTGCTGCCAGCTCATACCGTCGCCGCGTTGTAGTAATCGTCTGTGTCCGGTGTTAACAACGCCTGCTCCAGCTTCTGCTGTTGTTCGATATCACCTGAAAGCACTTCAGTCTGCTGCGGATTGATCCCCAGTTTGCGGAACAACAGCAGGTCTTTATCTTCTTCCGGGTTCGGCGTGGTCAACAGCTTGCAGCCATAGAAAATCGAGTTTGCGCCCGCCATAAAACACATCGCCTGAGTTTGCTCGTTCATCTTCTCGCGGCCAGCGGAGAGACGAACATGCGAAGTTGGCATCATGATGCGTGCCACCGCGATGGTGCGGATAAACTCAAACGCATCCACGTCTTCGTTGTTCTCCATCGGCGTGCCTTTGACCTTCACCAGCATGTTGATGGGCACGCTTTCTGGCGGCGTTGGCAGGTTTGCCAGTTGCAGCAACAAACCGGCGCGATCGTTCACCGTTTCCCCCAGGCCTACGATGCCACCAGAGCAGACTTTGATCCCCGCATCACGCACTTTGCCCAGCGTATCCAGACGTTCCTGATAGGTGCGAGTGGTGATGATGTTGCCGTAAAACTCCGGCGAGGTATCCAGGTTATGGTTGTAATAATCCAGCCCCGCTGCGCCCAGACGTTGCGCCTGTGAATCGGACAGCGTGCCCAGCGTCATGCAGGCTTCCAGGCCCATTTCTTTCACGCCTTTGACCATCTGCTCAAGGTACGGCATGTCGCGTTCATGCGGGTTTTTCCACGCCGCGCCCATGCAAAAACGGGTCGACCCGGCGTTTTTCGCTTTACGCGCAGAGTCGAGCACCTGATCAACTTCCATCAGACGTTCGGCTTCCAGCCCGGTTTTGTAACGAGCACTTTGCGGGCAATATTTGCAGTCTTCCGGGCAAGCACCTGTTTTAATCGACAGCAGCGTGCTGACCTGCACCTGGCGAGGATCGAAGTGCTGACGATGCACCTGCTGTGCTTCAAACAGCAGTTCCAGCAAGGGTTTATTAAAAAGTTCAGTGACCTGCGACAGTGTCCAGCGTGGGTGGTGAGCCATTGGCGTCTCCAAAAGGGGTTCAGTTGTTTCTTGGTTCAGTGTAGGATCGTAAACCTAAAACTTTTCAAAATGGTTTACAAGTCGATTATGACCCAGGACGATCTCGCTTTCGATCAGCGCCATATCTGGCACCCCTACACCTCAATGATCTCCCCGCTCCCGGTTTACCCCGTGGTGTCTGCGCACGGCTGCGAGTTGCAGCTCGCCTCCGGGGAGCAACTTGTGGATGGCATGTCGTCATGGTGGGCGGCGATCCACGGCTACAACCATCCTCGCCTCAATGCTGCCATGACGCAGCAGGTTGAGCAGATGTCGCATGTGATGTTTGGCGGGATAACCCACCCTGCCGCCATCGCGCTGTGCCGCAAGCTGGTAACAATGACGCCGGACTCGCTCGAATGCGTATTCCTGGCCGATTCAGGATCGGTCGCGGTGGAAGTGGCGATGAAAATGGCCCTGCAATACTGGCAGGCGAAAGGCGAATCTCGCAGCCGCTTCCTGACGTTCCGCAACGGTTATCATGGCGATACGTTTGGCGCGATGTCGGTCTGCGATCCTGACAATTCGATGCACAGCCTGTGGAAAGGTTATCTGCCGGAAAACCTGTTCGCGCCAGCACCGCAAAGCCGCTTCGACGGTGAGTGGGATGAACGCGATATGGTGGCTTTTGCGCGCCTGATGGCGGCTCATCGCAACGAAATCGCTGCCGTTATCATCGAGCCCATCGTTCAGGGCGCGGGCGGGATGCGCATGTACCACCCGGAATGGTTGCGTCGTCTGCGCAAGATGTGCGACCGCGAAGGGATCCTGCTGATTGCCGATGAAATCGCCACCGGATTTGGCCGGACAGGCAAACTGTTTGCCTGTGAACATGCCGGGATTGCGCCAGATATTCTCTGTCTGGGCAAAGCCCTGACCGGCGGCACCATGACGCTTTCCGCCACCCTGACCACCCGCGAAGTGGCAGAAACCATCAGCAACGGGGAAGCCGGTTGCTTTATGCACGGCCCAACTTTCATGGGCAACCCGCTAGCCTGCGCCGTGGCAGCAGAAAGCCTCGCGCTGTTGGAAGAAGGCCACTGGCAGCAGCAAGTGGCGAATATCGAGGCACAGCTCAAACGTGAACTGTCAGAGGCCATCGACTCGCCTTTGGTGGCGGATGTGCGCATTCTCGGCGCTATCGGCGTGGTGGAAACCAAAGAGCCCGTCAACATGGCAAAGCTGCAAAAATTCTTTGTCGAACAAGGAGTCTGGGTTCGTCCTTTCGGCAAACTGATTTACCTGATGCCGCCGTTTATCATTACGCCTGAACAGCTAACTCAGTTGACGAAAGCGGTAAAAGCCGCGCTAAGCGACAACACACTTTTCAGCCGCTGAGCTACACTGAGTCGTTAATTCAGAGGCGAGGAAAAGCGATGAAACTTGTCAGTCATGATTTTAAAGACGGCGATAAGCTCCCGCACCGTCAGGTGTTCAACGGCATGGGCTACGACGGTGACAACCTGTCGCCACACCTGGCGTGGGACGATGTGCCTTCCGGCACGAAAAGCTTTGTCGTGACCTGCTATGACCCGGACGCGCCAACCGGTTCCGGCTGGTGGCACTGGGTTGTGGCGAACCTGCCTGCCGACACGAGAGTGTTACCGCAAGGTGCAGGTTCAGGCATCGCCGACCTGCCAGATGGCGCGATTCAAACCCGTACCGATTTTGGCAAAGCAGGCTACGGCGGAGCAGCTCCACCGAAAGGCGAAACGCACCGCTACATCTTTACGGTGCATGCGCTGGACGTGGCCAAAATTGAAGTAGACGAAGGGGCAAGCGGTGCCATGGTCGGCTTTAACGTGCATTTCCACAGCCTGGCGAGTGCGTCTGTGACGGCGATGTTTAGCTGAGAGCGTGTCGGGTGGCGCTGCGCTTACCCGACCTACAACACCGTGATTTTGTAGGCCCGGCAAGCTTTGCGCCGCCGGGCAATCATTACAACACCGTTGGCACCAACTTCTGCAACTGAGCATCAGCCAGCATCGCAATCGCGGCTTCAATATCCGGGGCAAAATAGCGGTCCTGCACATAGTGCGTGACTTTCTCGCGCAGCAAATGACGCGCTTGTTCCAGCAGCGGACTGGTGGTTAAACCTTCGCGCATATCAATGCCCTGTACTGCCGCCAGCCATTCCACCGCAATCACGCCGCGGGTGTTGGCTGCCATTTCCCACAGGCGACGACCGGCGGCTGGAGCCATGGACACGTGATCTTCCTGGTTGGCCGACGTTGGCAAGCTATCGACACTGTGCGGATGCGCCAGCGCTTTGTTTTCGCTGGCAAGGGCTGCAGCCGTCACCTGCGCAATCATAAAGCCGGAGTTCACACCGCCATTTTTGACCAGGAACGGCGGCAGCTGCGACATATGGCTGTCCATCAGTAGCGCGATACGGCGCTCTGCCAGCGAGCCGATTTCGGCAATGGCCAGCGCGATATTGTCGGCCGCCATCGCAACCGGCTCAGCGTGGAAGTTGCCGCCTGAAATGACTTCGTTTTCGTCGGCAAACACCAGCGGGTTATCCGACACCGCATTGGCCTCGGTCAGCAGCACTTCCTTCGCCTGACGAAGTTGCGTTAAACATGCGCCCATCACCTGCGGCTGACAGCGCAGGGAATACGGGTCTTGCACCTTGCTGCATTTCGCGTGCGATTGTGACACTTCGCTGGCATCGGTCAGCACGTGACGGTACAGCGCTGCCGCATCAATTTGCCCGCGCTGGCCGCGTGCTTCGTGGATTCGGGCGTCGAAAGGACGACGCGAACCCAGCGCCGCTTCTGTCGTCAGCGCGCCGCAAATCACGGCAGAACTGAATAACTCTTCTCCTTCAAACAGGCCACGCAATGCAAAAGCGGTGGAGGCCTGCGTGCCATTGAGCAGCGCCAGCCCTTCTTTCGCCGCCAGCGTGAGCGGTTCAAGCCCGGCTTTTTTCAGGGCTTCTGTCGCAGGCAGCCATTCTCCCTGCCAGCGAGCTTTGCCTTCACCCAGCAGTGTTAATGACATATGCGCGAGCGGGGCCAGATCGCCTGAAGCTCCCACTGAGCCTTTCGCCGGAATGCACGGATAGACTTCGTGATTCACCAGCGCCATCAGCGCTTCAATCACGCTCAGGCGAATACCGGAGAACCCACGCGCCAGGCTGTTAATTTTCAGCACCATAATCAGACGAACCATCGCGTCGTCCAGCGCTTCGCCCACGCCCGCCGCATGGGAAAGCACCAGCGAACGTTGCAGGTTTTCCAGATCGTTTGTCGCGATGCGGGTGGAAGCCAGCAGGCCAAAACCGGTGTTGATACCGTAAGCGGTACGCCCTTCAGCCATAATCGCGTTGACGCACGCCACGCTGGCATTGATGCCTGGCACTGCGCTGTTATCCAGCGTTAGCTTATGCGGATGGCGGTAAACGTCCTGCAGTTGTGCAAGGGTCAGTTGGCCCGGAATCAGGTTGAGTGTGTTCATTATTTCTGCCCCTGGGTTGCAGCAATCATCGGTAAATTAAGTCCTTGTTCGGCGGCGCATTCTACCGCGATTTCATAGCCTGCGTCCGCATGTCGCATGACGCCGGTGGCCGGATCGTTATGTAACACTCGGGCGATACGCGCAGCCGCTTCATCAGTACCGTCGCAGACAATCACCATGCCCGCATGCTGAGAGAAGCCCATTCCCACGCCGCCACCGTGGTGCAGAGACACCCAGGTCGCCCCGCTCGCCGTATTCAGTAAAGCATTCAGCAGCGGCCAGTCAGAGACGGCATCAGAGCCATCGCGCATGGCTTCGGTTTCGCGGTTCGGGCTGGCGACTGAGCCAGAATCCAGGTGATCGCGACCAATCACAATCGGCGCAGACACTTCACCCGAACGCACCATTTCGTTGAACGCCAGCCCCAGCTTTTGCCGCCACTCCAGCCCCACCCAGCAGATACGGGCAGGCAGGCCCTGGAAGCTGATGCGCTCACGCGCCATATCCAGCCAGCGATGCAGGTGTTTATCGTCCTGAATAATCTCTTTCACTTTGGCGTCGGTTTTGTAGATATCCTGCGGATCGCCGGAAAGCGCCACCCAACGGAACGGGCCAATACCACGACAAAACAGCGGGCGAATATAGGCCGGCACAAATCCCGGGAAATCGAAGGCATTGGTTACGCCCATCTCTTTTGCCATCTGACGGATGTTGTTGCCGTAGTCGAAGGTCGGCACACCCTGGGCACAGAAAGCGAGCATGGCTTTGACGTGCTCTGCCATCGACTGTTTGGCGGCTTTCACCGTGCCTTGCGGATCGCTTTCAGCTTTCTGCTGATAGCTTTCCCACGTCCAGCCCTGCGGCAGATAACCGTGCAGCGGATCGTGCGCGCTGGTCTGGTCGGTGACCATATCCGGACGAACGCCCCGTTTCACCAGTTCAGGCAGCACATCGGCGGCGTTGGCACACAGCGCGACGGACACCGCACGGCCTTCAGAAGTGTATTTTTTGATGCGAGCCAGGGCGTCATCCAGCGAATCAGCCTGTTCGTCGATGTAGCGGGTACGCAGACGGAAATCGATGCGACTTTGCTGGCATTCAATGACCAATGAGCAAGCGCCCGCTAAGGTTGCGGCCAGTGGCTGTGCTCCGCCCATACCGCCAAGACCGGCTGTCAGCACCCAGCGCCCTTGCAAATTGCCGTTGTAGTGCTGGCGACCTGCTTCGACGAAGGTTTCATAAGTGCCCTGCACGATGCCCTGGCTGCCGATGTAAATCCAGCTGCCCGCGGTCATCTGGCCGTACATCGCCAGACCTTTAGCATCCAGCTCGTTGAAGTGTTCCCAGGTTGCCCAGTGCGGCACGAGGTTAGAGTTGGCAATCAGCACGCGCGGCGCGTTGTCGTGTGTTTTAAACACCCCAACTGGCTTCCCGGATTGCACCAGCAGCGTTTCGTCGTGCTCCAGTTTTGTCAGAGAATCCACAATCGCATCAAAGCAATCCCAGTTACGGGCGGCGCGCCCTATCCCGCCGTAGACCACCAGCTCGTGCGGATTTTCGGCCACTTCGGGATCGAGGTTGTTCATCAACATGCGCAATGGCGCTTCGGTAAGCCAGCTTTTTGCGGTGAGCGTGGTGCCACGCGGGGCACGGATTTGCTGGTTACGGGTTTTATTCTGGGACATCGGAGAACTCCTGACGGATACGATGAAGACAAGAAATATATACTTGTCTATACAATCATTCGCAAGCCAGGGTTTAACAAGTTATATACATTTTTGCTATCTTGCGTCAGCAATCACATTTGCTGACGCAAGCTATCAGGAACCGAAGTGGCCTTGCAGGCGATAACGGCTGCCGGGGAAAATCAGGCGGGCGTGGGTCACAATGCTGGAACGAGACCAGGTGCGACGACGGATCATCAGGCAGGGATCGTGCTCGTGGATCTGCAATAGCCGACACTCTTCAGAACTCGCTTTGACCGCTTCCACTATGTGCTCGCCTTCCGTCAATGGCGCAATAAGCGATAAATAATCGTGAGCCGTGGTGGTGGTGTAATCCTGCTGGAGATACTCCGGCACCACGATGGCATTCACACAGCGATCTTCAATCTGCACCGGCACATCGTTTTCAAAATGCACCATCAGAGAATGAAATATGCTCGTTCCTTCGGCGACGTCCAGCGCCTGAGCCTGATGTTTATCGGCTTTCGTTTCTTCCAGCAACAACACTTCACAGCGGTGCTGATGCTGGCGGGCACGAATTTCATCGGCAATGCTGTGCACTTCAAACAGCGCCGACTGCCCTTTTGGCTCGGCCACAAAAGTGCCGACGCCCTGTAAACGCACCAGTAACCCTTCGTCGGTCAGCTCACGCAGCGCACGGTTGATGGTCATGCGGCTGAAACCAAACTGCGCCACCAGCTCCGCTTCCGACGGAATTCTGTCGTGCGGACGCCAGATCCCGGCGGCAATGTTGTCGCTGATGACCCGTTTGATTTTCTCATAGAACGGCGCAGGCGCGCCGGTTCGCGGTGAATACATGTGTCGTCCTTTATTGAGGCAGGTGCCAGCTATGCACAATTTGCCAGGCCAGTCTGGCCGCGGTGCGTGCTCCCTGTCCATCGCGATCGTAGTGCGGATTGAATTCAACCAAATCAACCGCCTGCAGTTTGCCACTCTGACACAGCGGCAGCACGATACGCAACAGAATTGCCAGCGGCACACCTAACGCAGCGGGCGCAGAAACAGCGGGCATTTCCGCTGCGGGAAGCACGTCCAGATCGATGGTCAGATAAATTCTGTCATGTTCGTCAATTACCCGCTTTATATCGCGCGCCAGTTCGCCACTCTGCGGATCGAGCAATGTTAAGTCTTCCAGTACGGTCACGCGGCGTTGCTGCGCTTCCTGCCAGAGAGCCTGAGTATTCGCGGCTTTGCTCGCGCCGTAGCAGGTATAGCTGAACTCGCGCCCATCACTTTCACACTTTAACGCCAACTGGCGGAACGGCGTGCCAGAAGTGGCCTGCGCGGCAGAACGTAAATCGAGGTGCGCATCGAGGTTCACTATCGCCACTTTCTCATTCGGGAAAGCATCCAGCACGCCCGCGCCATGCCCGTAAGCCGTTTCATGCCCACCACCTAAAACCAGCGTTTTCATTTGTGCGCGCTGGCAGGCTTCAACCGCTTCATGCAATGCCTGTTGTGCTTCTTCGAGCTTGTCTGGATCGGCTTGCACATTGCCCAAATCGACCAGTAAATCATGCCCGCTATGGCTGGCCATATTTGCCAGCGCTTTACGCAGTGCTTCGGGTCCAAGCTGTGCGCCCGGGCGGCCCTGATTGCGTTTCACGCCTTCATCGCAGGCGAACCCTAGCAGGGCTATTTTCCCCTGATGTTTTTCAGGCGCAAAGTGGATCTCTACCTCTACTGTCTGAAAAAGACGTTTTGCTTCCGGGGATTCCGCACTGTCGTCGCGGCCCTGCCAGAGTGTTTTATTGGCTGCATGCCAGAGCTTCATGGTGTGACCTCTCCGCGAAAGACTCGCTGCCAGAGCGGGCTTCGGCCTGGCTCATAGACCATTTCGACCGGGTGCTTCGCATCCCAGATGGCAAAATCTGCCACATATCCGGCGGCCAGTTGCCCGTGCGTGTGTCCGCGTCCAAGCGCGCTTGCGGCATGGCGTGTGACGCCGTTCCAGGCTTCTTCTGGCGTTAGCCCGAATTTTACACAGGCCATATTCATCGCCAAATGCAGGCTGGCAAAAGGGCTGGTGCCGGGGTTGTAATCCGTTGCCACCGCCATGGGGACTCCGCGTTCGCGCAAGGCAGCGACAGGTGGCTTTTGCGTTTCATTGAGGAAATAAAACGCACCGGGAAGCAGGACAGCGACAGTCTGGCTGTGCGCCATCGCTTCAACGCCTGACAAGCTGAGATACTCAATATGATCGGCAGACAGGCCGTGATAACGGCTCACTAATTCTGCGCCGCCCAGGGAAGAAAGTTGCTCTACGTGCCCTTTCACCGGAATGCCAAGGCACTGTGCCGCCACGAAGACGCGTTCGGTTTGTTCAGGCGTAAACCCGACGTTTTCACAAAACGCATCGACGGATTCGAAAAGCCCTTCCTGCCAGAGGGCGGGAAGGATTTCTTCGCAGACCAGCGTGATGTAGTCGTCCGCTCGTCCTTTATAGTCCGCAGGAACGGCATGCGCCGCCAGCAGCGTTGGGCTGATTTCAACAGCATTGTGGGCGGCCAACTGCTGCGCGACGTGCAACATTTTGCGCTCATTGGCCTCATCCAGCCCATAACCAGACTTCACTTCCAGCGTGGTGACACCTTCACGCATCAGCCGATCAAGCCGCTGCTGCGCCAGAGTCAGGAGTTCGGCTTCACTCGCCGCACGGGTTGCCTGCACCGTGGCGTTGATTCCGCCGCCATTGGCGCTGATGGTCTGATACGACACGCCGTTGAGGCGTTGCTCCCATTCCTGCGCACGGCTGCCGCCAAACACCAGATGTGTATGGCAATCAATCAATCCGGGCGTGACCAGCCGCCCTTGCAGGTCAATGCGCCTGCCCTTTTCTGAGGCGGCTTCGGTTTCAGGTACAACGGCGACAATGCGCCCGTCACGAACAATCAGCGCGTGATTATCAACCATGCCGTAAGGCTCAGAGCGCTGCGGATCAAAGGTCGCCAGGCGGGCGTTGTGCCAGATAACGTGATGTTCAATTGGCTCAGACATAGAGCCTCCACTTGTCATGTGTTGTATAGACATTTATCGATAGCTTCACCGTGGCTGTCAACAGACGATCCGAATATGTTGCTTATTTGTGATATTCGCCGCGCGGCTGTTACCGCGTTTGACGATCTTTTTTGCCCCATCGCTTCCCGTTTCGCTCAACTTAGTATAAAAAGTCAGGTTTTAGGGACCTTTTCCACTTTTACTCAGCCTGGAGCACCATGAACACATTCTCGGTTTCCCGTCTGGCGCTGGCGTTCGCTTTTGGCGTGACGTTGACCGCCTGTAGCTCTACGCCGCCCGATCAGCAGCCTTCTACTCAGGAAGCTCCGGGTACTGCGTCTCGTCCGATCCTGACCGCTGGCGAAGCGAAAAACTTCGTTCAGGCTCGTTATTTCACCACCATGGACCAGAATGCTGCGCCATGGTCACCATCGCCAATTTCCGTGCCAGCAAAACCTGATTTCGTGGTTGGCCCGGCGGGCACTCAGGGCGTGACTCACACCACCATTCAGGCGGCGGTTGATGCGGCGATCACTCGTCATAGCAGCTCCCGTATGTATATCGCCGTGATGCCTGGTGAATATCAGGGCACCGTTTACGTGCCAGCCGCACCGGGCTCCATCACCGTTTACGGTACTGGCGAGAAAGCAGGCGACGTAAAAATCGGCCTGGCTATCGATTCTGAAATCGCCCCGAACGATTGGCGTCGTCTGGTAAACCCGGCAGGCAAATATATGCCGGGCAAACCGGCCTGGTACATGTTCGACAGCTGCCAGAGCAAGCGTACTGCCACCGTTGGCGTGATGTGCTCTGCGGTGTTCTGGTCTCAGAACAACGGTCTGCAACTGCAAAACCTGACCATTGAAAACAACCTGGGCGACAGCGTGGATGCGGGTAACCATCAGGCCGTTGCGCTGCGTAACGATGGCGATCAGGTTCAGCTGAACAACGTCAATATTCTGGGTCGTCAGAACACCTTCTTTGTGACCAACAGCGGCGTGCAGAACAAACTGCAAAACGACCGCATCACCCGTACACTGGTAACCAACAGCTACCTCGAAGGTGACGTGGATATCGTTTCCGGCCGCGGCGCTGTGGTGTTCGATAACACCGACTTCCGCGTGGTCAACTCCCGCACTCAGCAGGAAGGGTATGTTTTCGCCCCAGCAACCCAGGCGAACCTGTTCTATGGCTTCCTGGCGACCAACAGCCGCTTCACCGCTTCCGGTGATGGCGTGGCGCAATTGGGCCGCTCACTGGACGTTGATGGCAATACCAACGGCCAGGTCGTGATCCGCGACAGCGTGATTAACGAAGGCTTCAACTCCGCCAAACCCTGGGCTGATGCTGCCGTGTCAAAACGTCCGTTCAGCGGCAACACCGGCGCGAAGAACGACAAAGGCGAAACTGAGCGTAACCTGAACGACACCAACTTCAACCGCATGTGGGAATACAACAACCGCGGCGTGGGCAGTTATGTCGTGGCGGAACCGAAGCAGTAAGCTCATCACTTTGCCTGGCGGCACTGCGTTTGCGCGGGCCTACACAAAAATGTAGGTCAGGCCAGCGAAGCGCCGCCTGACAAAAAGCCATAAAAAAACCTCGCATCGCGAGGTTTTTTTATTTTCAGCGTTACGCTTAGTGAGCGTTAACCACCACCCACATCGGGCCTTGCCCAACGGCATAGCGGCCTTTCTCATGCAGCAGGCCCTGCTCGCCCTGAATCTCATACACCGCCAGATGATGAGATTTCTGCCCCACAGCCAGCAGGTACTTCCCGCTGTGGTCGATGTTGAAACCACGTGGCTGGGTTTCCGTCGGCTGGAAGCCCTGAATCTCAAGCACGCTGCCGTCTTCAGAAACAGTGAACACTGTCAGGGTGCTGGACGTACGGTCACACGCATACAGATGGCGACCGTCCGGGGTGATGTGAATATCTGCCGCCCAGCGCGTGCCGGTGAAATCTGGCGGCATCATGTCCAGCGTTTGCACGCACTCAATCTCACCGTGCGGATCTTTCAGTTCCCACACGTCGACGGAGCTGTTCAGCTCATTCACGCAGTAGGCGTATTGCTGATTCGGGTGGAAGGCCATGTGACGTGGGCCCGCGCCTTCTACGGTGGTCACTTCCGCTGGAGTCTGAGCCACCAGCTTGCCATCGTCGCTCAGGGTAAACAGGCAGATACGATCTTGCTTCAGCGCAGGCACCCACAGGGTGCGGTTGTCCGGGGTGATATTGGCTGAGTGGCAACCTTCCAGGCCTTCGACCACATCCACAACGCCTACCGGCAGGCCATCTTCCAGACGGGTCACGCTCACGCACGCCTGATTGTATGAACCGCTAAACAGGTACTGGCCTTGATGGTCGGTCGAAATGTGCGTTGGGCTGCCCGGCAGGGCTGATTCACCCGCAAAGGTCAGCGCGCCGTCGTCCGGTGCGATGCGATAGGCGATGACGCGGAACTCAGGGCGCACGCCAACGTACAGGTAGCGTTTATCCGGGCTGATGACCATCGGCTGTACCTGACCCGGCACATCCACCACCTGTACCAGCGTCAGTTTACCGTCGTGTTTCAGGCTCCAGACGTGGATTTGTTGGCTTTCCGGGCTCGCGGTATATACGGTTTGTTTCATGAAAACTCCTTTCCTTACTGCACGTGGAAGCAAATTAACAGGATAGTTAGTGCTGAAAAATTTGCCCTGAGAACACAGCGGTGTACCATCGTCAGCTGCACATTTTTCAACATTAACCTGGACTGCAACATGACATCTCGCGTGATAGCCCTTGATTTAGACGGTACCCTGCTAACCCCCAACAAAACCATTCTACCGGCCTCGCTTGAAGCGCTGGCTCGGGCAAAAGAAGCAGGTTATCAAATCCTGATCGTCACCGGTCGACATCACGTTGCCATCCATCCTTTTTATCAGGCACTGGCACTGGATACACCTGCAATTTGCTGTAATGGCACCTATTTGTATGATTATCAGGCAAAAAAGGTGCTGGAAGCCGATCCGCTTTCCACCGCACAGGCTTTGCCGCTGATTGATATGCTCAACGAACACGGCGTTCACGGCCTGATGTATGTCGATAACGCCATGGTGTACGAACAAGAGACAGGCCACATCACGCGCGGGATTGAGTGGGGTTTAACCCTGCCTGAAGCACAGCGCCCGGTCTTCCAGCAGGTTGAGTCCTTCGCTAAGGCAGCGCATGAAGTCGACACCATCTGGAAATTCGCCCTGACCGACGAAAACAGTGACCGCCTCAACGCCTTCGTCCAGCAGGTTGAAGAGAAGCTCGGCCTGGAATGCGAGCGCTCATGGATTTATCAGGTCGATGTGGCGCGCAAAGGCAACAGCAAAGGCAACCGACTGGCTCGCTGGGTGGAATCGCAGGGGCTGTCGATGAAAGACGTGATCGCGTTTGGCGATAACTTCAACGACATCAGCATGCTGGAAAACGCCGGGATGGGCGTAGCGATGGGCAATGCGGATGACGCGGTAAAAGCTCGCGCCAACGTGGTTATCGGCGAAAATACCGAGACCAGCATCGCCGACTTTATCTATAAGCAGCTGTTGTAATCAGGCAGTAATTGAAACGCTCTTAATCTGCGCATACAACCACTGGCCTGGCTTCACCGCCAGGTCATCACGCGCCCAGGGGCTGATGCGCGCCCACAGCGTACGGCCTCCCACTTCCAGCTGCACTTCCACCTGACCGTTATCATCAAAGCACTGCACCACTTTCGCCCGCAGGACGTTACGAATACTGGTTTGCACCGGCGGCTGTAGCACCAGCGACACGTCAGAGGCCTGAACACGAATGCGCACCGGCGACTGTAACGGAAGATCAAGCTTGTTGACCCAAAGATGCTGATCGCCCAGCGCCAGCGCACTCATTGCATAGTGGGGATGATGTTCCAGCACGGTCACTTTCAGGATGCTGCTCTGCTGCTCTTTCGGCAGCCAGGGGTGCATCACGCTACTGCCCCAGACACCCTCAAGGTTGCCGAAAGCCTTCACGTTGCCCTCTTCCAACACCAGCACTTTATCGGCCAGATGCAGGATTTCGTCTAACGAGTGGCTGACATACAGCATCGGAATGTTGATTTCACGCGCCAGGCGTTGCAGATACGGCAACAGCTCGCGTTTGCGGGGAATATCCAGCGAGGCCAGCGGCTCGTCCAGCAGCAGTAATTCCGGTGCAGTGAGCAGAGCACGCCCGATGGCGACTCGCTGTTTTTCTCCGCCGGAAAGCCCACCCGGCAGCCTGTCCAGCAAGCCTTCAATCCCCAGCAGCGAGACCAGTTTATCGAACTGCCCCGCCATGCTTTTTGCCATGCCATAACGCAGATTGCCGCGCACTTTGTAGTGTGGGAACAGGCGTGCATCCTGAAATACATAGCCGACACGGCGCTTTTCCGGCGACAGGCAAATGTTCTTTTCTGCGTCGTTAAGCACTCGGTTGTTGAGCACGATGCGCCCCTTCTGCGGCTTCGTCAGCCCGCTGATGGCGTTAATCAACGACGTTTTACCCGCGCCAGAAACCCCAAAAATAGCGGTGATGCCGGAAGCAGGAAGCGATTCGTTAATAGTCAGGCAATGATCGCCTAAGGTCTGGCTGAAGTTGAGTTCCAGCATGGTTATCTCCCTGTCCGTTCGCGGCTAATGCGTGCCAGCCATTCCGAAATCAGCAGTGACACCAGCGCCAGCACGATGGATATCAGGCACAGCCTTGCAGCCGCGCCTTCGCCACCCGGCGTCTGAATCAGGGTGTACATGGCGGAAGGAAGGGTGCGGGTTTCCCCTGGAATGTTGGAGACAAAAGTGATGGTTGCGCCAAATTCGCCAAGCGAACGCGCAAAGGCCAACACCGTGCCGACAATAATGCCCGGCATGGTCAGCGGTAAGGTGATGGTGAAAAACACTCGCCAGCGCCCTGCGCCCAACGTGCGAGCGGCCTGTTCGAGTTTGATATCGACGCCTTCCAGCGCCAGACGAATGGCTCGTACCATCAGCGGGAAGGACATCACCGCGGCCGCCAGCACCGCCCCGCGCCAGCTAAAGGCGAAGGTCAGGCCGAACCAGTCGTATAGCCAGGAGCCGATGAAACCCCGACGGCCCATCGCTATCAATAATAAATAGCCGACCACCACCGGAGGCAACACTAACGGCAGGTGAATAAGGCTGTCGAGCAGCGCTTTGCCGGGAAAGGTGCGGCGCACCAGCAACCAGGCAAAGAAAATCCCGAAGGGCAAACTGAACACCACGGCCAGGGAAGAAACTTTCAGGCTCAGCAGTACCGCCTGCCATTCGGGATCGGTCAATATCATTCGTGCGTAGTAAATCCGTACTGTTTGAAAATGGCGGAAGCCTGCGGTCCTTTCAGGTAATCATAGAAAGCCGTGACCGCGGCGTTTTTATGTCCGTCGGTAATCGCTACCGGGTATTCCACTTTTTTGTGGGAGTCTTCCGGGAAGGTGCCCACGACTTTAACGCCTTTGCTGGCGACGGCATCAGAGCCATACACAATGCCCAGTGGCGCTTCGTTACGCTCAACCAGGGCCAGCGCCCCGCGCACATCTTCTGCTGGCGCAAGTTTGGCTGACAGCGTATCCCATGCGCCCAGTTTCTGCAGCGCTTCTTTCGCGTAAATGCCCGCCGGAACATGATCCGGGTCGCCCACCGCCAGGCGACCGCCTTTCAGCAGGCTGGTCCAGTTGGTTTTCGCATCAATAGCCACATCGCCCTGCTCGTTGGCTTTTGGCGCAACGACCACCAGGCTGTTGCCCAGCAGCGTTTCACGCGTTGCGGTATCAATGGCTTTTTTCTCGACCGCGTAATCCATCCATTTCTGGTCAGCAGAAATGAACAGATCCGCAGGTGCGCCCGCTTCAATCTGGCGAGCAAGCGTTGAGGAAGAAGCGAAAGAAGACACCACGTCGACGTTTTTCTCTTTCTTGTACTCTTTGGCAATGTCCTGCATCGCGTTGGTCAGCGAGGCGGCCGCAAAGACCGTAATCTTCCCTTCATCAGCAAAAGCATGACCGGCAACCGATAGCGATAAAGCTGTACCTGCGACGAGGCGTAACCACGAACGTTCCATCTGTGACTCCTGTGAGTGTCGTTATGTACGAAATAATATAACGATAACTATAGGGTTTTCCCAGCGCTAATTGGCACCACTCAAGGAGATTATCGGCAGAAAGAAGAAGAACTTAAACAGGGGAAATGAAGCGGAATGAGGACAAAAAAATGCCCGGCTTAACCGGGCATCTCGAAATCAATGATTTTGCTGCTGGCCTTTATCTTTGTGGCCGACGTTCGACAGAACGTTAAACACTTCACCGAGACCGTAAATCAGCCCCAGAATGATCGCCATCACCACGGGAACCATGATTACGGCAAAGACCAGACTTTTCAACAACTCTAACATGGTCAGCTCCTGACATTGTGATTCCTTCATTGTAACCGGATACTCAGGAAATTCACTCCCCTTTTGTGCGGTGCCCTGTGTAATAATACAGAGGAACGTCATTCCAAAAACTGAGCAGGACATTGATATGCAGGCCGAAATTCTTCTTACTCTTAAGCTTCAGCAGCGTCTGTTTGCCGATCCGCGCCGCATTGCCCTGCTCAAACAAATCGACGTGACGGGTTCCATCAGCCAGGGCGCGAAAAATGCGGGCATCAGCTACAAAAGTGCCTGGGATGCCATCAACGAAATGAACCAGCTCAGCGAACAGCCTCTGGTCGACAGAGCCACCGGCGGCAAAGGCGGCGGCGGTGCAGTGCTGACGCGCTACGGTCAGCGTCTGATTCAGCTTTACGATCTGCTGGCGCAAATCCAGCAGAAAGCGTTCGACGTGCTGAGTGACGATGACGCGCTGCCACTCGACAGCCTGCTGGCAGCCATTTCACGTTTTTCTCTGCAAACCAGCGCGCGTAATCAATGGTTCGGCACGATTACCCGACGCGACCACCAACAGGTGCAGGAACATGTCGATGTGCTGCTTGCCGATGGTGAAACGCGCCTGAAAGTCGCTGTGACGGCACAAAGCGGCGAGCGTCTTGGGCTTGAGGAAGGCAAAGAAGTGCTGGTTTTACTGAAAGCGCCGTGGGTCGGTATTACGCGCGATGCAAAAGTGGCTGCATCGGCAGACAACCAGCTCACCGGTGTCATCAGCCACATTGAACGCGGCCAGGCACAGTGTGAAGTGCTGATGACACTGCCTGATGGTCAGGAACTTTGCGCCACACTGCCCGTCGAGGAAGCCGCTGAATTAAAGGAAAATGAACCGGCTATCGCCTGGTTTAATGCCGACAGAGTGATCCTCGCCACCCTTCGCTGATGGCTTGACTTTCGCCATCAGAAAACGTATCCCTGAATAAAATCGCTGCAAAAAATGGGATACACCATGTCATCATTGCATATTTCGCAAGGCACGTTTCGTCTTAGCGATACAAAAACGCTTTCTATTCCGTCGCTCACCCTTCACGCCGGTGAATCCTGGGCGTTCGTGGGCAGCAACGGCAGCGGCAAGTCAGCGCTGGCTCGTTCGCTCTCAGGAGAGCTGACTTTGCTTGCCGGCACTCGCGAAAGTGCCTTCACACGAACCACTCGCCTCTCCTTTGAACAGTTACAGAAACTGGTCAGTGATGAATGGCAGCGCAACAATACGGACCTGCTCAGCCCTGGCGAAGAAGACACCGGGCGCACGACAGCCGAGATTATCCAGGAAGAAGTCAAAGACCCCGCGCGTTGCCGTGAACTCGCCACTCGCTTTGGTATCGAGCCTTTGCTGGATCGCCGCTTCAAATACCTTTCTACCGGTGAAACGCGCAAAACCTTGCTTTGCCAGGCGCTGATGAGCAACCCGGACTTATTGATTCTGGATGAGCCGTTTGATGGTCTGGACGTGGCTTCACGCAAAGCCCTGGCTGAGCTTCTCGCCACGTTGCATCAGGAAGGCATTACGCTGGTGTTGGTACTCAACCGTTTCGATGAGATTCCTGAATTCGTCGAGTTTGCTGGCGTGCTGGCGGACTGCACCTTGCTGGAAACTGGCGCTAAAAAAGCCTTGCTGGAGCAAGCGCTGATAGCCCAACTGGCGCATAGCGAGAAGCTTTCGGGCATTACGTTGCCAGAACCGGATGCGCCGCCTGCCCGGCTTTCTCTGCCTGAAAATCAGCCGAGGATTGTGCTCAATCACGGTGTGGTGTCGTACAACGATAAACCCATTATTGAAGACATGAGCTGGACGGTAAATCCGGGTGAACACTGGCAGATTGTTGGCCCGAACGGTGCCGGAAAATCGACGCTGTTGAGCCTGGTCACCGGCGATCACCCGCAGGGCTACAGCAATGATTTGACGCTGTTTGGCCGCCGTCGTGGCAGTGGAGAAACCATCTGGGACATTAAAAAGCACATCGGCTATGTCAGCAGCAGTCTGCATCTTGATTACCGCGTGAGCACCAATGTGCGTAATGTGATCCTTTCCGGCTTCTTCGATTCCATCGGTATCTATCAGGCGGTGTCCGATAAACAACACAAGCTGGCGCAAGGCTGGCTGGATATTCTGGGCATCGACCATCGCACCGCTGACGCACCGTTCCACAGCCTTTCCTGGGGCCAACAGCGTTTGGCCCTGATTGTTCGTGCGCTGGTGAAACACCCGACGCTGCTGATCCTTGATGAGCCGCTTCAGGGTCTTGATCCGCTAAACCGCCAGCTTGTCCGTCGGTTTGTGGATGTACTGATTGGTGAAGGCAACACCCAGTTGCTGTTTGTCTCGCATCACGCTGAAGATGCACCGGACTGCATCACCCATCGCCTGGAGTTTGTGCCTCAGCCCGAAGGCTATCGCTACGCCATTGGTAAACGCTGATCATTCTGTTGGGGAGCCTGTCGCTCCCCTCTTTTCAGATAAAGAGTAGCCTGCCTTTCTCTTCGCCTTGTTTTATAATGCAAAAACGGGCCGCGATGCGCTGAATTTTCGCTGTGTAAACGATTCCACTAATTTAGGCCATGTCACACTTTTCGCTTCTCTGTTATGCTAGGCTTATTCCATACCATAGGCTTAACGGAGCGAATTATGAGAGTACTGGTTACAGGTGGTAGCGGTTACATAGGCAGCCATACCTGCGTGCAGTTGCTGAAACAAGGGCACGACGTCATCATTCTCGATAACCTGTGCAACAGCAAACGCAGCGTGTTACCGGTGATTGAACGTTTAGGCGGCAAGCAGCCGGTGTTTGTGGAGGGTGATATCCGCAACGAAGCGTTGATGACAGAAATTCTGCACGATCACGCTATCGATACCGTTATTCACTTTGCCGGCCTGAAAGCAGTGGGCGAATCGGTCGCTAAGCCGCTCGAGTACTACGACAACAACGTCAACGGTACCTTGCGTCTGATTGCCGCGATGCGCGCCGCCAACGTCAAAAACTTCATTTTCAGCTCCTCCGCCACCGTCTACGGCGACCAGCCAAAAATCCCTTATGTTGAAAGCTTCCCGACCGGCACGCCGCAAAGCCCTTACGGCAAAAGCAAGCTGATGGTTGAGCAAATTCTGGCTGACCTGCAAAAAGCACAGCCTGAATGGAGCATCGCCCTGCTGCGTTATTTCAACCCGGTTGGCGCACATCCATCAGGTGACATGGGTGAAGATCCGCAAGGCATTCCAAATAACCTGATGCCGTACATCGCGCAGGTCGCTGTTGGCCGCCGCGAGTCACTCGCTATTTTCGGCAATGACTACCCAACGCAAGACGGCACCGGCGTGCGCGATTACATCCACGTGATGGACCTGGCCGACGGGCACGTGGCAGCAATGGAAAAACTCGCCGACAAACCTGGTGTACATGTTTACAACCTGGGTGCAGGCGTAGGCAGCAGCGTACTGGATGTGGTGAACGCCTTCAGCAAAGCCTGCGGCAAACCGATTAACTATCACTTCGCGCCACGTCGCGATGGCGACCTTCCGGCCTACTGGGCGGATGCGAACAAAGCCGATCGCGATCTGAACTGGCGAGTGACCCGTAATCTTGACGAAATGGCACAGGACACCTGGCACTGGCAGTCCCGCCATCCGCAGGGTTACCCTGATTAAGGACTTGTCATGACGCAATTCAACCCTGTCGATCATCCGCACCGCCGCTATAACCCGTTAACCGGGCAGTGGATTTTGGTGTCACCGCATCGCGCCAAGCGCCCCTGGCAGGGGGCGCAAGAAACGCCAGCCAAACAAACGTTGCCCGCCCACGATCCCGATTGTTTCCTTTGCCCGGGCAACACCCGCGTCACGGGCGATACCAACCCGCAGTACACCGGCACCTATGTCTTTACCAATGACTTTGCTGCGCTGATGACCGACACGCCAGACGCGCCACAAAGCGCAGATCCACTGATGCGTTGTGAAAGCGCACGTGGCACCAGCCGGGTGATTTGTTTCTCCCCCGATCACAGCAAAACCTTGCCTGAGCTGAGCGTGTCTGCGTTAGAAGAAGTGGTGAAAACCTGGCAGGAGCAGACGGCAGATTTAGGCCAGCGTTACCCCTGGGTTCAGGTGTTTGAGAACAAAGGCGCGGCGATGGGTTGCTCTAACCCACACCCACACGGCCAGGTCTGGGCGAACAGTTTTTTACCGAATGAAGCGGAACGTGAAGACCGCCTGCAAAAAGACTATTTTGCCGAGCAAGGTTCGCCCATGCTGGTGGATTACACCCAGCGCGAATTGGCCGACGGCAGCCGTACCGTGGTGGAAACTGAACACTGGCTGGCGGTTGTGCCTTACTGGGCGGCGTGGCCGTTCGAAACGCTGCTGCTGCCAAAAACGCATGTCCTGCGCATCACCGATTTAACGGAAGCTCAACGCAGCGATCTTGCGCTAGCGCTGAAAAAACTCACCAGCCGTTACGACAACCTGTTCCAGTGCTCCTTCCCCTACTCAATGGGCTGGCACGGCGCGCCGTTCAATGGCGAAGACAATGCTCACTGGCAACTTCACGCTCACTTCTATCCCCCCCTGCTGCGCTCGGCTACCGTCCGCAAGTTTATGGTTGGTTATGAAATGCTGGCAGAAACACAGCGCGATCTCACGGCTGAACAAGCCGCGGAGCGTCTGCGTGCCGTCAGTGATGTTCACTATCGCGAATCAGGAGTCTAAAAATAATGAGTCTGAAAGAGAAAACCCTGTCCCTGTTTGCTGAAAAATTTGGCTACCCTGCCAACCACGTTATCCAGGCACCAGGCCGCGTGAACCTGATTGGCGAACACACCGATTACAACGATGGTTTCGTGTTGCCGTGCGCCATTGATTATCAAACAGTAATCAGCTGCGCGCCGCGCCAGGACAGAACGGTACGCGTGATTGCGGCCGACTACGAAAACCAGACAGATGAGTTCTCACTGGATGCGCCCATTGTCAGCCACGATACCCAGCAGTGGTCTAACTACGTGCGCGGCGTGGTGAAGCATCTGCAAAAACGTAACCGCAATTTCGGTGGCGTGGATATGGTTATCAGCGGCGATGTGCCGCAGGGCGCGGGTTTGAGCTCTTCTGCATCGTTGGAAGTTGCTGTGGGCACGGTTTTCCAGCAGCTTTATCATCTGCCGCTGGATGGGGCGCAAATCGCCCTCAACGGTCAGGAAGCGGAGAACCAGTTTGTTGGCTGTAACTGCGGCATTATGGATCAGCTGATTTCTGCCCTCGGCAAGAAAGATCATGCGCTGCTGATTGACTGCCGTTCGCTTGGCACCAAAGCGGTTTCCATGCCGAAAGGTGCGGCGGTGATCATCATCAACAGTAACTTTAAACGCACGCTGGTCGGCAGCGAGTACAACACCCGTCGCGAACAGTGTGAGACAGGCGCGCGCTTCTTCCAGCAGCCTGCTCTGCGCGATGTTTCGCTGGAAAAATTCAACGCCGTCGCCCATGAACTTGACCCGATTGTGGCCAAACGCGTTCGCCACGTGCTGACGGAAAACGCCCGTACCGTTGAAGCGGCTTCTGCTCTGGCAAAAGGTGACCTGAAACGTATGGGTGAGCTGATGGCGGAATCTCATGCTTCCATGCGTGATGACTTCGAAATCACCGTGCCGCAGATTGATACCCTGGTCGAGATTGTGAAAGCCACCATTGGCGACAAAGGCGGCGTACGCATGACCGGCGGCGGTTTCGGTGGCTGCATTGTGGCGCTGGTGCCTGAAGAACTGGTGCCTGCGGTGAAAGACGCGGTTGCTGCGCAATATCACGCTAAAACCGGTATCAAAGAGACTTTCTATGTCTGTAAAGCATCACAAGGAGCGGGCCAGTGCTGATTGGAACTCCTGCGTTAGCACCGGACGGCCTGCCGTTCCGTTTGCTGACTCTGCGTAACAACGCAGGCATGGTTGTCACTTTGATGGACTGGGGCGCGACGTTGCTTTCTGCGCGCATTCCGCTGAACGATGGCTCGGTACGCGAAGCGCTTCTCGGCTGCGCAAGCCCGGAACACTACACCAGTCAGGCTGCTTTTCTGGGTGCCTCTGTCGGCCGCTATGCAAATCGCATCGCCGACAGCCGTTTTACGCTTGCCGGGGAAACCTGGCAGCTTGCGCCGAGCCAGGGCCCAAACCAGCTGCACGGCGGCCCGGAAGGGTTCGACAAACGCCGCTGGCAGGTAGTGAATCAGAATGACACGTCAGTGCTGTTTGCCCTTGAATCAGCCGATGGCGACCAGGGCTTCCCTGGAAATCTGCGTGCTACCGCGCACTATCAGCTGACAGAAGATAATCGCATCGCTATCGAATACCGGGCGACGGTTGATAAAGCCTGTCCGGTTAACCTGACTAACCATGTCTATTTCAATCTCGATGGCGGTCAGAGCGATGTGCGCAACCATACGCTGAGTATCGCGGCCGATCAGTATCTGCCGGTCGATGAAATGGGCATTCCTCGCGCAGGCCTGAAAGACGTTGCCGGCACCAGCTTTGATTTCCGTAAACCTAAGCAGATTGCCAGCGAGTTCCTGTCTGACGACGATCAGCGCAAGGTCAATGGCTACGATCACGCGTTCCTGCTCAATGCCAAAGGCGAGCTTTCTCAGCCCGTGGCAACGGTGTGGTCTGCGGATAACAAGCTGGAGCTGAAGGTGTTTACCACCGCGCCTGCGCTGCAGTTTTATTCCGGCAACTTCCTTGACGGTACGCCATCACGCGAACCGCAGCCTTACGCCACCTGGCAAGGGCTGGCGCTGGAAAGCGAATTCCTGCCAGACAGCCCTAATCACCCGGAATGGCCGCAGCCCGACTGCACGCTGCTGCCGGGTGAAGAGTATGTCAGCGTGACCGAATATCAATTTACCTCGTTGTGATCCCCTGCCCTCTTTCAAAGAGGGCTTTTTTAGTAAAATGCCGAAAATTACCGCACTTACCATTAAATACTAACGACCTCGTCACAAGCTGCTTACACTACGCCGCTATTTTCGCTATGGTTATCAATAAGCGTTGCCGCTGCTGGCGCAACGGCAATATAATGAGAATTGTTATCATTCAATCTAGTTCAGGAGTCACAGTATGGCTGTAACTAAGCTTGTGCTTGTTCGTCACGGCGAAAGCCAGTGGAACAATGAAAACCGCTTCACCGGTTGGTATGATGTTGATCTGTCTGAGAAAGGTGTGGGCGAAGCCAAAGCAGCAGGCAAACTGCTGAAAGAAGAAGGCTTCAGCTTTGATTTTGCTTATACCTCTGTGCTGAAACGTGCCATCCACACCCTGTGGAACGTGCTGGATGAGCTGGATCAAGCGTGGCTGCCGGTTGAGAAATCCTGGAAACTGAACGAACGTCACTACGGTGCGCTGCAGGGTCTGAACAAAGCGGAAACCGCTGAAAAATACGGTGACGAGCAGGTTAAACAGTGGCGTCGTGGCTTTGCCATCACCCCACCAGAACTGACCAAAGATGACGAGCGCTATCCGGGCCATGACCCACGCTACGCGAAACTGACCGATAAAGAGCTGCCAGTGACTGAAAGCCTGGCGCTGACCATCGATCGCGTGGTGCCTTACTGGAACGAAACCATTCTGCCACGCCTGAAAAGCGGCGAGCGCGTGATCATCGCGGCTCACGGCAACTCCCTGCGTGCACTGGTGAAATACCTGGACAACATGGGCGAAGACGAAATTCTCGAACTGAACATCCCAACTGGCGTGCCGCTGGTGTATGAGTTCGATGAAAACTTCAAGCCGGTGAAACACTACTATCTGGGCAATGCCGACGAAATCGCTGCCAAAGCGGCTGCCGTCGCCAACCAGGGTAAAGCGAAGTAAGTTTTCACCTGAGACAAAAAAGCGTGGTTTTTGCCACGCTTTTTTTTGTTTCATTGCCCGGCGGCGCTGCGCTTGCCAGGCCTACCGGTCCGATGCAAATCGTTGCGCCACCCGGCATCACAGTCCAATGCAGATCGTAGGCCGGTGCAAGCGAAGCGCCGCCCGGCATCACAGTCCAATGCAGATCGTAGGCCGGAGCAAGCAAAGCGCCGCCCGGCATATCAACCGGTTATACCCTGCGCAGAGACTGACGAAGGTCGTCTGAAACCGTAGCCAGATACAGCGCGGGCTGACCTTCGCCATCCGAGGTGAACAGAACCTGCCGTTCATCCGGCGAAAAGGAAGGATGCGGATGCGTCACCTGCCTGTCCCCGTTGAGTACCCGCCACGAGCTGTTGTGTGCCGCAAGCGCAATATGGCGGCGGCTTTGGGTATCGAACAGATAGAGAAACGGATCGTTTTCAATGCGATGGCTGGCCGAATCTTCCACGTCCACCGGCGTGCCGGAACCATCCCCCACCAGCAGCGTGCCGTCGTTATTGCTCATTAAATGCGAACAGGCTGGCATGGTCATCAGCATGATGTCCTGCTGGGTCTCGGGATCGTAGCGGCGAATATGGCGCTCGGCCTGACCTTTCAGATAAGACACATACAGCAGCGCAGAGCCATCCGGCGTCCAGAATTCATGGGTACAGCTCTCGCCTGGCGCATGGGTCTTCACCTTGCGCAGCTCGCTGCCGTCTTCCTTCACCAGCCACATTCTCGCATCCACCAGGTCATGCGGACCTTCGTGACAAAAGGCCACCGTTGTATCATCGAACGGGCGATAAATGGGATGCCCGAGCCACTGATTATCCTCGAGGATGACCGCCGTTTCTCCGCTGGCTAAATCGACGCGAAGCAGCCGGCAGCGCGGGCCTTTATGGTAGAAGTCGTGGAAAATTTTCCAGTCGTTGAGCGGCACCCAGTCCTCTCTGGCAATCTCAATACCCACCAGTTTGCTACAGCGGCTGTTCGCCACCCACGTGCCGTAACCCATCTTGTCTTCCGGCACCTGATAGACCGTTGTTTCAGCTAGCGTGTCCAGCGAGACCCGCTGCAGGGTGCGATCGTTTTTGACATAAAACAGAGCACGGTCATCCGGTGACAGAAATCCGCCAAAGGTGTTGTCCCCTGCCCCTTCCGTCAGTTGCACGGCTTTTTGCGTGGCTAAATCCAGCAGGTAATAGTTACGATGGCCGTCGAACTCACCGGCAAAAAGTAATTGACGGCCATCCTGAGTGAAACATTTTTGGTAGAAATAATTCCGGTGACAAAGTACATCGGGTGGCGTCAGGCGCGTCACTCTTGCCCCGGTGTGTGGATCAGTCACAGTCTGGAAATGTAATTGAACTTCTGAACCTTTAGCCATTTTTTTTCCCGCCGTACGTTGTGCTTTCCGAACCTCGAATATCAGGATTTCTGCTCACGAACAACATTATGTGAGTTCATCCACACTGCCGAAAAATATTCTTGTGAATAAGGGTTTCTGTGAATGAGATCAATTTTCCCTGCGCCAGTAACAAGCATAAAACACAAGACCTATAAAATTAAAACACCATTTCACAACAATGCAGGGATAGTATGCAATGCGCAATGAAAAAACAATCTCTCTCAGACATCAGCTTGCTTATGGCGGTGGGAATCTGCTCGGTAGCGGGGCGTTGGCCATCAGTGGCGCATGGCTGCTTTATTTCTACACCACCTTCTGCGGGCTGACGCTGATTGAGGCCTCTTTTATCTTCTCCGTCGCCAGTATCATTGATGCGATCAGCAATCCGTTGATGGGATATATCACCGATAATTTCAATAAAACACGGCTGGGAAGACGCTTTGGCCGCCGCCGCTTTTTCCTGCTGTTGGGCATCCCACTGATGCTGTTCTATCCGCTGCTGTGGGTTGATGGGCTTGGCTTTGCTTATTACCTGTGCACCTACGTGATGTTCGAAATTATCTATACCTCGGTGATGGTTTCTTACGAGACACTGGCGACCGAGATGACGGACGATTTTTCCCAGCGTTCAAAATTGACCGGATACAAAGCCATTTTTGGCAAGCTGGCGAATTTTCTCGCCGCGTTTATTCCCGGGCAATTCATTTTGCTGTACGGCAAAGAGTCTGCGACGCCCTTTTTCCTGACAGGATTAACCTATGGCGCGATTCTGGTTATCGCCATTGCCTGCCTCTGGCATTTCAGTTGGGAGCGCCCTGCTGAGCCTTCAACTGAAGAGGAAAATACAGCTTCAACTAAAACGGGGCTGTTACCCGCGATGCTGGCTTTACTCAGTGATATGCGTTCCACGTTTTATTTACGGGTATTTCGCAAACATCTGGGTATGTATTTGTGCGGCTTTGGGGCCGAATGGCTTTTCGCCTCAATATTTACCTATTTTGTTATCTTCGTTTTACAGCACGACCCGGCGATGGTCGCCGGATTAAATAGCCTGAATTCGATCTTGCAGCTATTTTCTACCGCCCTGTTCATCGGTATCTGTGTCAAAAAAGGCTTCAGTAAACCGTATATTGTCGCCCTGGCGGTGGTGATCGTGGCCACGCTGATGTACACCGGGCTGTGGTTTTTCCATCTGCCTGCCCATATCGCCACTATCATGATGTTCGGCATTACTGTGGTATTCGGTATCGGTACTGGTGGCGTGTATTACATTCCGTGGACGGTTTATACCTTCCTGGCAGATATTGACGAGGTTTATACCGGACGGCGACGCGAAGGGGTCTATGCCGGAGCAATGACCTTTGCCGGGAAATTGCTGCGCTCAACTATCGTGTTTGCGATGGGAGCGATCCTCAGCTTTTATGGCTTTCAGTCCAAAGCGCTTGTACAGCCCGCCAGTGCCGTCAACGCCATTGCCTGCGTCTTCTGTCTCGGGGTTGTCCTGCTTGCCATTGCCGCCATGGTCTTCAGCAGCCAAATGAAGCTGAACAGGAAAAACCACCTGATTGTGCTCGGTGAGGTTGCCAGAATCAAAGCGGGTGGTAGGAAAGAGGATATTCCTGCAGAAGTACGACGGGTGATTGAAGAGTTGGTGGGGCACCCCTATGAAGAGTGCTGGGGATGTCATCACGGTCAGCGCGAACTGGCTATCGCCCGCTGAAGTCGAGAAGAAAGTCTGGCCCGTGCGGGCCAGACTGCGGCGATTAACCGCGGCGAGCTTTCACCGCGTTCGCCAGCTGGCGCAGCACCGCATCGGTGTCGTCCCAGCCAATGCAGGCGTCGGTAATGCTCTTACCGTAAGTCAGCGGTTCACTGCTTTCGAGATTCTGATTGCCTTCCACCAGATGGCTTTCAATCATCACCCCGATGATGGCTTTTTCGCCACCCGCGATTTGCCCTGCTACGTCAGTCGCCACGTCCATCTGCTTTTTAAACTGCTTGCTGGAGTTGGCGTGGCTGAAGTCGATCATCACCTGCGACGGCAGGCCCGCTTTGTGCAGCCCTTCTTTGACCATCGCCACATGATGCGCGCTGTAGTTTGGCTCTTTACCGCCGCGCAGAATGATATGGCAGTCGCCGTTGCCGCTGGTGTTCACAATGGCAGAGTGGCCCCATTTGGTCACAGACAGGAAGCAATGCGGCGCGCCAGCAGCATTAATGGCATCGATAGCCACTTTGATGGTGCCGTCTGTGCCGTTTTTGAAACCTACCGGGCAAGACAGGCCAGAAGCCAGTTCACGGTGAACCTGAGATTCGGTGGTACGCGCACCAATTGCGCCCCAGCTCATCAGGTCTGCCATGTACTGCGGGGTGATCATGTCGAGGAATTCCCCCGCCGCAGGCAGGCCGCTGTCGTTAATTTCGAGCAGCAGCTTACGGGCAATGCGCAGACCGTCGTTAATCTGGAAGCTGTTATCCATGTGCGGATCGTTAATCAGCCCTTTCCAGCCCACGGTAGTACGTGGTTTTTCAAAATAGACGCGCATGACGATTTCCAGCTCGCCTTTGAGCTCTTCACGCAATGCCAGCAAGCGGTTGGCGTATTCCTTCGCCGCAACAGGATCATGAATAGAGCACGGGCCAATCACCACCAGCAGGCGATCGTCGCTGCCTTTAAGGATCTTGTGGATCGCTTTGCGGGCATGCGACACCGTATTGGCGGCGTTTTCAGTGGCGGGGAATTTTTCAAGGAGCGCTACAGGAGGTAATAACTCGTTGATCTCTTTAATACGTAAATCGTCGTTCTGATAATTCATGATCTTTCCAGCGTTGCCATACTTAGTCGATTGAGTGCAATCCCTTCAATCTATCTCGCCAGGTCAGAAGTGTAAACCGGGTTTTACACTTGAGCCGGATAATTCCTGGAAATCACCTTAAAAACGCCAGAAAGTAGCGATAACTGAGATCGCCGCTACACTTTTTAAAGGTAAATGCTGACTTTTAAATGTTTAGCGAGATTACGCGCTGACTTAAATCATTGCGGTGGAGTTTTTATCCACCCATCAGCGAAATGCACTGTTGGAAGACGTTATCCGACTTAACAACCATAACAGGAGCATCCCCATGAAAAACAACACACTGGCAACACTGATCCTGACTGCGACCCTCTCGATGATGAGTGGTGCTGCCTTCGCGGCAGACACTGCCTCAGACAATAATGGCCAGGCAAATTCCGCTGCCGATGCGGGCCAGCACGCCCCTGATGCCCATCAAAATGTTGCTCCAAACGGTGTCGATAACAGCAATGTGAACAGCTCGTCCAACGGCACAATGCTGCATCCAAACGGCACCACCAGCGACACTCAGCACATGAGTAAGGACGAAATCCATAAGAACACCATGTGCAAAGACGGCAAATGCCCGGACATCAACAAAAAAGTTGAAACCGGCGACGGGATGAATAATGACGTCAATACCAAAACGGACGGTACGACGCAGTAATCCGTCCCTGATGTCATCACCTAGGAGAGCCTCGCTCTCCTTTTTTTATGCGCAATAGCCAAAGATCTGCAATCATGTCATGCACTAATTAAAAAAAGCAGGTCCTGCATATGGCGCATTCGCATTCTCACTCCTCGCCCCAGCAACCCGATGACGGCAACGCACGCCGCCTGCTGCTGGCATTTATCATTACTGCCGGGTTTATGCTGCTGGAGGTTGTTGGTGGCCTGATATCCGGCTCTCTGGCGCTGTTAGCCGATGCCGGGCATATGCTCACCGATGCCGCAGCGTTGTTGTTTGCACTGATGGCGGTGCATTTTGCTAAACGCCCGCCCAATGCCCGCCACACTTTTGGCTGGCTTCGTCTGACGACGCTTGCCGCTTTCGTCAATGCCATCGCGCTGGTGTTGATTACTATCCTGATTGTCTGGGAAGCCGTGCAACGCTTCCGTGACCCGCAGCCGATTGCCGGCGCTACCATGATGGTGATTGCTGTCGCAGGTTTGCTGGCGAATATTCTCTCATTCTGGATTTTGCATCGCGGCAGTGAAGAGAAAAACCTGAACGTTCGCGCCGCCGCGCTGCACGTGCTGGGGGATTTACTGGGTTCCGTAGGGGCAATTGTCGCGGCCATTGTGATTCTGACCACCGGCTGGACGCCGATTGACCCGATTCTTTCGGTGCTGGTTTCCTGCCTGGTGCTTAAGAGTGCGTGGCAATTGCTGAAGGAGAGCGTGAATGAGTTGCTGGAAGGGGCGCCCCGTTCACTGGATATTTCAGCCCTTAAACGCGGGCTGCGTCGTGAAATCCCCGAGGTGCGGGATGTTCACCACGTTCACGTCTGGCAGGTGGGCGAGAAACCCATCATGACGCTGCATGTGCACGTGATTCCGCCTCACGACCACGATGCTTTGCTGGAAAAAATTCAGCACTATCTGGAGCATCACTACCAGATAGCGCACGCCACGATTCAGATGGAATATCAACCGTGCAGCGGCCCGGAATGCCATCTTAACGAAGTGCAATCCGGGCACAGCCACCATCATCACCACTAGCTGGAAAGCGCGCGCGAGCCTCGTTCACGCGCGCTGTTTATCCACATCCGGCTGCCGTTCAGCGCGATAAAGGTCAGCAGCAGGTACTCCAGCGACATCGCATACACGCCCTGCAGCGCAAAAATCACCACGCTTATCACATTGATAACCACCCACAGCAGCCAGTTTTCAACGTATTTACGGGTCATCAGGATCATCGCCACAATCGACAGCACCATCATGCAGGAATCCCAGAACGGGAAAGCGTCTGGCTGCAATTCCGGCATCGACACCTTCAGGCCAAGGCCCTGCATTATCGTGACCGCCACACGGGTGAGGAAGCCAAACACAGGATTGATAAACACGGTCATCAGGCCAATCGCCACCACGCACACAGCAAGCCAGGTGAGCGCTTTGGGCAACGGTAGCCAGCGAATTTGCAGTTCTGCTTCGTTCTGGCTGGTTTGTCGCGACCAGGCATACCAGCCGTAGATATTTGCGGCAAAGAAGAAGAGTTGCAGCAGCAGGCTGGCATACAGTTGGATCTGGAAAAAGATTATCGCGAACAGCGTGACGTTGATCAGACCGAAGGCGTAGTTGCTGATTTTTTCGAGGCTCGCGAGCCAGATACACAACAGGCCGGCGATCGTGCCTACGGCTTCAATCCATGAGAGATCGTATCCCCCTGCGCCAAGGGGAATATGAACCAAAATGTTTTGCGTGCTAAAGAAATCCATTTTATCTCCGCAGACGTGACGTCATAAAGTTAACAACGGGTTAGGGCCGTGGTTATGATCCGATAGTTATGAGCGTAGTGTAGCCGCAAAATCCAGCATGCGGTTCAAAGGCAACAATGCGCCCTCTCGCAGCGCCGCATCAACATGGATCTCATGTTCTGCCCCGCCGTGATCCAGTCCATCCGCAATCGCCTTCAGCCCGTTCATCGCCATCCACGGACAGTGCGCGCAGCTGCGACAAGTGGCGCCTTCGCCTGCGGTCGGCGCTTCCAGTAGCTCTTTTTCCGGCACGGCCTGCTGCATTTTGTAGAAAATACCGCGATCGGTCGCCACGATAAGCTGCTGGTTGGGTAATGTTTTCGCTGCCGCAATCAGCTGGCTGGTTGAGCCCACCGCATCCGCCATCTCCACTATTGACTGCGGCGATTCCGGATGCACCAGAATGGCCGCTTGCGGATAAAGCGCTTTCATCCGAGCCAGTGCCTGCGTTTTGAATTCATCGTGCACGATACACGCGCCCTGCCAGCACAGCACATCTGCGCCCGTCTGCTTTTGCACATAGCGACCTAAGTGACGATCCGGCGCCCAGATGATCTTTTCACCCAAGCTGTCGAGATGCTCGATAAGCTCAACGGCAATACTTGAGGTCACCACCCAGTCAGCACGTGCTTTTACCGCAGCCGAAGTGTTGGCATACACCACGACCGTGCGATCCGGGTGCGCATCACAAAACTTGTTAAATTCGTCGATGGGACAGCCGAGATCCAGTGAACACTCGGCGTTGAGCGTAGGCATCAGGATGGTTTTTTCCGGGCTGAGGATCTTCGCGGTTTCGCCCATAAAACGCACGCCAGCCACCAGCAGCGTCGTCGCTTCATGGCGGGCACCGAAGCGCGCCATCTCCAGAGAATCTGAGATACAGCCGCCGGTTTCTTCCGCCAGTTGCTGGATTTCCGGGTCGGTGTAGTAATGGGCAACCATCACCGCATTACGCTCTTTCAGCAATCGCTTAATTTTCTCGCGATAGAACTGTTTTTCTTCGGCGCTCAACGGCGCTGGCTTAGGCGGAAAAGGATAAATTGCGGTTTCAGGATCAAACATTACGCTCATCATGGCTTCTCGTTTTACTGGCTTAACAAAACTGTCGATTTAATGGCCTGAATCGCGTTAATCAGACAGTGGTGTTTTATATGCTAAACAAGATAGCGAATTGCTGCCGAAAAGTCGTGCAGATTTTCCGTCTGTGCCAATCAGGCTTTTTTGTGGTACAAAGTATCAACATTTGACGACTGACGATACTTGCTGCCATGGCGTACACCATCGATATCATCTCCTGTATCACCGAACAGTTTGTGGCGCTCACCGCCACCGAAAAACGCATTGCTCAGTTCATTCTGGATGATGTCGCCGCGGCGGCAGAATTGCCGATTGCCGAACTCGCCCGTCAGACCAATACCAGCCAGGCTTCGGTGACGCGTTTTGCCCGAACGCTGGGCTGCAAAGATGTGCGTGATTTGAAAGTGAAGCTGGCGCAGTCCCTCGCTGTCGGGCAACGCTTTATTCTGGATGTGCCGGATCTGGAAGGTGTTCAGGGAATTTATGAGTCGATTATCAGCGTGCTGGAAACGAACCGTCGCGCGCTTGATCCTGACTCGCTGCAAAAAGCGGTGGGCTGGTTAACCCAGTCACGACAAATTCTGGCGATTGGCATGGGCGGTGGGTCGACGATATGCGCTCAGGAACTTCAGTATCGTCTTTTCCGTTTAGGGTTGCCGGTTGCCAGTCAGAATGACGGTTTGCTGGTGCGAATGATGTGTTCTGCGGTCGCGCCTCAGGATGTGGTGATTGCGCTGTCGCTTGGCGGTTATACGCCTGAAGTGACAGACAGTGCAGCCATCGCCAGACAGTACGGCGCTAAAGTTATCGCCATTACCCCGGAAGACACGCCGCTGGCGAAACAGGCCGATTTGGTGCTGCCGTTGGTGGTTACAGAAAACGACTACATCTTTAAACCGAGCACCTCGCGCTATGCGATGCTGGCAATGATTGATGTGCTTGCGACGGAGCTTGCAATGGCCAATAAAGCGCAGGCTAAAGACCGCCTGCGCCGTATTAAACTCTCTTTGCATAACCTGCGTGGAGGCATTGATCGCCAGCCGTTGGGCGATTAAACCGCTTGCGCAAACGCCGCCAGATAACGAGCCGCCTGCTCTGCGGTTCGTGAGACAGCCTGCCCTGGCCGGTATAAGTCGCTACCAAGCCCTGCGCCTGCACAGCCAGCCCGCAAATACTCCGAAAGATTTTCAGGAGTGATCCCCCCGACAGCCAGCACCGGTACCGAGGCAGGCAATACCGCTTTTAACGCCTGAATATACGCCGGGCCAAAAGCGGAAGACGGGAAGATTTTGAGCCATTGAGCACCCGCATCCAGCGCGGTAAACGCTTCGGTTGCGGTAGCGCACCCGGCACAAACCAGCATGCCTTTATTCACCGCCTGACGAATCACCGCAGGTTGTGTGTTCGGAGTGACCACCAACTTCGCTCCTGCTTCCGCCAGAATATCCACCTGCTCAACGTTGAGGACGGTACCTGCGCCAATCATCGCCTGATGTCCGTACTCACTCACCAGAGCCGGAATGCTTTGCTGCCAGTCAGGCGAGTTCAACGGGATTTCGATATAGCGAAACCCTGCTTCAATCAGCGCCGAGGTGTGGGCTCCCGCTTCAGCAGGCGTTATGCCACGAAGAATAGCGACCAGTTTAGTGTCGGCCATGAAAAATACTCCTTATTCCTTGCAGAAAAGCGTCATCGCCCTCGCAGCAATTCGCCTGAACGCCGAGTGCGGCAAAGGCACGAAGGTAGCGCGCATTTAGCGAGGAACCGCCAACCAAAGTGACTCGGGGCTGAGTGTGTTGCGGATACATTTCCGCCACTTCAGCGCCTATCAGCAACCCTGAGAGATAGTCCGCCACCGAAGTGGGGGCTAACTCACCCAACACGCGTGCAGCGCGAGCGCTAAATAATGAGGCAACTGGCGAAGGGGTTGTGATCCCTCGCTTGAGGCCACGCTCGAAAGCTTCGTCGTCCGCTTGCTGTTCAGGCAGCCCTGTGCCTATCAGCGACTGGTTAAGCAGCAAATGGAAAAGCTCACCGGTCATCACAGTAGAGAAATGTTGTATACGCTCGCCATCGACACTTACCCATTTACTGTGAGTTCCCGGCATTACGTACACATCAGCGGGTGACATCGCCATCGCGCCGGCTAGCTGAGTTTCTTCGCCACGCATCACGTTACACTCGCCGTTTTGCTGGACTTTAAGCCCCGGCACAATCCAGACCTGCCCGGCCACTTCTGTCAATTTGCTGCCCAATTGATGGGTCGTTATCGGACAGGGCAGATAAGGGGCCACTTGCCAGCCCGCATCGCTGCCGATCATTCCGGCCATAAAGACCGGAACACTGTTTTCTTCACGCCACGGGGCGATGTGCTGCCGGAAGACTTCTTCCGGCGTACGCCCGTTGAGCTGAGAAATACCTGCGGCAATCTGCACCTGATTCACACAGACATCGTTCTGCCAGTGCCACGCCCGAAGGTGCGTGGAGCCCCAGTCAACGGCAATCCAATTCTCCATCATGCTCTCAGCTCTCTGACACTTTACGGATACCGACGGCTACCTGCGGCGCTTCAGGCTGACTTTCACGCTCACGGGTAATCATTTCCAGCGCTGCTTCACGGCTCATGCGCGGAGCTGGCGTAACCAGAGTCACCACCACGCCACCGATCAGGCTTGTCAGGACCGAAGGAATACAAGGGTTACCCCAGAAGGCGAGCCAGCTGCTGTCCATCAATACCACCATGGAAGCCACGGCCCCGCCGAGCAGTGAGGCCAGCGCCCCTTGCCAGTTGAAGCGAGTCCAGAAGCGGCCGAGCATGGAGCAGATGAACATGCCTGACATGATCATCGAGATCATTTTGGTGATGTAGCTGATGATGTCGTTGGAGGTCAGCGCAAATACCAGCGCCAGGGCAATCACCAGCACCAGGAAAATACGCGACATCTTGATTGCTTTTTCCGGGGCAGGCATGTGTCCGGTTATCAGGGTGTAGAGGTCTCGCAGCATGATAGACACTGCAGCAATGGCGTCTGAACTGCCCGAAGACATGTTGGCGGACATCCCGGCAATCAGGACGGCCATCGCCAGTACCGGCGGCAGAACTTGCGTCGCGAACAGGAAGGCAAACCCACTGTTTTCAAGGTGCGAGTTCATCGTCCACACCGCCATGCCGATAATCGCAGGCAGGAACGAGAACATCAGATACAGCACGCCGGTGATGGTGAAGGACTGACGAACAGAGGACACCGTTTTTGCCGAGTAAATTCGCTGACGGTAAGACGGCGTCGCCAGTACCCCAACGCAAATCACGAAGGCCAGTGAAAGCGCAGGAAGAACACCCAACTTATCGACGGCAAAAAGGCTTTGCGCAGCAGGGTCTACCGTGTGCTTTATTTCGGTCCATCCACCTGCATGATGAACAGCTAACACCGCCATAATGATGAAACCGGCGAACAGGACAATCGACTGAATAGTATCAATCCATACCACCGCGGAATAACCGCCGATGCCGACATAAACAATAAATGCCAGGGCAATAATAATTTTTGCCGTATTAATATCGATACCACTGGCCCACGCGAGATATAACCCGCCGCCTAATATATGTGCCCCAAGCCAACCAATGGAAGCAATGAAAATTAATATCGCCACCAGGTTCTTAATTATTTTACTGCCACCGGTGTAATACGATATTTCTTCACTCATGGTCATAAAACGCATTTTGCGTACTGGCGCAAATAACCAGGCCACCAGCAAAATGCCGACCGCCCCGCCCAGACCATATAACATGCCCGCCCAGCCGTTGGTATAACCGAAACCGACGGCACCTACGCTGGAGCCAGTTCCGACCATGGTGCCCACTGTGGAACCCAACGTCAGGATCATTGGCAGGGAACGCCCGCCTAAAAGAAAATCGTCGCCGTTCTTTTGGTTGCGCGAAACATACCAGCCCAGGGCAATCATCGCGCAGGCATATATCGCAAACCAGATTAAAAAGGATAAATTATTCATAGCTCTCGTCCAGGTACAGTAAGTCATGTTCTTAAAAAAACATGAGGGTGTTGACAAGACTGGCACCTGAATAAACAGGTTCCAGAGAATGGATTCAATTTATATTTTTATAACGTTACTGCTTTTATTATCAGTATCAGCCCTTCTGACGAAGGGCTTATTTCTTACTTATTCCGTGCGGCGTTATAGCACGTCACGTCAACTTCGACTTTGCAATCCACGACCAGGTCAGCCACACAGCAGATACGCGCCGGAGGATGATCGCCGAAGAATTCACGGAAGACTTTATTGAACGACTGGAAATAGCGGGCGTCGGTCAGGATAACTTTGACATGCACCACATCCGCCAGGGTATAACCCGCTTCGGTCATGATATCGACGCAGTTCTGGATGGCGAGACGGGATTGATCGACGATCCCCCCTTCCACCACTTCACCGTTGGTCATGGGTGTCTGACCGGAGACATACAGCCAGCCGCCCGCTTCTACCGCGCGTGAAAATGGCAGGTGCTGGCCTCCTGTGCCGGTACCGCCTTCGGTGCCATAACGTTTAATGCTCATATTTTCTCCTTCTTTTTAAGGCTGTCGGCGCAGGAATCGCCCTGCTCTTCCGATAATTTTTTGCTCAGGGCGATAGCTCATGACGCCATTTACCATCACCGCTTCAATGCCTTGTGCAGGCCGTTTAGGATCGCTGAAACTCGCGACATCACGCACCGTCTCGGGGTTGAACAACACCAGATCGGCAAAGTTGCCTGTTTTTATTTGCCCACGCCCGGCAAGACCAAAGCGTGCGGCGGACAACCCCGTCATTTTGTGGATAGCCGTCGTCAGCGGGAAGAGCTTTTCATCGCGACTGTAATGACCCAGCACGCGAGGAAATGCGCCCCAAAGGCGTGGATGCGGCATTGGGTCGTTAGGTAAACCGTCGGAGCCAATCATTGTGACCGGGTACTGCATCACCCGGCGCACATCCTGTTCATCCATGTTGTAGTAAATTGCGCCCGCTGGCATCAACTGTTTTGCCGCTTCGTGCAGTGTGACCTGCCAGTGATCGGCAATCTCTTTCAGCGTTTTTCCGGCCTGTTCAGGGCGAGACTCAGACCAGGTGATCACGATATCAAACTCATCGGTGACCTGTTTTAAATCCAGCGTCGAGGAACTCGCCGAATAAGGGTAGCAGTCGCAGGCGATCTCCTGGTGTTGACGCATCTTATCGATAAAGGCCAGTGTTTCTTTGGTACGCCCCCAGTTTTTCGCCCCTGCGCATTTGTGATGGGAGACAACGACAGGCACTTTCCCATGACGGCCAATACGAAAAGCTTCATCCAGCGCATCCAGAATGGGTTCAAATTCAGAGCGTAAATGGGTGGTATAAACCGCGCTGCTGCCTGCCAGTTCTTCTGCCAGCGCCATCACTTCTTCGGTGGAAGACTGGAACGCGCTGGCGTAGGCAAGGCCGGTGCTCATACCGAGTGCGCCCTGACTGAGCGCCAGACGCAATTGTTCACGCATGGCCACAATTTCACTTTCAGTCGCCGTGCGGAAGAGATCGTCCATATGATTGTTACGCAAAGCCGTGTGCCCGATAAGCGTCCCGACATTAATGCAGGGCTGCGCTGTTTCAATGGCATCAGCGTAAGCGTTGACGGTCGGATAGATAAACTGGGCCTGTTCGCCCAACAGATTCATCGGGTCCGGAACCTCCCCTTTCATCGTCGCCGTAGCCGCTGAAATGCCGCAGTTCCCCACGATCACCGTGGTTATCCCCTGGCTTATTTTTGGCAGATATTCAGGGATGCGGATGACGTTCAAATCATCATGCGTGTGAACATCAATAAACCCAGGCGCGAGCACCAGCCCGTTACCTTCGACAACTTGCTCGGCCGCAGTGTGAATAGCGGGCGCAATATCGACAATACGTTCGCCGCTAACCGCGACATCTGCGCGATACTCTGGGCCGCCGCTGCCGTCGATTACCGTTACATTTTTGAAAAGCCAGTCGAGCTTCATGACACCACACTCCCTTTCTGTTCTGTTGCCACTGTATCCTTCCTGAGGCAAGAAAACAGTGGAAAAGCACACAGAAATAGGATTAATTAGTGGTACTTTTATTCACAAACAAAGCAATAAAAACAAAATAACCTTATTTATCAGATAAATAATTACGATACAGAAAACCGATAACGCAGAAGGAATGAGATATGAAATACCAGAGCGAAGTCCTTGTCCCCCATAAATCTGCCCTGCTTTTCCCGCAGGCGAATGTGCTGCAAGAGGACGTTTGCCTGCCTGCGGCAATCATCAAAAAATCAGCACTGGAAAACAACATAGCCTGGATGCAGCGTTATGCCGACAGGCGCGGAGTGTCACTCGCCCCACACGGGAAAACCACCATGACGCCCTGGGTTTTCCAGGCTCAGCAGAAAGCGGGTGCATGGGGAATTGGCGTGGGCAGCGCCTGGCAAGCCGCGGCAGCTATGGTCAGCGGTGTGAAGCGAGTGCTGATGGTGAACCAACTGGTTGGGAAAGCCAATATGCTGACGGTTTCCCGGCTCAAAAATCAGTATCCAGATGTTGATTACCTGTGTTGTGTGGATAGCCTGAGCAATGCCGCCACATTGAGCGCATTTTTCCACCAACAGGGGCAAATTCTGGACGTGATGGTTGAGTTGGGCGTACCCGGTGGCCGCTGTGGCTGCCGTAACGCTTCACAAGCGCTTGAACTGGCTAAACACATCAATGAGTTGCCTGGGCTGCGTTTGCGTGGTCTGGAGCTTTATGAGGGCGTTCTGCACGGCGATAACCCTCAGCCACAGGTTGAGCAACTGCTGCGCGAAGCCGCAGAGCTGGCCTGTGAACTTGAGCCTTTTGTTGAAGGCGAGTTTATCCTTACCGGCGCAGGAACGGTCTGGTATGACGTGGTCTGCAATATCTGGCTGGCAGCACACAAGCCAGCCCAGTGCCGGATAGTTATCCGTCCGGGTTGCTACATCACGCACGATGAAGGGATTTACAATGTCGCCCAGCAAGAGCTGATGGCGCGTGACTCTGTCGCCTGTGATCTGGGCGGAGACTTAACCTCAGCACTGGAACTGGTGGCCCTCGTGCAGTCGGTGCCTGAAAACGATCGTGCCATCGTGAATTTTGGGAAACGCGATTGTGCTTTCGATGCGGGTCTTCCTCAGCCAACGGCGCATTACCGTGCTGGTAAACCGCTGACGTTGGCACCCGGTGCCATCACCAGCACAGGCATTATGGATCAGCACTGCATGCTGAAGCTCGCACCAGGGAGTGATGTTCAGGTGGGCGATATTCTGGTGTTCGGCACCTCGCACCCTTGCCTGACCTTCGACAAATGGAAAGCGTTGCTGCTCACAGATGATGAATACAACGTGATTGAAGAGCTTGAGACGTTGTTTTGATAGCGTTGAGATGTGGTTGCAAAAAGCGCCTTTAGGGCTAACACCGTTCACTTAAGCCAATGAATTAGGGGAAACACCGGGATTTGGTTCCCGGAGGGACGCCAAACCCGGTGGTCGCCCCGGATATCTCGGTCTTAAACTAACGGTGTTACCCTTAGGGCGCTTTTTTACATTGGTGGGTCGTGCAGGATGACTCGCTCCGCTCGCCCTTCGGGCCGTTGCTAAAGCAACGTTATCCTGCACATTCAGCACGGTGCCCAGAAACAACAAAAGCGCCGAAAGGCGCTTTTGTCTGAATTTGGTGGGTCGTGCAGGATTACACTCGTCTCATCCTGAGACTCGCCCTTCGGGTCACCGCCAGCGGTGATGCAAAATCGTTCCCGACGATTTTGTCTAACCTGCAGCAGGTTCGAATCTTTGAAATCTGCAGATAGCAAAAAAGCGCCTTTAGGGCGCTTTTTTACATTGGTGGGTCGTGCAGGATTCGAACCTGCGACCAATTGATTAAAAGTCAACTGCTCTACCAACTGAGCTAACGACCCCTTATGGGGATTTCTTCGAAGTGGTGGGTCGTGCAGGATTCGAACCTGCGACCAATTGATTAAAAGTCAACTGCTCTACCAACTGAGCTAACGACCCATAGGGTGTTGCTTCGAAGAGATACTGCTGAAACTCGGTGTCCACCAAAATAGTGGTGGGTCGTGCAGGATTCGAACCTGCGACCAATTGATTAAAAGTCAACTGCTCTACCAACTGAGCTAACGACCCGAGTGGTGGGTGATGACGGGATCGAACCGCCGACCCCCTCCTTGTAAGGGAGGTGCTCTCCCAGCTGAGCTAATCACCCGATACTGCGCTGGATACTACAATTGCCTTCGCCGAAATAGTTGGTGGGTCGTGCAGGATGACTAGACTAAAGTCTCGCCCTACGGGCCGTTGCTAAAGCAACGTTATCCTTCACGTTTTACTACCGTACCACCCTACTCATTAGTGGTGGGTCGTGCAGGATTCGAACCTGCGACCAATTGATTAAAAGTCAACTGCTCTACCAACTGAGCTAACGACCCACTATTTCCGCGGCTTTCAGGATGTTTGATATCCCTTGGCAACGGCGGCATATATTACTGGTTTCAGAATTGAGCGCAACAAAAATTTCGAAGAAGAAGCGCTAACTGCTTATGATTCATGCGGCATGACCAGAAATAGGACGATTTCAGGTCATGCCATAAGCATCAGAGACCATTCAGACGTTTTTGCGCCTGTTTTGCACCTTCGGTGCCAGGAAATTTAGTCACAACCTGTTGGTAAACCGCTTTGGCTTTTGCCGTGTCACCTTTGTCCTGCATGATCACGCCGACTTTAAACATCGCATCCGCCGCTTTCGGTGATTTTGGGTAGTTTTTCACCACAGAGGCAAAATAATACGCCGCATCATCTTTTTTACCCTTGTTGTAATTCAACTGTCCGAGCCAGTAATTGGCGTTCGGCTGGTAAGTCGAATCAGGGTATTTTTTGATGAAGTTTTGAAACGCAGCGATAGCGTCATCCTGGCGCGAGGCATCTTTCACCAGCGCAATGGCCGCGTTGTAATCCGTATTGGCATCACCGCTTTGAACAGGCGCACCTGTTGCGGCAGCGCCAGCAGCAGGGGCTGCGGTAGCCGCTGCGGCCGCCCCGCTCTGATCACCCGCTGCGGGTTGTGCTGCTGCACTTCCACCAGAGCTCATACCATCCAACTGCGTTTGGATCTGCTTCTGGCGTTCAACTGCCTGATTAAGCTGGTATTGGCTTTCCTGGATTTGACCACGCAGGGCATCGATATCGGCCTGGTTGTCCTGAAGTTGCTGCTGAAGTTGGGTTAAAAGCTGACTGTGAGCGTTAGAAATACGCTCGAGTTGAGTGACACGGTCTTCGACCGAGCCAGAGCCGACACTACTGATTGGCGCCTGAGCAAAAGCGGCCCAGGGGGCCGCTATGCCAACCAGTAACGACAGACTCAACAAATGATGTCTGAAGTTACTGCTCATGCAATTCTCTTAGTAAACCAGTACGGCACGACGGTTTTTGGAGTAAGCCGCTTCGTCGTGACCCAGTACTGCAGGTTTTTCTTTACCGTAAGAAACGATGGAGATCTGGTCAGCAGAAACGCCTTTACCCTGCAGGTACATTTTAACGGCGTTAGCACGACGTTCGCCCAGGGCGATGTTGTACTCAGGAGTACCACGTTCGTCAGCATGACCTTCTACGGTGACTTTGTAAGACGGGTTGCTACGCAGGAAGTTAGCGTGCGCGTCCAGCATGGCAGCGAAGTCAGAACGGATATCGTACTTGTCGAGATCGAAGTAAACGATGTTGTTCTGCTGCAGCTGCTGCATCTGCAGACGAGCTTGCTCTTCGGAAGACATGTTGCCGTTACCGTTAGCATCCATACCAGTGCCGGCACCCATCATGCCTTCACCGCTCTGATCGTTGCTGGCATTCTTGTTGGAAGAACACGCCGCGATAGCCATAACAGGCAGAGCGATCATCAGTCCTTTCAGCACTTTGTTCAGTTGCATTTCTTTGATTCCTATAATATTCAATTAATTATTATTACAGATACGGCGACCAGGCAGGTGATTTTACCTGTCCATCAGTTGCCGGAAGACGCGCTTTGAAACGCCCATCCGTAGAAACCAGATTCAGCACAGATCCCATCCCCTGAGAAGAGCTGTAGATAACCATTGTGCCGTTCGGTGCCAGACTTGGCGTTTCATCCAGGAACGTTGACGACAGAACCTGTACGCCACCCGCTGCCAGATCTTGTTTAGCAATGTGTTGCTGGCCACCGGCCGAGCTCACCATTACCATAAATTTGCCGTCAGAACTCACGTCAACGTCCTGGTTCTGAGAACCTTCCCAGGTAATACGCTGTGGAGTACCGCCGTTAATGCCGACTTTATAAATCTGTGGACGACCCGCCTGGTCAGAAGTAAAGGCCAGGGTCTGGCTGTCCGGGAACCAGCTTGGTTCGGTGTTGTTGCTGCGACCGTTGGTCACTTGCTGAATCTGACCAGAACCCAGATCCATCACGTACAGGTTCAGGCTACCGGTTTTCGACAGAGCGAACGCCAGTTTAGTCCCATCCGGAGAGAACGCCGGTGCACCGTTGTGCTGCGGGAAGGAAGCAATCTGGCGAACAGCACCATTTGCCAGAGTCTGTACAACCAGTGCAGAACGGCCGCTTTCGAAGGTCACGTAAGCCAGTTTAGATCCGTCTGGAGACCAGGCCGGAGACATCAGTGGCTGTGGTGAACGGTGAACAACAAACTGGTTGTAACCGTCGTAGTCAGACACGCGCAGTTCATACGGGAACTGACCGCCGTTGGTCTGAACCACGTAGGCGATACGAGTACGGAATGCCCCTTTAATCCCGGTCAGCTTCTCAAACACTTCGTCACTCGCGGTGTGGCCAGCGTAACGCAACCACTGCTTGTTCACTTTGTATGAGTTCTGAGCCAGAACGGTACCTGGCGCACCGCCAGTATCGACCAGCTGATAAGCCACGGTGTAGGAACCGTCTGGGTTAGGCGTTACCTGCCCCACGATAACGGCATCAATACCGAGCGCAGACCAGGCCGCTGGCTGAACTTCCTGAGCGGAACCCGGCTGCTGAGGCAGACGAGAGCGATCAAGCGGGTTGAATTTACCACTGTTGCGCAAGTCAGCCGCCACAATGCCACCGACATCTTCAGGTGCCGCGCCCGGGCCAGCCCATTTAAACGGCGCAACGCCGATTGGGCGTGCCGAGTCGACCCCTTGGGTGATCTCGATACGTACTTCTGCGTGCAACACGGTTGCCCACAGCATCAGAAAACCAAATGCTACTTTTAATGCCTGCTTCATCATTTCTCCCTTATCCAGGCGGAAAGCCCACGATAATTTAGCAGAATGTTAACAAACTCAAATACACAAAACTACCAAAACCCTGTGACCAGCCTGGTACATTTTTCCCCGTTTGCACGAGGAAATCTGCCTTAAGGTTTGAAGTCCAGTGGCGCATTTTTAAACACTTCATACACGGCTTCTGATGGCGGTTTCGGGAACCGTGCTTGCCTTGCGGCTGCCAGTGCGGCAGTACAAAGCGCCGGATCGCCACCTTCAGAAGTGATACTCGCCAATGTGCCATCCGGATTCAGCTTCACACGCAGGGTACAAACTTTACCTGCATAGGAAGAGGCATCGTAAAAACGACTCTCAATAGCCGATTTAATCTGTCCGGCATAGTTGCTGATATCCGCGCCTGACGCGCCGTTGTTTTTAGTGTTACCACTTCCGGCTGCGGCTGCATTGTTTCCTTTCGCCCCACCGCCGGTTTTCGGTGCATTCTTACCAGAGCTAAGATCGCCCAGCAGATCGTCAACACCTGAAGCTTCTTTGGCTTCCGCCGCTTTCTTCGCAGCAGCGGCCTTTTTAGCAGCAGCTTTATCCGCAGCCGCTTTATCGGCGGCAGCTTTATCAGCAGCGGCTTTTTCTGCGGCGGCCTTCTCGGCAGCAGCAGCTTTTGCCGCGGCAGCCTTCTCAGCAGCGGCAGCTTTTTTCGCAGCCTCTGCAGCGGCTTTCTTCTCGGCTTCTTGCTGCGCTTTTTTCTCTGCATCCTGCTGAGCTTTCTTCGCAGCTTCCGCTTCGGCTTTCTTCTGCGCATCCGCAGCAGCTTTTGCTGCCTCGGCTTGCGCCTTTTTCTGTGCATCCGCAGCCGCTTTCTTCGCGGCTTCAGCCGCCACTTTAGCCTGTTCGTCAGCTTTCGCTTTCGCCAGGGCAGCCGCTTTCACCGCCGCTTCTTCGGCTTGCTTCTGCTGCTGTTGCGCTTGCTTCGCGGCTTCTTCTGCCTGTTTCTGCGCATCAGCTTGCTTCGCGGCCTCTTCCTGCGCCTTCAAACGGTCCTGTTCAAGCTGCTTCAGACGTTCCTGCTCAGCAGCCTGTTTCTCACGCATCTCTTCCGCTTGCTGTTGAGCTTGCTTCTCGCGCTGCTCTTCAGCCCGGCGAGCACTCGCCTGCTGATTTTGCTGACGGTTGTAGTTCTGCACGACAGCACCCGGATCGACCATCACAGCGTCAATGGAGGAACCCCCACCGCCGCCTGCCGATGCGTCAATGTGCTCATCGAACGAACCCCAAATCAGTATTGCTATCAAGATGATATGCAGTACGACCGAGATGATGATCGCGCGTTTAAGCTTGTCGTTTTGTTCGGTTGCCTTTAACACACTCGGTTCCCAAAAACTGTTAGCCTGTTAGCCAGGTCAAATCGGCTGGGTCATTAAACCCACGGATTTCACGCCTGCGCTGTGCAACAGGTTTAGCGCTTTAATAATTTCATCGTACGGCACGTCTTTTGCGCCACCGATCAGGAAGATCGTTTTCGGATTCGCCTGCAGACGGCGCTGAGCTTCCGCCACCACCTGCTCTGGCGGCAACTGTGGCATCTTATCCGGACCCACATTGACGCTGTACTGACCGACGCCAGAGACTTCCACGATAACCGGCGGATCGTCATTGGTACTGACGGCCTGCGATTCGGTTGCATCAGGCAGATTCACATCCACGCTCTGCGAAATGATCGGCGCTGTCGCCATGAAGATCAGCAGCAGCACCAGCAACACATCCAGCAGCGGAACGATGTTTATTTCGGACTTCAGTTCGCGACGTCCGCGTCCACGTCTGGCCATGGTTTACCCCTTGTTGCTTTCGCTGGTGGTAAACGCCTGACGGTGCAGGATCGCGGTGAACTCTTCCATAAAGTTGTCGTAATTCAGTTCCAGTTTGTTCACGCGCTGGTTCAGGCGGTTATACGCCATAACGGCAGGGATTGCGGCAAACAGACCAATCGCGGTGGCGATCAGCGCTTCGGCGATACCCGGAGCAACCATCTGCAGCGTGGCCACTTTTACCGCGCCGAGCGCGATAAAGGCGTGCATGATCCCCCACACCGTACCAAACAGACCGATATAAGGACTGATGGAGCCTACGGTACCGAGGAAAGGAATGTGGTTTTCGAGGTTTTCCAGTTCGCGGTTCATGGAGATACGCATCGCACGCGACGCCCCTTCCACAATCGCTTCCGGAGCATGGCTGTTGGCACGGTGCAGTCGAGCGAACTCTTTAAAGCCGCTGTAGAAAATCTGCTCTGACCCCGTGAGATTATCGCGACGCCCCTGGCTTTCCTGATACAGACGAGACAGTTCAATGCCGGACCAGAACTTGTCTTCGAAGGCTTCAGCTTCGCGGCCAGCCGCATTGAGGATACGCGTTCGCTGGATAATGATGGCCCAGGAAGCGATAGAAAAACCAATCAAGATCAACATGATAAGTTTAACCAGAAGGCCAGCCTTCAGGAACAAATCAAGGATATTCATGTCAGTCACTGCTTAAACTCCGCGACAATAGACTTGGGAAGCGCACGAGGCTTCATTATGAGTGGATCAACACAGACAATCAGCACTTCAGCTTCGTTGAGTACTGTATTTTCCGCGTTGACAATCCGCTGCGTGAAAACCAGAGAGGTGCCACGCATCGCTGTAATTTCCGTTTGGACTTCGAGCATATCGTCGAGTCTGGCGGGGGCAAAATACTCCAGCGTCATCTTGCGTACCACGAAGGCAACGCGTTCAGCCAGCAGGACTTGCTGGCTAAAGTGATGGTGGCGCAGCATCTCAGTGCGTGCTCTTTCATAGAAAGCGACGTAGCTGGCGTGGTAAACCACACCACCGGCATCGGTGTCTTCGTAATAGACACGAACCGGCCATCGAAACAGCGTTGTATTCACTTTACATCCCGGTAATGCAAAAAAAAATTTAGGGCTTTCAAACTTCGCTACTATACGCGCGGCAATGATGGTTTGGAATGGGGGAAAGTAAACGGAGAGTAAATTTTTATGGGCTTGTACAAGCCCATAGTGATTAACGGATGTATCTGAATCAGGCGTAAAAGAAAATTAGCCCGGCAAGGAGAACAAGGTCTGCCAACAGCGGGCAAAAAATCCCCTGCCAGTGAACCGCTTTCGGACGAAAACCCACGCCGTGGATCACGCCAGCACAAACAGCCCACATGATGAGAAAGCCGTGCCAGATTTCAAGCGCACTGGTTTTGGCCGCAAAGCGTGAGGGGTCCCAGAAAATACAGCCCGCCAACACCAATGCCATCAGTAAGGAAAGGGCCCTTAAAGGGCCCTTGTCCATTACCGCATATAACGTTGCGATAATTTTAGTCATTAATGATCTTCTTGCTGTCCGGACTCAACATGCTCCAGCGCCAGCGCGGTGATGACACCAAATGCACAGGCCAGAAGCGTCCCCAGAATCCATGCGAAGTACCACATATGTTGCTCCTTACTCAGTACAGAGAATGGGTGTTGCGTTCGATATCTTCTTTGGTGATACGCCCGAACATCTTCCAGTAACACCAGGTGGTGTACAGCAGGATAATCGGCACGAACACCATCGCCGCGTAGGTCATGACGTTCAGCGTCAGCTGGCTAGATGTCGCATCCCACATTGTCAGGCTCGCATTCAGCATAGTGCTGGACGGCATGATGAACGGGAACATCGCAATCCCGGCAGTCAGGATGATGCACGCCAGCGTCAGTGAGGAGAACAGGAACGCCCAGGCGCCCTTATCCGCACGAGACGTGACAACAGTCAGCAGTGGCAGAACCACACCCAGAGCAGGAATTGCCCACAGCGCTGGCATGTTGTTAAAGTTCACCATCCATGCACCTGCTTCACGCGCCACTTCTTTGGTCAGCGGGTTAGAGGCTGCGTGATGATCCAGTACGGATTTCACCACATAACCGTCAATGCCGTAGTAAACCCAAACACCTGCCAGTGCGAAGCACACCAGAGTGACCAGCGCGGCAACCTGAGAGACCGCACGAGTACGCAGGTGCAGTTCACCTACAGTACGCATTTGCAGATAGGTTGCGCCCTGAGTCAGGATCATTGCCGCACTGACAATCCCCGCCAGCAGGCCAAACGGATTCAGCAGCTGGAAGAAGTTACCGGTGTAGTACAAACGCAGATACTCATCCACATGGAACGGTACACCCTGCAGCAGGTTACCGAAGGCCACGCCGATAACCAACGGCGGCACGAAGCTCCCGACGAAGATGCCCCAGTCCCACAGGTTACGCCAGCGGGTGTCTTCAATCTTAGAACGGTAGTCAAAACCAACCGGACGGAAGAACAAAGACGCCAGCACCAGGATCATCGCCACATAGAAGCCGGAGAACGCAGCGGCATACACCATCGGCCAGGCAGCGAACAGTGCGCCGCCCGCGGTGATAAGCCATACCTGGTTACCGTCCCAGTGTGGGGCGATGGAGTTAATCATGATTCGACGCTCGGTGTCGTTACGACCGAGGAAACGGGTGAGCATGCCCACCCCCATATCAAACCCGTCGGCGACCGCAAAACCGATCAGCAGAATGCCAACCAGCAGCCACCAGATAAAACGCAATACTTCATAATCGAACATTTGACGACTCCTGTCTTAGCGTGCCGGCTGAGTAGACGCTGGGGTCTGCTCATAGTGGTAACGACCGGTTTTCAGACTGCTTGGTCCCAGACGCGCAAATTTGAACATCAGGAACAATTCAGCCACCAGGAACACGGTGTACAGGCCGCAAATCAGCACCATCGAGAAGATCAGGTCACCAGGTGTCAGCGAAGAGTTCGCGACAGCGGTAGGTAACACCTCACCAATCGCCCACGGTTGGCGGCCATATTCAGCGACAAACCAGCCCGATTCCACGGCAATCCACGGCAGAGGGATCCCGTACAGACAGGCACGCAGCAGCCATTTTTTGCTGCCGATACGGTTACGAATCACCGTCCAGAAACAGGCCGCGATAATACCCAGCATCAGGATGCCGCACGCCACCATGATACGGAACGCGAAGTACAGCGGAGCAACGCGAGGAATGGAGTCTTTGGTTGCCTGCTGGATTTGCGCTTCCGTGGCGTCAGAGACGTTCGGGGTATAACGCTTGAGCAGCAGACCGTAGCCCAGGTCTTTCTTCACGCTGTTGAATTCGTCACGCACGGACTGATCGGTTGAGCCTGAGCGCAGCTCTTCCAGCAGTTTGTACGCTTTCATCCCGTTACGGATACGATCTTCATGCTGAGCCATCAAGTCTTTCAGACCGATAACCGGCGTGTCGACCGAACGGGTGGCAATGATGCCCAATGCGTAAGGAATTTGAATCTGAAGGTGGTTTTTCTGCGCATCCTGATCCGGAATACCGAACAGGGTAAACGCGGCAGGCGCAGGTTGAGTTTCCCACTCGGCTTCGATGGCGGCCAGTTTGGTTTTCTGCACATCGCCCATTTCGTAACCGGATTCATCACCCAGCACGATAACAGAGAGGATTGCCGCCATACCGAAGCTTGCAGCAATCGCAAAGGAGCGTTTGGCAAAGGCAAAATCACGATTGCGCAGCATGTAGTAGGAGCTGATGCCAAGGATGAACATCGCACCAGTCACATAGCCAGAAGCGACAGTGTGAACGAATTTCACCTGAGCAACCGGGTTCAGGATAAGCTCGGAGAAGCTCACCATTTCCATGCGCATGGTTTCGAAGTTGAAGTCAGAGGCGACGGGGTTTTGCATCCAGCCGTTAGCGACGAGGATCCACAGCGCGGACAGGTTAGACCCTAATGCCACAAGCCAGGTCACCGCCATATGCTGAACTTTACCGAGACGATCCCAACCGAAGAAGAACAGACCTACAAAGGTGGATTCGAGGAAGAAGGCCATCAGCCCTTCAATGGCCAGCGGCGCACCGAAGATATCGCCCACGTAGTGGGAATAGTAAGACCAGTTAGTCCCGAACTGGAACTCCATGGTCAGGCCGGTTGCCACACCCAGAGCGAAGTTGATACCAAACAACTTGCCCCAGAACTTGGTCATATCTTTATAAATCTGTTTGCCGGAAAGGACGTAAACCGTTTCCATGATGGCCAGCAGGAACGCCATACCGAGCGTCAGTGGCACAAAAAGGAAGTGGTACATCGCGGTCAAGGCAAACTGTAAGCGCGACAGTTCGACTATATCTAACATCATGACTCCTTGCTCATCGCATGAAGACTCCGAGAGTGATTCCCGTTAGAAAGGATTCACACACATGCCCCAATACAAAATGATTTGCTCCCCGCCCCACGGCATTCCCCACAATGTGAAAAAAAACCTGAGCAAAGGTTGCAAATACGTTAATAAAAAACCCAAATTGATCCCGTCAATATATTACGCCGTAAAACCCTTACAAGAAACAGGTTTTTCTTGACCCATTTTTGCGTTTTTCGACGCTGATCAATTTATAGCTAAGATGCCAGTTTTCGACCACTTTGATCGACGACAATTTACCGCTTTTGATGACTCTTTTCCAAGGATTACACTTTGATTTAAATCAATTTTACATTCACATGTTAATTGTGTATGCGTTTGATAGTGCATAGTAAAATCAATGTTAAAAACATGTTTTCAGCATGACATTGATGGTTATCAAATAAGAGGGAATTAAGGTGTGAGGTGATTCAAATTTAACGACACAAGCGAAACGGTAAGGAACCGCGAGGCAATAAAAAGAGAGCGGAAAACAGATGTTTTTTAGCGGGCGGCTAAGTATAGCTTCTTTTTATTACATTTCATTCACCGTAAAGAATTTAATAATTAACACCGCAGCGTGACTACCTCAGAAAACAAAAAAGGCCGCACAGTGCGCGGCCTTGACTCGTTTGCCGGGATATTAAGCAATCTCAAAACGCCAGGTACGCGACTGGCTGGCAGCAAACGCCACCGGCTTATCTGCCATCTCACAACCCTGTGGCAACGGATGCTCATCCATTCCGGTCTCGATGCCTTGCAACTGGCGTTCGTTGAACGTCACGCGTGTTTCACACGTTTCGCTGTCAGACGGGTTGAACAAACGCAGAACCAACGCTTCGCTGTCTTCAGCCTTCTTCATGGCACTCAACTGGCAACCTGTGGCCGGCAACGTAAACAGGCAGTAGCTTTCTGGCACCGTGATCGAGGTGCGGTTGAGTTTCATCGCATCCCACGGGATTTTGTTGTAGCACTGCACCGGCGTCAGCCAGCTTTTCGCCTGCTGAGCCACGCCAGCCTCTAACGGCGAGCCGCTGAAGGGCAGCAGACTAAAGCGACAGACCAGCTCTCCGTGAACCTGCGAGTCTGGCACCGGCATTTTAATGCCAGAAGGACGACCCGGGCGCAGCAACAGATCTTCTTTGCCCAGCAGCCCTACCCCGCGCAGCAGCGTGAGCGCAAACGTACTTTTCTCTTCGCCGATAACTTCAACTTCACGCAGACCTTCACTGAACAACGCCAGACCGAAACGGCCATTTTGCAAAGCGGCATAGTTAAGGAAATTCCACACAGGCACCGGCGCTTCTTTCCAGCCTTCCGCTTCCCAGACGTTCATCGCTTCATCCTGAACCGGGCGAGAGAGCGATCCGAACTGAGTGTCTGTCAGCACACGGTCCGTTTTATAAGGCACAGGAATACGCACGCGTACGCGGTGATCATCGGCCTGATTAACAACCTTGACGTCAAATTCCACCCGGCGGCTGTGATGGCTCAACACAATCGTGGTTTCAAACGTCAGAGAACCGCTGGTTTTGCGAGCGGAACGTTCGGCCAGATTAGCTGGCACCGCCATCGTCGTGCGCAAGACTGCCCTGCTCTGCCAGGCATCGTGAGTGACGGTATGACGATGTTTCCCCTGAGCGCTGGTCAGCAACCACTCTTCACGTGAAGGCGAGTAGTCGTACTCATCGCCATCATCAGAGCCGTCTTCAAACTCCAGTACGCGGTCATAAACCAGACCGCTCTCTTTATCTTCCAGCTTCAGCGTACCGTCACCGTTGAGCGTGATTCGCCAGTAGCTGTTTTCCAGCAGCGCATCGCTGGCCTTCGGCACCGGCACTTGCGGCCCCGCTTCGCCAGCCACGATGTGCAACGTCAGCCAGCCCATCGCGGGCAACACCTGACGCAGCTGAATGTCATACTCCATGAACGGCTCGTAGTTGCCGTAATGGACAATCTGACGGTCCACCAGCCCAGGGTCTATTTCACGTTTAGCACGGATGAAGTACGGCACGTCCTGCCCTTCCCCATCCACAATACGGAATTGACTGGCGCGCAGGCGGAGAGTGGTATTCACCACTTCATCACGCGACCACGGCATCAGGTTGAACAGCGTCAGTTTGTCGCCCTCGCTCTGCGCCATGTTGTCGACGATTTTACGCATATAGAAGGTTATCAGGCTGTCGGCCATGTCTTCCGCCAGCCAGAAGCGGCTCATGATCTCCCGGTGAACCTTGTCGCTACAGCAGCAGCCGATGCTGTCGTGCGCGTGGTTTTTGAGGATCTCTTTCCACATTTTTTCCAGCAGACCATGGTGATACTCAAAGCCCAGCGTCCAGGCTAGTGTGGCCAGCGGTTCCAGCAAGTTAACGATTTTGTTCTCAATCCGCGCGTGGGCGATTTTGATGTCCATACGCGTTGAACCGATGGTGCGGTGAACGCGCATGTATTTGCCGTCGTTAAATTCACCGTTCAGCGTCGCCAGTTGCTCACGCTGCTGTTCGATACGTTCGAATACTTCCTCAAAGCGGCTCATCACGAACTCGCGCTGCGGATAAATTTCACGCAGCTTATTCATCACCACGAAAACGTTCTGCTGGAGCGGCATCTGGTCATGGCCGTTTGGCAGCAAAATTTCTTTGGTTTGCGAGGCTTTTTCCAGCACTTCAAAGTAGCTGTCGAGACGTTTGCGTAACCCCGCTTCGTCCTCCGGTAAGTACTTACCAATCGCGTAGCCCAGCGGCAGCACCTGCGCGACCACTTCGCTACCGTCCTGGCTCTGCCAGAGGAACTCTGTTTTGTCGGTGCCGTGACGCTCAGAACAGCCGCGCCAGAACATCGCGCGTTTAATGCCGAAACCGTTATAGATGTGCGGCAATTGTCCGGACATCCCAAACGAATCCGGCAGATAGCCAATCTTCATCGGTTCGCCAAACGCCAGGCAATCACGCATGCCGTACATCAGGTTACGCACTATCGACTCACCGGCCACAACGGTGGTGTCCGTCTGCGTATACCATGGGCCGATAATCAATTTCCCGGCCTCTACCAGCTTTTTCAGCCGCTCTTTGTTTTCCGGTTTAACCGCGAAATAGTCCTCAAGAATCGACGTTTGTCCATCGAGGACGTAGTACTTGTACTCCTCATCCTGCTCCAGGCGAGTCAGGATCTCTTCCATGTTATTGACCAGCAGAATGCGCGACTCTTCGGTGGTGAAATACCACTCACGGTCCCAGTGCATGTGCGGGGTGATGTGAACGCGAGATACAGCTTTCATCTTCGTTTCCTGTTCAGTTCTGTTAAGGCATTACGCTGTCTGGAATGTATTTCCCGGTTTTGACCGCCTGGCGACGCCAGAGAATCAAGATGCAGGTGGAGATGGCGGCGCCGATAAGGGCAGAAGCAAACCAGCCAACAGCGGCAAGCACGCCACCGAGGCCGCCATCGTGCAGCAGGAACAAGGAGAAAATGCCTGCCCCTGGAGTAGAGAGCCCAATATTCATGCTGCCAACCATCGCGCCAGTAACCATCGAGCCCATCACAAACGAGCCAATGACACGTACCGGATCTTCAATCGCCATCGGAATGGCCCCTTCGGTGATCCCCGCTAAGCCCAGCAGCCAGGTGGATTTTCCGGTTTCAATTTCAAAGGTTTTAAACAGACGCGGCGCAATCATCGTCGAGGCCGTGACGGTAAAGGCTGAGACCATTTTGACAGAGGCAAAAATCGCATACGGGCCATAAACCCCGTTCGCCATCGCGCCAAGGCAGAAGGCGTAGGCGGCTTTGTTGACAGGGCCGCCAAGGTCGAAGGAACACATAAACCCGAGGATTGCGCCCAGCAGCAACGCGTTGGCACCTGACAACCCATTGAGCCAGGCGGTCAAGCCGTTGTTAATCCACGCGACCGGTTCCCCGACCACAAACAGCATCAGGCTGCCCGCGCCAAGCGTCCCCAGTACAGGATAGAGGTAGAAAGTCAGGAAGCCGTTGTAGCGATTGCTCAGGCGAATATGTGACTTGACCCAGCGCATCAGGTAACCGGCAATCAAACCGCCCGCGACTGCGCCCAGGAACCCTGAACCAATCATGTTGGCCGCAAGCCCGGCGGCAAATCCCGGGGCCAGAGCAGGTTTATCCGCCAGTGAATACGCGGTATAAGCAGCCAGCACCGGCACCATCAGGGTGCCCAGCATGCCTCCGCCTAATTTGCGGTACATCCACAGCCACGAATTTTCCTGATCGAACAGATGCTGAAGCCCAAGCATTTGTGCCAGCAACACAGCCACCGCCAGCACAGTGCCGCCAGCAACAATCAGCGGCACGGCGAAAGAGATCCCGCTCAGCAACGCCTGTTTCAATTCAGTCTTCACACTCTGTTTTTGCTGAGTGTCTTGCTGAACTTCGCGAGTTTCGCTTGAGGGCTTCAGTGCCAGCGCTTGCTCAATGAGTTTTTCAGCATGACGAATCGGCTCAGCTACCGGCACGGTGAGGGAAGGAATTCCGGCGAAACGCTCCGATTCTTTGATGGCAACTTCCGCCGCGAAAATACAGGCCTGAGCAGCGTTAAGTTGCTCAGCCGTCAAGCGCCCTTCAATCCCGTTCGCGCCCTGCTTCTCGACATACAGATTGATGCCAAGCTTCTGCCCTGCTTTCTCAAGGTATTCAGCCGCCATATAAGTGTGGGCAATTCCCGCCGGACAGGCCGTCACACAGACGAGAGTCGGCGCGTTCTTATCCATCGCGCTGTTCGATTCACTCTGTGGCGCTTCCAGTGCGGCAAAGAGTGCTTCAGCGGTGGTTGCCGAACAGACGGCCGCTCGAACGTCATCGTCCACCAGCCGGGTCGTCAACTCAGTCAGCAACTGCATGTGTGTTGAACCCGCTTCCGCCGGTGGGATGGCCAGCAGCACAATCAGGTTAACGTCTTCTTCACCGTCAACGCCTTCCCAGAGGATCGGGCGTGGCAGCGTGGCGACGGCGAAGGCGGCCTCGTTCACCGCCAAACTTTTACCGTGTGGAACGGCAAGCCCTTCGCCGAGCGCCGTTGGACCTTCACTTTCGCGAAGGTGCACATCGCGGAGGAAATCCTCCAGATTGTTAATTTTGCCGAGCGCAGCCAGCCGTTCGGCCAGCGCGCGGATGGCCTCGTCACGACTGTTAAACGTCGCTTGCAGACAGAGGGCATTCGGGTGCGTTAATGCTGTCAGGTTCATCACGATCCTCACTGTGAAGGTGAAAAAACAGCCCCAGAGCTGTTAAGTTGCCTTTATCCTGCCAGATAAAATAATACATTTATGTGATCACTTTCTCTATTGCGCACAATTTGTATCTAAATTGTATTATTTACAACTTCAATAACCCAGGCATAATCCTGCCATTGGTATTATTGATGTATTGCATCCGGGAGCAGTAAAACGATGACCAGGAAACCGATGTACCGGCAGATTGCAGACACTCTGCGTGAACGCGTACAGCAAGGCGTGCTAAAACCAGGCGATGCGCTGCCCACTGAGTCTGCACTGCAGGAAGAGTTTGCCGTCAGCCGCGTAACCGTGCGTCAGGCGCTGAAACAGCTCACCCAGGAAGCGATCATCGAAAGCATTCAGGGCAGCGGCTCCTACGTCAAAGAAGAGCGGGTGAATTACGATATCTATCAGCTCACCAGCTTATATGAAAAACTGGCCGACAGAAATGTCGATACCCACAGCGACGTAAAAGTGTTTGAAGCCATCAACGCTGATGATGAGCTGGCCGACACCCTGCAAATCTCGTCAGGGGAGAAAGTCTGGCACGTGAAACGAGTGCGCTTTATTAAGCAAAAACCCGTCACTCTGGAAGAGACCTGGATGCCGCTGGCGCTGTTTCCGGATTTAACCTGGGAAGTGATGGAAAACTCCAAATATCACTTCATCGAGAAGGTGAAGAAGATGGCTATCGACCGCAGCGAGCAGGAAATTGTGCCGGTGATGCCCTCCTCCGAAACAGTAAGTCTGTTGGGATTAGATCCGACCCGCCCGATACTGGAGAAAATTTCCCGCGGCTATCTGAGTGACGGGCGTGTTTTCGAATACAGCCGTAACGCGTTCAAAAGCGACGACTACAAATTCACCCTGGTGGCGAAGCGTCACCGCTGAAAGCCCTGCCCGGCGCTCAACTGCCGGGCAGGAACGCTTCATGGCCTAAAGGGTAAAGGTCATCCCGATACGGTAGCGAGATTCGGCGATGCAGTTCTCCCCTTCATAAAACCCCTGTTTATCCAGATAATCATATTCCACATACGGGCTAAACCAGCTGTTCCATTTATAACGCAGCGTAAAAGCATTTTCGATAGCCCATGACTTATCGTTTTTATATTTATAATTATCATTGACGTGTTTATACACCGTTCCCTGCCACAGCACACTCCATTGCGGATTAACTTTGTAACCAAGATACACATCCAGACGGTTCACGCTGTCGCGGTGCGATTCCCCTTCGCCATTGCTGGTTTCGTAGGTGTTATAATCGTAGCGGTAGCGTATGCTGGTATTTAAATCCTGGGTGATTTTATAATTCAGACGTAAATAAGGTCGAATTTGCGTGCCGCTGCTGCTCCAGTGATAAATACCGCCTGGCTGAAAACTCCATTTATCACTTAACGGGATCGTGTAGTTAGACTCTATTTCGTTATAATCCGTTTTGCTGTCACCGAAAGAATGCGCGCCGTCTGACTTATCCGTTTCATTACTCCCTCGGCCATTGTTCTTGTTGTTCTTGTTGTCGGTTTCGATACTCGCCCACCAGCCCGTTTTCCATCCCTGGCTAACCTTGTAGCGCGATTCATAGGAGTGGCTGCCTTCCCGGTAGCCCCCACGAACATCAAAGGTCAGCGCCTGACTGACGCAAGGATAAGCCGCTGCCACTGACAATACTATGCCTAACCATTTTTTTTGCATAATGCATTCCCTTTGTATTTTTAACTATAGACTTCACCCTGACTTTTCAGTCCTGAATCAACATTTCATGCCGGACGGATAATATTCATTAAAAAAACCAGGTCACGCGAGATATAGCCAAAACAAGATCACCGCCACAATTTTTATTGAAATAACGTTTTATTTTTATTTTAATGAAAAACAGATCATTCCAGTCAATACCCAAAATAGAAGCATTCACGTTTTCAATGCGTTTATTTAAAAAAACAAAATTGTCATAAAACACGATACTTAAATTTTATATTCATGCTCCAAACGATGTGGGCATCGCCTTTTTTTATAAACATAAAACTGTGATGAACGTCATGAACGGCGATCGAAAATTGCCATAGCATAAAATGAAATTGCGTTTTATTTTTAAAGCAACCTAATTCCAGCACACCCTACGGACAACGACATCATGAAGATAAAAAAACTGCGTTGGTATATTATTTCCCTGGTCATGCTGGGGACAATCATCAATTATCTGGCGCGCAGCACCCTCGGTGTCGCCGCCCCGGAGATGATGAAAACCCTGCATCTTTCCAGCGAGCAATATTCGTGGATTGTCTCGGTGTTTCCATTCACCTACGCCATCGGCGGGATTGCCTGTGGTTTCATCATCGACAAGTTTGGCCTGCGCATCAGCTTCGCGGTGCTGGCAACGCTGTGGTCATTGTGTAATATGCTGACCGCACTTTTTAGCAGCTGGCTGCCAATTGCCTGCCTGCGCGGCGGCCTCGGCCTGACAGAAGCGGCGTTTAACCCGGCGGGGATGAAAGTGACCGCGGAGTGGTTCCCGGCCAAAGAGCGTGGGCTCGCCTGCGGCATTTACAGTCTCGGCACCTCGCTGGGCGCGATGCTGGCGCCGCCGCTGGTGGTGTGGGCGATCCTCAACTACAACTGGGAAATGTCCTTCGTTGTCACCGGCGCACTGGGGATCCTCTGGAGTCTTTTGTGGCTGGCCTGTTATCGTGCGCCGGAGCAGCACCCGGCTCTCATTCAGGAGGAGTATGACGAAGTCCTGGCGGACCACAGACTGACGGAGACCACGGAAAAAGCGACGCTCGGGTCGATGATAAGAGACAAAAATCTGTGGGCCATTTCGCTGCCGCGCTTTATGGCCGATCCGGCCTGGGGCACTCTGCATTACTGGATGCCGCTGTATCTGGTGACTGTCCGTCACATGAACCTGAGTGAAATCGCCATGTTCGCCTGGCTGCCCTTTCTGACCGCTGATTTAGGCTGTCTGGCCGCTGGCTATATCTCGAAATTTCTCAACAACCGCGGCGTGCATATCATCAACGCCAAGCGCATCACCTTTACTTTTGCGGCTCTGCTGATGCTGGCGATGGCGGCGGTGGGCTACGTCGACAACGTCTATGTGGCTATCGCCCTGTTCTGCATTGCCGGGTTTGCTCACCAGTGTCTGTCGATCACCGTGATCAGCATGTCATCCGATCTGTTCCCGAAACAGAAAGTCGCCACTGCCACAGGCTTTGCGGCCTTTACCGGTAGCATGGGCAACTTCGCTTTCAGCCTGTTCCTCGGCGCGATGGTCGCGGTGGTTGGCTACAATATGTTCTTCATTGGATTAGGGATTTTCGATCTCATCGGCGCGGCGTTCCTGTGGGTGCTGATCAAACGTCCGACAACGGCCTTTACCCCTGCCGTGGCCTGATTGTTCTCGTTAATAAGGATATCGTGATGAAAGTTAAGTTCTTGCTGCTGACCGCGCTGCTGGGATCTTCCTCGCTTTACGCGCAGAAAAGCGCCTGTCTGACCTATGACTGCGCGCAAATGGAGGTGATCAAAGCGCACCTCGTCGAAGGCGATACGACTCTGGCTCCGGCCTGGCAGGCTTTACAGAAAAAAGCCGACGAGGCGTTAACGCACCAGCCCTATTCGGTCACGCAGAAAAAGCTGCTGCCGGCCTCCGGGGATAAGCATGATTACTACAGTTTCGGCCCTTACTGGTGGCCGAACCCGGAGACCAAAGATGCTCTCCCGTATGTGCGCAAAGACGGCCAGATAAATCCGTCATCAAAAACCGATGACACCGACAGTAAGCGCATGGTGCAGTTTTCTGACGATGTTCGGGTGCTGGCGCTGGCCGCGTTTTACCGTGCCGATAAGCGCTATGCACAAAAAGCCGAAGTCATGCTGAATACCTGGTTTGTTAATCAACAAACCCGAATGAACCCCAACCTGAATTATGCTCAGGCGATCCCGGGAAGAGTGAATGGCCGGGGGATTGGCATTATTGATACCCGCGTGCTGATAGACGTCGCCGACAGTATCGCGTTGCTGCACTATGCAGGTTTTCTGTCTGACGAGCAGGTTCAGGGTTACAAGCACTGGTACTCAGCCTACACAAGCTGGCTCTTGACCAGCCCTAACGGTCAGGAAGAAGCAAACTGGTACAACAATCACGGCGCCTGGTATGACACGCAAGTCACCGCCTTTTCCCTGTTCAGCGGCAACAAAAAGCAAGCCGACCAGCAAATTGAGGTGTTTAAGCATCGTCATCTGATTTCGCAAATCAACAGCAACGGCGAGCTCTCCGCTGAACTGGAGCGCACCCGCTCATTCCATTACTCCAACTTTGCTCTCGCCGCCTATGCCCGGATGGGCCGCTACGGCGAACAAACCGGCAACGATGTGTGGAATTTCCAGCTCGACAGCCGCACCACCAAAAGTGCCTTCGCGTTCATCAGCAGCCAGGTGGGTAAACCTGCCAGCGAGTGGCAATACCCGGAGCTGAAATACACGCCGGAAGAGGCGATCGGCCCGATGCTCGCCGCTGCCCGCGCGTACAAGGATGCCACCTTCGTGCAAAGCGTCGACATCCTTCGCAAAGTGGACGCAAAGAATATCAACCTCCTGACGCCCGGCTCCGCGCTGGTCAGATAATTCGTTCCTGACAGGTAAATGATGAAACAATTCACCGCCCAACAGATTGAAAGCGCGCGCCAGAACGTCACCCCGGAGATAATCCAGGGGCTTATCGAGGGCAACCGCGAGGTAATCAACAATGACACCCTGGTTCCGCAAACGGGCTGCGCCACCTGGAACCACTATTTTTATTGCCCTGAACACAGCGTGCGCCTGCTCTGGGACCGGCATTCTCCGAATAAACACCGTTGTCCTGTAGATGGCGCTGAATTTACCGGTGAGCCTTACTCTGGTGCCTGGTGGCGATGGCTTAATGGACTCAATGCCAAAGCCTGCTATGAGCTAGGGCTTCTTTGGCTATTGACCGATGACGAGCGTTATCTCCACAAGGTCATTGATATTCTGATGCAGTACGCCAGGTACTACCCTGATTACGAGGAACATGGCGGCATCCCCTACAATGGCCCGGGGAAAGCCAATGCGCAGACGCTCTGTGAAGCCAATTGTCACGCTGATTTTGCCCGCGGGTTCGATATTGTCAGCACAGGATTAACCGCCGAACAGCACGACTACATTTCACACCGCTTGCTCCGCTGCGGGGCAGACTTCCTGATGCAACATCGCAGCGATCAGATCCACAATCATGAAGTCAAAATCAATTCGACGATTGGCATCATCGGCGTCCTGCTGGATGACGAGCGCTATTTGAATGTTGCGGTTAACAGCCGCTACGGTTTGCGATATCAACTGGAGCATGCCCTGTTGCCCGGTGGCCTGTGGTTTGAAGGCTCACTGCATTATCACTACTACGCCCTGCAGGGGTTTATGGCCTTTGAGAAATTTGCCCGGAACAGTGCCTGGAGTCTGCTGGATAACCCCTTCTACCCCGAGATGTTGTCGCTGCCGCTCACGCTGCTGATGCCAGATATGACGCTGCCAAAGGTGAATGATTGTGTTAACGGCCAGGAGAAACTGAGCCACGTTGATCTCTATGAATTTGCATACAGCTACTATGGGAAACAAGAGTATGGTCAGTTGCTGGCGTATCTCTACACAGCCAGACCGCGCGATAACATTGACGCTCTTTTCTACGGCCAACCACTTCCTGAGATGGCGTTGAGCGCTCCCGAGGGCAATGAGCACAACCCCGAGGCTGGCTTCACGCTACTCCGCCCAACGCCAGGACGGGCCGTGTGCATTAAACATGGCCCCTATGGCGGCGAGCATGATCATTACGACAGGCTTAATCTCATTGTCTTCAACAACGACAGAGCGCTGTTTCCGGATTTAGGCACGACTGGCTATGGCGCTCCGCTGCATTATGGGTATTACAAAAATACATTTTCGCACAACACGCTGTGCGTCAATGGACTCAACCAGCCCCCGGCACGCCCTCGGGTGATAGCTTACCAGTCACAGGAAAAAGAGACGCGTCTCATTGCCGAGGTAGACTGGTGCAGCCACGCAGCGTTACCTGACAGCAAAACTCGGGTGGAATGGGATGAAGAGTCTTACCGGGATATCGTCTTTCGTCGCACGGTTGTGGTGACTGAAAATCTGCTTATTGATAAATGGGACGTCGACAATCCTCATTGTCAGTGTATGGATGCGGTCTACCATATTGATGCCCCGGCCACTCAGACTGAGCCACAGAAAGACGCGAAAACAGGTTATCCCTACGTTAGCCAGGCAACAGAGCAGCCACTGAAGGGGAAAATTGAGGTCCGCTACCAGAGCGATACCCCGGTTTCTGTCACCTGCTATTCAACGAACACGACCACGTTAATCAACGCTCAGGGGCCGAATAACCCTTCAACATCCCTGATCGACTACCTGTTATTACGCAGCCACGATAAGCAATTTTGCGCTGTCTTTGTTACTGATTTCACGGGCAGTGGCAAAATTGATATTGTGGAAACCGACGAGGGCATCACAGTTATCGACATGACATCAAAGCAGCAATACCGCCTCTGATAACACAGTCAGGGCTAAAAAATTGACTCCTCAACCAAGGTGAAAAAATGTTTGTTTTCAACAATCAGACTCAACTGGAAGAAGTAGGTAATGGCGTAACGCGTCGGATCCTTGCCCATGCAGGCAAGATGATGGCGGTGGAAGTGCACTTCGAGAAAGGCGCCATCGGCCCTCTCCACAATCACCCTCACGAGCAATTGACGTATGTGTTATCCGGTGAATTTGAATTCACTATCGCCGATGAAACACATATCGTCAGAGCAGGCGACACCCTCTACAAAAAGCCTCATGTCATGCACGGCTGTGTGTGCCTGCAGAAAGGCGTTTTGCTGGATACCTTCACCCCAATACGTGAGGATTTCCTGCAATAAACCATGAAAAAAGGCCATCCGAAGATGGCCAACCATGTCGAAAACGGACATATAAGGCTCCCCGTTCGGGGAGCAGAGAGGATCATTAGTTAATGATGGTTTTCAGCGCTTCGCCGATGTCGGCCAGGCTGCGAACAGTGCGGACACCGGCTGCTTCCAGCGCAGCAAACTTCTCGTCTGCCGTGCCTTTACCGCCCGCGATAATTGCGCCTGCGTGACCCATACGTTTGCCTTTCGGCGCCGTCACACCCGCGATGTAACCCACAACAGGTTTGGTCACGTGCTCTTTGATGTAAGCAGCCGCTTCTTCTTCTGCGCTACCACCGATCTCACCGATCATCACGATCGCTTCAGTCTGTGGGTCTTCCTCGAACATCTTCAGGATATCGATGAAGTTAGAACCTGGGATCGGGTCACCGCCGATGCCCACACAAGTGGACTGGCCGAAACCGTAATCGGTGGTCTGCTTAACCGCTTCATACGTCAGCGTACCGGAACGGGAAACGATACCCACTTTACCTGGCTTGTGAATGTGACCCGGCATGATGCCGATTTTGCTCTGACCCGGGGTGATAACACCTGGGCAGTTCGGGCCAATCATGCGTACGCCAGCTTCATCCAGTTTCACCTTCACGGTCAGCATATCCAGCGTCGGGATACCTTCGGTGATGGTGATGATCAGTTTGATGCCTGCGTCGATCGCTTCCAGGATGGAATCTTTGCAGAACGGTGCTGGAACGTAGATAACGGTGGCAGTTGCGCCAGTCGCTTCTACAGCTTCACGCACGGTGTTGAACACTGGCAGACCCAGATGCGTGGTGCCGCCTTTGCCTGGTGTTACGCCGCCAACCATGTTGGTGCCGTAAGCAATAGCTTGTTCAGAGTGGAAAGTCCCCTGGCTACCGGTGAAACCCTGGCAGATAACCTTGGTGTTTTTATCGATTAAAATGGACATTATTTCCCCTCCACTGCGGCAACGACCTGCTGAGCCGCATCGGTCAGACTTTTCGCTGCAATAATATTCAGGCCGCTGTCAGCCAGTCTCTTCGCGCCGAGTTCGGCGTTGTTACCTTCCAGACGCACCACGACCGGTACGTTCACGCCGACTTCCTCGACCGCACCGATGATGCCGTCAGCGATCAGGTCACAACGCACGATACCGCCGAAGATGTTGACCAGTACGGCCTTCACATTTTCGTCAGAGAGGATGATTTTGAACGCTTCGGTGACGCGCTCTTTGGTTGCGCCGCCGCCCACGTCGAGGAAGTTAGCCGGTTCGCCACCGTGCAGTTTTACGATGTCCATGGTGCCCATTGCCAGGCCTGCACCGTTAACCATACAGCCGATGTTGCCATCCAGCGCCACGTAGTTCAGTTCCCACTGTGCAGCCTGAGCTTCACGTGGATCTTCCTGAGACTGGTCGCGCATTTCACGCAGATCAGGCTGGCGGAACAGGGCATTGCCATCAGCACCCAGTTTGCCGTCGAGGCAGATCAGGTCACCCTGTTTGGTGATAACCAGCGGGTTGATTTCGATCAGCGCCAGGTCGCGCTCCAGGAAAATGTTAGCCAGACCCATGAAGATTTTGGTGAACTGCTGAACCAGTTTCCCTTCCAGACCCAGTTTGAACGCCAGCTCACGTCCCTGGTAAGGCATTGGGCCTGCCAGTGGATCGATGGCGACTTTGTGGATCAGGTGCGGGGTTTCTTCCGCCACTTTTTCGATTTCCACGCCACCTTCGGTGGAAGCCATGAACACTACGCGACGGGAGCTACGGTCAACGACTGCACCCAGGTAGAGTTCTTTCGCGATGTCGGTCGCCGCTTCAACCAGAATCTGGTTTACCGGCTGGCCGCTCGCATCTGTTTGATAGGTTACCAGGCGTTTACCCAGCCAGTGTTCAGCGAAAGCGCGAATGTCTTCTTTGCTGTTAACTACTTTTACGCCGCCCGCTTTACCGCGGCCGCCAGCGTGAACCTGGCATTTAACGACCCATGGGCCTGCACCGATTTTAGAAGCCGCTTCTTCTGCTTCACGCGGAGTTGAGCAGGCATAGCCGACTGGCGCAGGTAAACCGTAGCGGGCAAACAGCTGTTTGGCCTGGTATTCATGTAAGTTCATGCGTTCTATCCACTTTTCAGGTAATCGTTATCATTAAGCCTGTAGGTCGGTGCGATTATCACGCCGGGTGGCGCTTCGCTTACCCGGCCTACAGGGCAGGTGATGCTTTACTTTGAAACTACACGTCCAGCAGCAGACGAGTCGGATCTTCCAGCAGCTCTTTAATGGCCACGAGGAAGCCCACGGACTCACGACCATCGATCAGGCGATGATCGTAGGACAGTGCCAGATACATCATTGGCAGAATTTCAACTTTGCCATCGACCGCCATCGGACGATCTTTGATGGCGTGCATGCCCAGGATCGCGCTCTGCGGTGGGTTGATGATTGGCGTAGACATCAGGGAACCGAACACCCCACCGTTGGTGATGGTGAAGTTACCGCCGGTCAGGTCTTCAACGGTCAGCTTGCCGTCACGGCCTTTCAGCGCCAGCTCTTTGATGTTCTTCTCGATGTCAGCCATGCCCAGTGCGTCAACGTCACGCAGAACTGGCGTGACCAGACCACGTGGAGTGGATACCGCCATGCTCACATCAAAGTAGTTGTGATAAACCACATCTTCGCCATCGATAGACGCGTTCACTTCCGGGTAACGTTTCAGCGCTTCAACCACGGCTTTCACGTAGAAGGACATGAAGCCCAGACGAATACCGTGACGTTTTTCAAACGCATCACCGTACTGCTTACGCAGGTCCATGATTGGCTTCATGTTGACTTCGTTGAAGGTGGTCAGCATCGCGGTAGAGTTTTTCGCTTCCAGCAGACGCTCAGCCACACGCTTACGCAGACGAGTCATTGGAACACGTTTCTCTGAACGACCAGCCAGCGGTGCCGGGGCAGCAGCCGCAGCGGCTGGTGCTTTGGCTTCGGTTTTCGCCGGAGCTTTCGCCAGGTGCTTCTCGATATCTTCGCGAGTCAGACGACCGCCGACACCGGTGCCTTTGATGGCGCTGGCGTCGAGGCTGTGCTCAGCCAGCAGGCGACGGATCGCCGGGCTCAGGGCATCGTTGCTCTGCTCTTCCAGTGAAGCCTGCTGACGCTGAGCCGGGGTAGACTCTTTCGCTTCAGCTTTCGCACCAGACTCTTTACCTGAGCTGTTGCCTTCACGCAGACGACCCAGAATCTGGCGAGAGGTCACGGTCGTGCCTTCATCTTCCAGCACTGCATCCAGAATGCCGTCAGCCGACGCCGGTACTTCCAGTACCACTTTGTCAGTTTCGATTTCGACCAGAACTTCATCGCGAACAACCGCGTCGCCTGGCTTCTTGTGCCAGGTTGCAACCGTTGCGTCGGCTACAGATTCTGGCAGGTCGGGAACAAGAATATCTACGCTACTCATTTTGTATCCTTAAATTATTCGACGTTCAGCGCGTCATTAACCAGATCTTGTTGCTGCTTCTGGTGAACGGACATATACCCTACTGCCGGAGAGGCAGAGGCCGGGCGACCTGCGTAACGCAGAGCAGCCCCAAAAGGAATCACTTCACGTAAGTGATGCTGGCTGCAGTACCATGCGCCCTGGTTGAGCGGCTCTTCCTGGCACCAGACAAAATCATGCACGTGAGCATAAGCTTTCAGCACGTCCTGCATCGCCTGATGCGGGAACGGATAGAGCTGTTCGATACGCACAATGGCGACATCTTTTTGATCGTTTTTGCGACGCTGTTCCAGCAGGTCGTAGTACACCTTACCGGAGCACATCACCACGCGTTTCACGGCCTTCGGATCCAGCTCGTCGATTTCACCGATGGCTGGCAGGAAGGTGCCGTCAGCCAGTTCTTCCAGGGAAGAGACGGCCAGCGGGTGACGCAGCAGAGATTTCGGTGACATCACCACCAGCGGACGACGCATACCGCGCAGCGCCTGACGACGCAGCATGTGGTAAACCTGAGCCGGAGTGGACGGCACGCAAACCTGCATGTTTTGTTCAGCACACAGCTGCAGGTAACGTTCCAGACGTGCGGAGGAGTGCTCCGGACCCTGACCTTCGTAACCGTGCGGCAGCAGCATGGTCAGGCCACACATACGGCCCCACTTCTGCTCGCCGGAGCTGATGAACTGGTCGATAACCACTTGTGCGCCGTTGGCGAAATCACCGAACTGCGCTTCCCAGATGGTCAGAATACGTGGCTCTGCTGTGGCATAACCGTATTCAAACGCCAGGACCGCTTCTTCAGACAGCACGGAGTCCCAGACCTTGAACTGGCCCTGACCGTTATGCACGTGCTGCAGTGGGGTATAAGTGGAACCGTTAGTCTGGTTGTGAATGACCGCGTGGCGGTGGAAGAACGTCCCACGACCGGAGTCTTCACCAGACAGACGTACAGGAATGCCTTCATCCACCAGCGTTGCGTAAGCCAGCGTTTCTGCGCCGCCCCAGTCGAACAGCTTCTCACCGGCAGCCATGGCCTGGCGATCGCCGTAGATTTTCGCCACGCGAGACTGCATTTCAACCGCTTCTGGCACAGTGCTGATGCGCTTAGCCAGCTCTTGCAGGCGCTTCATCTCGACCTTGTTCGGGTAGCTCTCATCCCACTCGTGGTTGAGGTACGCCGACCAGGTAAAGGAGTGCATGTTCATCGGACGCCACTCTTTCACCACACACTCGCCAGCATCCAGCGCGTCGCGGTAAAGGTTGACCATCTCGGTGGCATCTTCCAGCGTGGAGACTTTGTCGCTTTCCAGTTTGTCAGCGTACAGCTTGCGTGGGGTCGGGTGTTTTTTGATTTTCTGGTACATCAGCGGCTGAGTCGCACTTGGCTCATCTGCTTCGTTGTGACCATGACGGCGGTAGCAGACCAGATCGATAAACACGTCGCGTTTAAAGGTGTTACGGAAATCAAGCGCCAGACGGGTCACAAAAGCCACCGCTTCCGGGTCATCCGCGTTCACGTGGAAAATCGGTGCCATCACCATCTTACCGATATCGGTGCAATACGGTGTGGAACGCGCATCCAGTGGGTTAGACGTGGTAAAGCCGACCTGGTTGTTGATAACGATGCGAACGGTACCGCCCACTTCATAACCACGCGCTTTGGACATGTTCAGGGTTTCCTGAACCACGCCCTGACCCGCAACGGCCGCATCACCGTGAATGGTAATTGGCAGCACTTTGTTGCTGCTTGGCTCTTCCAGACGGTCCAGACGCGCACGGACGGAACCGATAACCACCGGGCTCACGATTTCGAGGTGTGACGGGTTGAAGGCCAGCGCCAGGTGGACCAGGCCGCCTTCGGTTTCGATATCTGACGAGAAGCCCATGTGGTACTTCACGTCACCGGTGCCCAGATGTTCTTTATGTTTACCGGCGAATTCGTCGAACAGGTCCTGAGGTTTTTTACCCAGTACGTTGATCAGCACGTTCAGACGACCGCGGTGCGCCATGCCCAGCACCACTTCACGGGTGCCATTCTTACCGGCGTGGCGGATAAGCTCTTTCAGCATCGGCACCAGCGCGTCGCCACCTTCCAGCGAGAAGCGTTTCGCACCTGGGAATTTCGCACCCAGATAGCGCTCCAGACCTTCAGCTGCGGTCAGTTCGCTGAGGAAACGTTTTTTCTCATCAGCGGTGAAGCTGGCGTGACCGACCACGGACTCGATACGCTGCTGGATCCAGCGTTTTTCTTCCGTGGAGGTAATGTGCATATATTCCGCGCCGATGGAGCCGCCATAGGTTTGCTTCAGCGCAGCAACCAGGTCAGCCAGTTTCATCGTGTCTTTGCCGATAGCAAAAGAACCCACGTTAAAACTTTCCTGAAGATCGGCGTCGGTTAAATCGTGGAACGCAGGATCCAGATCGGCCACAGACTCCTGCTTCCAAAGCCCGAGCGGATCGAGATTCGCCGCCTGATGACCACGGAAACGCCAGGCGTTGATCAGCTGCAGGACTTTAACCTGCTTGACGTTGGTATCAGGATCGGAAATCGAGGAGGAGTAACGTGAGGCATCCTTCGCCAGACGACGGAAATAATCACGCGTTGTAGAGTGAAATTGATCGGGTTTGACTCCCGTGCCAGGCAGTTGCTGGAACAGTGAACGCCAGTTAGCGTCAACAGAGTCAGGATCGGTTAAGAAGTCTTCATAGAGCTGTTCTATCCAGCTCTGGTTAGATCCAGAGAGGTAAGAAGAGTCCAGCCAGGCTTTCATTGCGCCGTTCTGCATCGTGATCCCTTAAGCATTTTTATGCTTACTTTCGCCGTAGAAACTACCACGCACACCGGGGTACCTGGTCTGCGTGCCGGGGTTCACTTGCGAGCTCTTTTCTATTGGGGCCCGCGAAGGAACCTTTAGAAACTGTCTTAGGGCCTTTGCCCTCTTCCCTGCCCTCGCCATACCGGTAAAGGGGAAGTACATCGGCAGTTTTTAAAGGTTTCCTGCAATTATTTGCCTGATGGCGCTTTGCTTATCAGGCCTACAAGGTCCACACCCAGTAGGCCGGATAAGACATCAGTCGCCATCCGGCAACCACTACATCTTACGCACTGCGCTGCAGCAACATCGACTTAATATGGCCGATGGCGCGCGTCGGGTTAAGCCCTTTCGGGCATACACTGACGCAGTTCATGATGCTGTGGCAGCGGAATACGCTGAAAGCATCACTTAACCCTTCCAGGCGGCTGTCGGTTTCAGTGTCACGGCTGTCGATCAGGAAGCGGTAAGCCGCTAACAGACCGGCCGGGCCGATGAACTTGTCCGGGTTCCACCAGAAGGACGGGCAAGACGTGGAGCAGCAGGCACAGAGAATACACTCGTACAGACCGTCCAGTTTTTCACGCTGCTCAGGCGACTGTAAATGCTCGCGAGCGGGTGGATTTTGCCCATTATTCAACAAGTAAGGCTTAATCTTCTCATATTGGGCATAGAACTGCCCCATGTCCACCACCAAATCACGCACCACCGGTAAACCCGGCAGCGGGCGAATCACAATTTTCTGCCCGGCACGTTGCAACGCAGAAATCGGGGTGATGCACGCCAGGCCATTCTTGCCGTTCATGTTCACGCCATCAGACCCGCACACGCCTTCACGGCAAGAGCGACGGAATGACAGTGTCGGATCTTTTTCTTTCAGCTGGATTAACGCATCCAGCAGCATCATGTCGCGCCCTTCTTCCGCTTCGAGGGTGTAATCCTGCATACGCGGAGCATCGTCGACATCCGGGTTATAACGATAAACTGAAAACTCGAGTCTCATTTTCCTGTCTCCGCAATTAGTAGGTACGCACTTTCGGCGGGAATGCCGGACGCAGTTTCGGTTCCATGTTCACTTCACGACGCGTCATGGATTCCGATTGCGGCAGGTACAGGGAGTGGCAGAGCCAGTTTTCATCGTCCCTTTCCGGGAAGTCGAAGCGGCTGTGCGCGCCACGGCTTTCGGTACGGAAGTTTGCCGATACCGCGGTGGCATAAGCGGTTTCCATCAGGTTATCCAGCTCCAGACACTCAACGCGCTGGGTGTTGAACTCGCTGGAGGTGTCATCCAGACGCGCATTTTTCAGGCGCTCGCGGATCACTTTCAGCTGCTCAAGCCCTTTCGCCATGGCGTCACCTTCGCGGAATACCGAGAAGTTGTGCTGCATACATTCTTGCAGTGCTTTGCGGATTTCGACCGGATCTTCACCGTTACGGTTGCCGTTCCAACGGTTCAGGCGTTCCAGAGAAGCATCAATCTCTTCTTCGGTTGCATCACGCAGCACGCCCTGCTCAGCAATAGACTCTTGCAGATGCAGACCAACCGCACGACCAAACACCACCAGGTCAAGCAGAGAGTTACCGCCCAGGCGGTTCGCACCGTGTACGGATACACACGCGATTTCACCCACTGCGAACAGACCAGGGATCACCACGTCTTCGCCTTTTTCGTTCACCGTCAGCGCCTGACCGGTCACTTTGGTCGGAATACCGCCCATCATATAGTGGCAGGTTGGGATAACCGGAATCGGTTCTTTGACTGGGTCAACGTGAGCGAAGGTGCGGGAGAGTTCGAGGATGCCCGGCAGACGGGATTCGAGAACATCTTTACCCAGATGGTCGAGTTTCAGCTTGGCGTGCGGACCCCATGGACCATCGCAGCCACGACCTTCACGGATTTCAATCATGATGGAACGTGCCACCACGTCGCGACCCGCCAGGTCTTTTGCGTTTGGCGCATAACGCTCCATGAAGCGCTCGCCGTGTTTATTCAGCAGGTAACCACCTTCACCACGGCAGCCTTCTGTTACCAGAACGCCTGCGCCCGCGATACCTGTCGGGTGGAACTGCCACATTTCCATATCCTGCACAGGCACGCCTGCGCGGATTGCCATGCCAACGCCGTCACCGGTGTTGATGTGGGCGTTGGTGGTGGACTGATAAATACGGCCTGCGCCGCCGGTCGCCAGCACGGTGGCGTTCGCTTTGAAGTAAACGACTTCACCGGTTTCGATGCACAGCGCGGTACAACCGACCACTGCGCCATCGGCGTTTTTCACCAGATCCAGCGCATACCACTCGGAGAAAATCGTGGTGTGGTTTTTCAGGTTCTGCTGATACAAGGTGTGCAGCAGTGCGTGACCGGTACGGTCAGCCGCCGCCGCAGTACGTGCCGCCTGCTCGCCGCCGAAGTTTTTCGACTGGCCGCCAAACGGACGTTGATAAATGGTGCCATTGTCGAGACGCGAGAAAGGCAGACCCATGTGGTCCAGCTCCAGAATCGCTTCCGGGCCGGTCTTACACATATACTCAATGGCGTCCTGGTCACCGATGTAGTCTGACCCTTTTACGGTGTCATACATGTGCCATTCCCAGTTATCTTCATGGGTATTACCGAGCGCCACGGTGATGCCACCCTGCGCAGAAACGGTATGGGAACGGGTCGGGAAGACTTTCGAGAGCAGCGCACAGGTTTTGCCGCTCTGGGAGATTTGCAGGGCGGCACGCATACCTGCGCCACCTGCGCCTATAACAACAGCATCAAATTCTCTGACTGGCAGTTTCATTACACACCCCACACCACAACAAATCCATAAATGACGTAAACCACCAGTGCAACGACGATAGCCAGTTGCAGCGGCAAACGAATTGCCAGCGGTTTAACGTAGTCGGTCAACACCTGCCACATGCCGATCCAGGCATGAATCAAGATGGAGAATAAAGCCAGCAGGGTGAAGACTTTGGTGAAAGCGGAAGAGAAGAAACCCGTCCAGACTTCCCAGGTGAGGGTACCGTGGGTCGCGAAGAAACCAACCATGTAGATAATGTACAGAGTCAGGACAATCGCGGTGGCACGCACGAGGATGAAGTCATGTACGCCGTTGCGTCCTAGTGCTGAGGCGTTGCTTACCATACGAGGACTCCTGCGAGAAGTGAAAGCACGACAGTAATAACAAAGGAAATATTCGCAGATTTTTTACCTGCTTCGAATGTCTCTTCCAGATAGCCAAAATCCATCATCAAATGGCGAATACCCAGCACGGCGTGATACGCCAGCGCAGTCAGGATGCCCCACAGGATGAATTTGACGAAGAAGCCGCTCATGATTGAGCTTGCAACCTGAAAACCTTCTGGAGAGGAGAGACTGGTACCCAATAACCACAACAGAATGCCAACCGCCACAAAAGTAATCACGCCTGAAACGCGGTGGAGGATGGACGCTATCGCCGTTACGGGGAATCGGATCGTTTTCAGATCCAGATTGACAGGTCTTTGTTTTTTCACATTTTTTATCATGAATAACGCCCACATGCTGTTCTTATTGTTTCCTTCCTCCGGTCTGCGTGCGGGTCAGACAGCGTCCTTTTCTATAACTGCGCGTCATGTAAAAACTCCATCTCAAGAGCTAAAACGACACATTACAACGCTGGGTGGCTCGGGATTGCAGGGGGTTTCCGGAGACCTGGCGGCAGTATAGGCCGTTCACAAAATCATTACAATTAACCTACATATAGTTTGTCGGGTTTTATGCGGAACAGTGATCGATGTCACGATAACAACATTATTTTAATTTTTACTCACCTGATTTGACAAATATTAAACATTATTGTTACAACCATCACCTGAAAAGGCATATAATGCGTAAAAGTTATGGGGTCATGCTTTCACCTGACAATAAGTTATGTAACAGTGAGAAAGTATTGACCGATGTAATCTGACAGTGAATAGTGATAGACAGGTTTGAATAAACGGACTGCTAAGACCCTGATTTGCTGTATTTTCATGGTGTATTGAACGTATGCCCCCAGGCGCCCTTTGCTCTGTACCCTGGTTTCCCTCTGACGCGGAGCTGTGAGCCAAATAACAAACTGGTAACGTCTAACTGCACCCTGGAAGCGAATCCGGCATCCGGCAGTCTTATGCAAATAAGGCGCTAAGGAGACCGTAAATGGCTGATACTAAGGCAAAGCTCACTCTCAACGGTGATGCTGCTATCGAACTGGATGTGCTAAAAGGCACGCTCGGTGAGGATGTTATTGATATTCGTAGCCTCGGCTCGAAAGGCATGTTTACTTTCGACCCAGGTTTTACCTCCACCGCATCCTGCGAATCTAAAATCACTTTTATCGACGGTGACGAAGGCATCCTGCTGCACCGCGGTTTTCCTATCGATCAGTTAGCGACCCAATCTAACTACCTCGAAGTGTGCTACATCCTGCTGAACGGTGAAAAACCGACTCAGGCACAGTACGAAGAATTCAAAACCATCGTGACTCGTCATACGATGATCCACGAGCAAATCACTCGCCTGTTCCACGGCTTCCGTCGTGATTCACACCCTATGGCGGTGATGTGTGGCGTGACCGGCGCGCTGGCTGCGTTCTACCACGATGCCATGGACGTGAATAACCCACGTCATCGTGAAATTGCCGCCTTCCGTCTGCTGTCAAAAATGCCGACCATGGCCGCGATGTGCTACAAGTACTCCATCGGTCAGCCGTTCGTTTATCCGCGCAACGACCTCTCCTACGCGGGCAACTTCCTGAACATGATGTTCTCTACGCCATGTGAAGAGTATGAAGTGAACCCGGTTCTGGAACGCGCAATGGACCGAATTCTTATCCTGCACGCCGACCACGAACAGAACGCTTCGACGTCAACTGTGCGTACCGCGGGTTCTTCTGGTGCTAACCCATTCGCTTGTATCGCTGCCGGTATCGCTTCCCTGTGGGGACCCGCACACGGTGGTGCAAACGAAGCCGCACTGAAGATGCTGGAAGAAATCAGCACCGTAGAACACATTCCGGAATTCGTCCGTCGTGCGAAAGACAAGAACGATTCGTTCCGTCTGATGGGCTTCGGCCACCGCGTGTACAAAAACTACGATCCGCGCGCCACTGTGATGCGTGAAACCTGTCACGAAGTGCTGAAAGAGCTGGGCACCAAAGACGACCTTCTGCAGGTTGCTATGGAGCTGGAACACATCGCCCTGAACGATCCGTACTTCATCGAGAAGAAACTCTACCCGAACGTAGACTTCTACTCCGGCATCATTCTGAAAGCGATGGGCATTCCGTCTTCCATGTTTACCGTGATCTTCGCGATGGCGCGTACTGTGGGCTGGATTGCACACTGGAGCGAAATGCACAACGAAGGCATGAAAATTGCCCGTCCTCGTCAGCTTTACACTGGCTACGACCGTCGTGATTTCAATTCAGATTTGAAAAAGCACTAATAAAATAAGTGCGGCCTGATACCCTTTCCCTCGTGGAGAGGGTGTTCATACAAAAACGGTAACCTTTGGGTTACCGTTTTGCTTTTCCTGCTGACAGCGCATCAAGGCACGGCGAATATCCGGCCCTTCCGGCATAATTCTGCCCTTAACTTTCCCCGTTCAACCGCCAGGCAAGCTGCTCCAGATAGCGACGCTGATCTTCGCGTGCCTTCAGCGCCTCTTCCAGGGTGCAAGGTACAAAGTGAATCGGCTGACCTAGCGGAATTTGCGCCAGTTGATACATATCGGCTTCGATAATGCAGGCTATTCGCGGATAGCCTCCGGTGGTTTGCGCATCATTCATCAGCACGATAGGCTGACCGTTATGCGGCACCTGCACCACGCCGGGTATCAGGCCATGCGACAGCAGCTCGCGATCGGTGGTACGCACCAGCGGTTGTCCTTGCAGGCGATATCCCATGCGGTTGCTCTGCGGGCTGAGCTTCCACGGCGCACGCCAGAAGTTTTCCTGCGAGGCGGTATCAAACTCATGATACTCCGGCCCCGGCAGCGCACGGATGCGATTCCCGCGCAGCAGCTGTTTGACCCCTTGCGGGCCAGTGAAGGTTCTTGTTGCTGGCAGCAGTTTGAGCGTATCGCCATCCTGCAACCGCCGCCCTTCCAGACCGCCAATACCGACTTTAAGATCGGTACTTCTCGACCCCAAAATCTCAGGCACATCAATGCCACCAGCCACCGCGAGATAGCTACGAATGCCGTGTAATGGGCGTTTAAGCACCAGCGTTTGCCCTGCCGAAACAGGAAGCCGCCAACCCGCCCACACAGCTTCGCCATCAAGCATGGCTTCACAACCTGCACCCGTAAGCGCAAACCAGCCATCCTGTTCGAACTGAACCGTCAGTTGCCCGAGCGTGATTTCCAGTGCAGCTGCTTCTGGCTCATTTCCCACCAGCAAATTCGCGGTGATCAGAGCAGGCTTATCCAGCGCGCCACAGCGACTTACGCCAGACTGACGAAACCCATTACGCCCGCCATCCTGCACAGAGGTATACAGTCCGGCACGAAGAATTTTCAGCATACGCCCTCCTTTTGCGGCACGAAGCGCACGGTATCGCCGGGCCGTAACAGAACAGGCTCAGACTGGCTGGCATCAAATAAGGCAAGCGAGGTATGGCCAATTAACTGCCAGCCACCCGGCGTAGTCAGCGGATAAATACCGGTCAGTTCACCGCCGATCCCCACGCTGCCAGCAGGAACCTGCACGCGTGGTTCAGCGCGGCGCGGCATCGCAAGCTTCGCAGAGAGTCCGCCGAGATAAGCGAAACCCGGCTGGAAACCGAGGAACCAGACCACGTAATCCGCTGAAGCATGAAGCTCCACAACCTGCTTTGGCGAAAGCCCGCTATGTTCCGCCACCAGCGGTAAATCCGGCCCCTGCTTTCCGCCGTAAATAACGGGAATATCGACGCGGCGGGAATCTGGCTCCAGCACTTCACTCTCTTCCCACCAGCGCTGCAAACGCTCGATGGCATCCAGCGCCAGCGCCTGCGGGTTACGCAGAATGACGGTAATGTTGTTCATCCCAGGAATGGCTTCCACCACTTCCGGATAGTCTGGCAGACGCTGAGTCAGTCGCCAGATACGTTTTTGACTTTCCAGCGTCACAGGCGGTTCAAGTTCCAGAACGACTGCCGTTTCACCTAACAGATAACAACGCGCTCGCTGCACTTTAACTCTCTCTCATCAGGCTGGGTTGGGGATATCAATAAAAGTCACATCCAGGTCGGTCGTTTCCGTCAGCCACTCGCTGAGGGCACGAATTCCCCCGCGTTCCGTCGCGTGGTGGCCTGCCGCATAAAAATGCAAACCTTGCTCGCGGGCAGAGTGAATAGTTTGCTCGGAAACTTCACCGGTAATAAAGGCGTCCACGCCGAAACGAGCCGCACTGTCGATAAAGCTCTGACCGCCGCCAGTACACCACGCCACACGGGTCACTTTCTCTGGCCCGGTGTCGCCGCACCACAACGGTTTGCGCCCCAGGCGAGCTTCAATCCATGAGGCGAGTTCCAGGCCAGAAACAGGCATAGACAACTCTCCCCACGGCACTAACGGTTCGATTGCGCCGCGAATATTAATGCCGAGCAGCGCTGCGAGTTGCGCATTGTTGCCAAGCTCGGGATGCGCATCGAGCGGCAGGTGCCAGCCGAAGAGGTTAATGTCGTGTGCCAGCAACGTTTTCAGGCGATTGCGCTTCATGCCGCGAATCACCGGAGACTCACCTTTCCAGAAATAACCATGATGAACAATGACGGCATCAGCTTCCAGACGCACTGCTTCATCCAGCAGAGCCTGACTTGCCGTCACGCCGGTGACGATTTTGCGGATCTCTTCACGCCCTTCAACCTGCAGCCCATTCGGGCCGTAATCGCTGAAGGTTGCGCTATTGAGTTTTTCATTAATCAGGTGTTCCAGTTCGCTGTTTTTCATCGTCACTCCAGACATACGTTCAATACTGAGGGATAACATAGCCGCCAGAGGGCCGCGCGTCGATAGCAGGTCTACAACGCTTTTGGCCCTTCCCGATTTTTCCCAGCAAAAACCGCTTAACGTCGCCCAGCACAATCGTGTATATTTATGCATTAGGACAGCATATAAATTAAGCATTCATGCTTAAAATCCATGGATAGCATAAAAGAAACGCATAATGCGGAATGATTATCTTCTGCAATTCTGGCAAGACTGAGAGCAACATGAAGACACCATCGTCACAACCACGCGCTATCTACTACGTGGTCGCACTGCAAATTTGGGAATACTTTAGTTTTTACGGCATGCGCGCCCTGCTGATTCTGTATTTAACTAATCAACTGAAATACAACGACAATCACGCCTACGCTTTGTTCAGCGCTTACTGCTCGCTGGTCTATGTCACGCCGATCCTCGGCGGCTGGCTGGCCGACAAAGTGCTCGGTAACCGGATGGCGGTAATGATTGGCGCCTTTTTGATGGCGGTCGGGCATCTGGTGCTCGGGGCCAGCGAAATCTCCCCGATGTTCCTCTATCTATCACTGGCAATTATTGTTTGCGGTTACGGCTTGTTTAAGTCGAACGTCAGCTGCCTGCTGGGTGAACTGTATGAACCGACCGATCCACGTCGCGATGGCGGTTTCTCACTGCTTTATGCTGCCGGTAACGTCGGGTCTATTATCGCTCCGATCGCCTGCGGCTACGTGCAGGAAGAGTACAGCTGGGCGATGGGCTTCGCGCTTGCGGCGGTCGGCATGCTGGCAGGTCTGGTGATTTTCCTGTGCGGTAATCGCCATTTCAGCCACACCGTTGGCGTGAACAAACCGGTGCTTCGCAGTAAGAGAGCTGGCTTGCCTGTCTGGGGTTGGTTGCTGGCGCTGCTGGTGGTGTCGCCGGTGGTGATCGCGGTGCTGTTCTGGAAAGAGTGGTCTCTGTATGCGCTGGTTGTCGCCACCGTTATTGGCCTCGCAATGCTCGGCAAAATCTACAAGAAAGCCGAGAACCAGAAACAACGTAAAGAGCTCGGATTGATTGTGGTTCTGACCTTCTTCAGCCTGCTGTTCTGGGCCTTTGCCCAGCAGGGCGGCAGTTCCATCAGCCTGTATATCGACCGTTTCGTTAACCGCGATATCTTCGGTTACGAAGTGCCAACGGCGATGTTCCAGTCGGTTAATGGCTTTGCCGTCATGATGTGCGGTGTCTTCCTTGCCTGGGTAGTCAAAGAATCAGTGACGGGTAACCGTGCTGTACGTATTTGGGGCAAATACGCACTGGGTCTTGGCCTGATGAGCGCCGGTTTCTGTATTCTGACCCTGAGCGCTCGCTGGTCTGCAAGCTTCGGCCACTCTTCCCTGCCGCTGATGGTGCTGGGGATGGCGGTGATGGGCTTTGCCGAACTGTTTATCGACCCGGTGGCTATGGCACAAATCACGCGCATCGAAATTCCAGGCGTAACAGGCGTGCTCACCGGGATCTACATGCTGCTTTCCGGTGCGATTGCCAACTATGTTGCAGGGATCATCGCCGATCAGACTTCACAAAGCTCCTTTGATGCCGCAGGCGCGATCAACTATTCGATCAACGCCTACATCGAGGTATTCAGCCAGATTACCTGGGGAGCGTTGGCCTGTGTCGGCATGGTGCTGGTCATTTGGCTGGGCCATGCGATGAAAGTCAGAGCCCGCCGCCTGGCACTGGAATCTTAAGCAATTCTTGCGGCTTCATAGGCCGCCAGCGTGTTCAACCGCGCCTGTTTGTGATCGACAATCGGGCGCGGATACTTCAGCTCAATCCCCTCTTTCTGCGCCCACTCCCACGGTGAATGAATCGCTTTACCCGGTACTGTTTTCAGCTCCGGCAACCAGCGGCGGATAAATTCACCTTCTTTATCGAATTTTTCGCCCTGCGTGGTTGGATTGAAAATCCGGAAGTACGGCGCGGCATCGGTGCCGGTTGAGGCAGCCCACTGCCAGCCGCCATTGTTGGCTGCCAAATCGCCATCAATCAGTTGCGAGATGAAATAGCGTTCGCCTTCCCGCCAGTCAATCAGTAAATCTTTGACCAAAAAACTGGCGACAATCATCCGCAAACGGTTATGCATCCAGCCTGTTTCATTCAACTGGCGCATGGCTGCATCCACTATCGGATACCCTGTATGACCTTCCTGCCAGGCTTTTAAGGCCTGAGAATCGTTTTGCCATTTGACGTTATCCGTCCAGCTTATGAACGGTTTGTGGCGGCATAGCTCAGGATGAAAGGTCATCAGATGTCGATAGAATTCACGCCAGATCAGCTCGTTGAGCCATACCGCACCTGCTCCACCTTCCAGCGCATCAGGGCATTCCGTTAGCAAACGATGCAGACACTGACGCGGGGAAAGTACACCGAGCGTCAAACAGGCAGAAAGCCGACTGGTTCCCTCTATTGCCGGGAAATCACGCTGTTGCTCATATTGAGCAGCGTGTTGTTGGCAAAAATGGCGCAATCTGGCGAGCGCACTTTTTTCATCCGCCGGGAAGTATTCCGGAACAAAAGCTTGCTGCGGGTAGTTTAGCGTGATGTTCGTTGCCGCGACTTCCTTCGCCTCACGCACGGCAGGTGCGCGAACACATTCAGGAAGTCCTTCCTTTAACCGCTTCAGATACGCATTTTTGAACGGCGTGAAGACTTTGTACATTTGATGATTGCCGGTCATCACGCTACCCGGCGGCAGCATTACGCTGTCGTCGAAGCCCTGGCAGACCACTTCTTTCAGCGTTTTTTCGACCAGTGCATCACGCTGACGTTCGTTGATTTCATACTGATAATTATAAAAAAGGTGTGTCACGTCCTGTTCAGCACAGAACCGGGTTAGCTCATCAACCGTCGCCGTAAAATCAGGGACTTCACGGAACAACAAAGGAATGCCTTTTTCAGCAAGGCCACTTTGCAGCGCCCGCAAATGAGCCTGCATAAACGCAGCCTGACGCGAGGCCATGTGATGTTGATGCCATTGTTGCGGCGTGGAGATAAACAGCGCGATAACGTTCGCCTTGTTATCGCGGCAAGCGGCGGCGAGAGCCAGGTTGTCATGCAGACGTAAATCCGTACGAAACCAGATCAGATGAGTGGGCATAACTCTCCAGTTAATGTCCGTAACGTAAACGTAAAGCCTCCGGCCACGGGTCGAAGTAACGCTGTCCGGCCAGGTAAGCATCAGGAAATTCAGCCATATAGTGTTTTAACAGCGTCACGGGCGCAAGCAGCGGTTGTGTGCCCTGGCGATACCTGTCAATAAGGCTTGCCAGCTCTTGCCGCTGACGGCTATTAAGCTGGTTACGGAAATAGCCCTGAACGTGCATCAATACGTTGGTGTGATTGCGGCGGGTGGCGGGATGGGCCATCAGCGCCATAAGGCGCAGACGATATTCGATGAAATACGCTTCCAGTGAAGACCACTCACCCATCGCGGCAACAAATCGCCCCAGTTCGCGGTAAAGCGGCTGAGAATGGGCCAACAGCAGTAATTTATAACGGCTATGAAAAGCCATTAAATCGCCGCGAGTCAGACCGCGCGCTCTTAAAGCATGCAGTTCGTGCAGCGCGTAAATACGTTCCACAAAGTTCTCACGCAGAACGGGGTCCTGTAACCGGCCATCCTCTTCCACCGGTAGCCAGGGCCAGGCCTCCATCAGCAGCTTAGTGTAAATACCTCGCCCCGCTTTGCGGTTGTTCTTGCCATCGGCTTCGTAAACACGCACCCGCTCCATCCCGCAACTGGGCGAATTTTTGCACACGATGTAGCCACACAGGTTTTCAAAACGAGCAATGCGATTTCGGGTAAATTCGTTCATGGCATCGGTTAAATCACCTTCGCTGCCATTGCTGAAGCGCAAATGCGGGCTACCCTGCTCATCTTTTACCAGCCGTAATGCGGGACGCGGAACGGGAAGACCGATGGCCATTTCCGGACAAACAGGCTCAAACGCCACCCACGGACTCAGCTCCTCAACGGCAAAAGTCAGGCGTTTGTGGCCGCCGTCAAAACGAACGTTTTCACCCAACAAACAGGCGCTGATGCCAACCGGGATTTTCTCTTTCATAGCAATTCCTCTCAGGCACATACAAGAAGTGTAGACGCCAGAGAACGAAAAAGGCCGCACAAGGCGGCCTGAGAGCTACTTGCCCGGTTGTGACGCGGAGACAGAATCAAGCACGGTTTGCTTGTCTGCCGCCAGCATCAGCGAGCCGGAAACAATGAACGCGATACAAAGCCAGCGTGTCATCATGCGGTCCTTGCAGCGGGCCGCTTCACCGTATTACCACCGGTGATAAACCGGTGAATGCAAGTTCCTGGACAGGAACTTTACGGTCATAAGAAAGCCTTTCCAGATACCGATGCCCATGTGCGAGATGGCGGAAAGGGCCGCCGTCATGATAGAGCTTTTTATTTCCATGAATACCATGCAGCCGATTTTTAAGAATTCATCAAGGTTGGTACCCTTGACCATTCACGAAAAGAGGCACAAAATCACCGCTCCTGGGCAGGAACTTTAAGTCTTCCCCAACGGACCGCGAATCCTGAGGGCATAAAAAAACCGCCACGTTTAACGTTGGCGGTTTTTTTATGCCTGCTTACGAATCAGTAAAAATCACAGGTCGCTTTTTCTGCTTGATCCATCCACACCGGTTTGTCGCTGGTTTTTGACCACACGCGGTGCAGGTAGCTGTAAAAACGCCCGCGATCTTTCCAGAACAGCATCACAGGTAAGGCCACGACCCCCGCCACGACGGCGAAAGTGCGGCGCATCAATACGATATGTGCAGGAAACTCTTTGTACATCATTTCTCTCCCCTTTCATGGCCGGCAATACGCGCCGGTAAAAATGTTATCTGGCTAAAAGAGTACCTGTTTGCGTGTAATTTTACTACTCATCCGACCACTTATTTTTGGTTATTTTATGCTTTTTTACATTCACGCCGTAACTTAGTTACAAAAGTGTTAAATTAAAACTAACCATGAGTTAACGCGTGGTTTTTAAGCATTTTTATACTTTTTTTACACCCCCCGCCGCGTTTTTTGCGAAATCTTTGCACCGAAAATCCTACCGTTACTGCAGATCATTAAACACCTGGAGGTGGACTGTGAGTGCAGGCGTGCTAACCGGCATCGTGCTGGTTTTCCTGTTATTGGGTTATCTCATTTATGCCCTGATCAATGCGGAGGCCTTCTGATGGCAGCGCAGGCGTTTTTACTGATAGCCAGTTTCCTGCTGGTACTTTTCCTTCTGGCTCGCCCGCTTGGTTCTGTACTGGCGCGGCTGATTGCCAATACCTCTTTGCCGGGTACGGCAACCCTTGAGCAAGGTTTATGGCGAGTGCTGGGCATATCTGCTCAGGAGATGAACTGGCGGCAATATCTGTTTGCCATTCTTTGGCTGAATATCGCAGGCGTCGCGCTGCTGTTTATGATGCTGATGTTCCAAAACCTGTTGCCTCTGAATCCGCAACACTTCGCCGGACTTTCCTGGGATCTGGCGCTGAATACCGCCATCAGCTTTGTCAGCAATACCAACTGGCAGGCTTATAGCGGCGAAAGTACCCTGAGTTATTTCAGCCAGATGACCGGCCTGGCAGTGCAAAACTTCCTGTCAGCTGCCACCGGCATCGCTGTGGTGTTCGCGCTGATCCGTGGTTTTTCACGCCACAGCACCGACACGCTCGGTAACGCCTGGAAAGACATTATTCGTGTGACGCTTTGGGTCCTGCTGCCACTCTCGTTGATCATCGCTTTGTTTATGATCCAGCAAGGTACTCTGCAAAACTTTCTGCCTTACCAGCACTTCACCTCGTTGGAAGGCGTGAAAGGCGTATTACCAATGGGACCTGTGGCTTCGCAGGAAGCCATTAAAATGCTGGGCACCAACGGCGGCGGTTTCTTTAACGCCAACTCCAGCCACCCGTTTGAAAACCCAACGGCTTTGACCAATGCCGTCCAGATGTTGGCTATTTTCCTGATCCCGACCGCACTCTGCTTTGCCTTTGGCGAAGCCGTCAACGACGGTCGTCAGGGACGCGCCATTCTGTGGGCCATGACCCTCATTTTCGTGGTTTGTGTAGTGGTGGTGATGTGGGCTGAACTCAAAGGCAACCCGCACTTCCTGCAACTGGGTGCTGACAGCGCCGCCAATATGGAAGGCAAAGAGAGCCGCTTCGGCATTCTGCAAAGCAGCCTGTTTGCGGTTATCACTACCGCGGCATCTTGCGGTGCGGTGAATGCCATGCATGACTCCTTCACCGCACTCGGCGGGATGGTGCCAATGTGGCTGATGCAGATTGGTGAAGTGGTGTTCGGCGGTGTGGGTTCCGGCCTGTATGGCATGCTGCTGTTTGTTCTGCTGGCGGTCTTTATCGCGGGCCTGATGATTGGCCGCACGCCGGAATATCTCGGCAAAAAAATCGACGTGCGCGAAATGAAAATGACAGCACTGGCGATTCTGGTAACGCCTGCTCTGGTCTTGCTCGGCACCGCGTTGGCCATGATGACGCAAGCTGGTCGCGCGGGGATGTTCAACCCGGGCATTCACGGCTTCAGTGAAGTGCTGTATGCCGTTTCTTCCGCCGCCAACAACAACGGGAGCGCCTTTGCAGGCCTCAGCGCCAACTCACCGTTCTGGAACTGTCTGCTCGGCTTCTGCATGTTCGTGGGTCGCTTCGGGGTGATCATTCCGGTAATGGCGATTGCAGGTTCACTGGTCAGTAAGAAAATCCAGCCTGCAAGCCCTGGCACCTTGCCAACCTGCGGCCCGCTGTTTGTCGGCCTGCTTATCGGCACCGTCATTCTGGTGGGCGCCCTGACCTTCATCCCTGCCCTGGCCTTAGGCCCGGTGGCTGAACATCTTTCTTCGTTATAAGTTTGCCGGAGACACGTATTATGAGTCGTAAACAACTGGCCCTGTTCGAACCCGCTTTGGTTCGCCGGGCGCTGATGGATGCCGTCAAAAAACTGAGCCCTGCGGTACAGTGGCATAATCCGGTGATGTTTATCGTCTGGCTGGGCAGCGTGCTGACCACTCTGCTGGCGGTCGCCATGGCGACTCGTCATCTGCCAGGAAATGCTGGTTTTACCGCGGCGATCAGCGTTTGGCTGTGGTTTACCGTTCTGTTCGCTAACTTCGCGGAAGCACTGGCGGAAGGTCGCAGTAAAGCCCAGGCCAACAGCCTTAAAGGCGTACAAAAAACGGCATTCGCCCGGAAACTGCGTGCGCCACAGCATGATGCACAAATGGACCACGTTCCGGCAGACGACCTGCGCAAAGGCGATATCGTGTTGGTCGAAGCGGGTGACATCATTCCCTGCGATGGGGAAGTGATTGAAGGCGGAGCATCCGTTGACGAAAGCGCCATTACGGGCGAATCGGCCCCCGTTATTCGTGAATCCGGCGGCGACTTCGCCTCGGTAACCGGCGGGACACGCATTCTTTCTGACTGGCTGGTGATTCGCTGTAGCGTGAACCCTGGCGAAACCTTCCTCGACCGCATGATTGCGATGGTCGAAGGTGCTCAACGTCGTAAAACGCCTAACGAAATCGCGCTGACAATCCTGTTAGTCGCCCTGACCATCGTGTTCCTGCTGGCAACCGCCACACTGTGGCCGTTCTCTGCTTATGGTGGTGTGGCTGTTAGCGTGACGGTTCTGGTTGCACTGCTGGTGTGCCTGATCCCAACCACCATCGGCGGTTTGCTTTCCGCCATTGGCGTGGCCGGGATGAGCCGGATGTTGGGCGCAAACGTGATAGCCACCAGCGGACGTGCAGTAGAAGCTGCCGGTGACGTGGATGTGCTGTTGCTGGATAAAACCGGCACCATCACGCTCGGCAACCGCCAGGCTTCAGAATTCCTGCCAGCGCCCGGCGTGGATGAGAAAACCTTAGCCGATGCCGCGCAGCTCGCGTCACTGGCCGATGAAACGCCCGAAGGTCGCAGTATCGTTATCCTCGCTAAACAGCGCTTCAATATCCGCACTCGTGATGTGCAGGAATTGCAGGCCACGTTTGTCCCCTTCACCGCACAAACACGTATGAGCGGGATTAACATCCATGACCGCATGATCCGCAAAGGGTCCGTGGATGCTATTCGTCGTCACGTGGAAGCCAACAACGGCCACTTCCCGCCGCAGGTTGATACGCTGGTAGAAGGTGTCGCTCGTTTGGGTGGCACACCGCTGGTGGTGGTTGAAGGCTCAACGGTGCTCGGGGTCATCGCGCTGAAAGATATCGTCAAAGGCGGCATTAAAGAACGCTTCGCCCAACTGCGCAAAATGGGCATCAAAACAGTAATGATCACCGGTGATAACCGTCTGACCGCTGCGGCCATTGCAGCCGAAGCAGGTGTCGATGATTTCCTGGCCGAAGCCACCCCAGAGGCAAAACTGGCTCTGATTCGCCAGTATCAGGCCGAAGGTCGCCTGGTGGCGATGACCGGTGACGGCACCAACGACGCACCAGCCCTGGCGCAGGCTGACGTGGCCGTGGCGATGAACTCGGGGACACAGGCGGCGAAAGAAGCCGGGAACATGGTCGATCTCGACTCCAACCCGACCAAGCTGATTGAAGTGGTGCATATCGGTAAACAAATGCTGATGACGCGCGGTTCGCTCACCACCTTCAGTATCGCCAATGACGTCGCGAAGTATTTCGCCATCATTCCGGCTGCGTTCGCCGCAACTTATCCGCAGCTGAATGCGCTGAATGTGATGCATCTGCACTCACCTGCTTCAGCCATTCTCAGCGCCGTGATTTTTAACGCGCTGATCATCGTGTTCCTGATCCCACTGGCATTGAAAGGCGTGAGCTACAAGCCCTTATCCGCGGCAGCAATGTTACGTCGCAATCTGTGGGTTTATGGTCTGGGCGGTCTGCTGGTGCCGTTTATCGGCATCAAAGTTATCGATCTGCTGCTGACTCTGTTTGGTCTGGTGTAAGAGGATATAAAAATGGCGACGTTACGCCCTGCTTTGTTGGTTCTGCTTTTTCTCACGGTGATAACAGGGGGCGTTTATCCTCTGTTGACGACAGCGCTTGGACAATGGCTGTTTAAGGATCAGGCCAACGGTTCGTTGATTTTACAGAATAATGAAATTCGAGGTTCACGCCTGATTGGCCAGTCATTTTCCGCCGCAGGATATTTTCACGGCCGCCCTTCCGCCACCGCCAATAGCCCCTATAATCCAGAAGCATCCGGCGGCAGTAACCTGGCGGGCAGTAATCCGGAGCTGGATAAAGAAGTGGCGGCGCGTATTGTGCAGTTGCGTAAGGATAATCCGCAGGCTGACAAGAAAGTGCCAGTAGAACTGGTGACAACGTCCGCAAGCGGTCTGGATTACAGCCTGTTACCGCAGTCCGTTATCTGGCAAATCCCGCGAGTGGCAAAGGCCCGCAATCTGCCAGAAGAAACGTTAATGAAACTCGTGTCGCAGTATACGCAGCAGCCGCTGGCAAGCTTTATCGGCCAGCCGGTGGTCAATATCGTTGAACTGAATATGGCGCTGGACGGCCTGAAAAAACCGTAAGGATTGAGCATGACCGACGAGCCCTTTCGTCCCGATCCCGACCGCCTGCTGGAGCAGTCCTCCGGCTGGCATCGTGGAAAGCTAAAAGTTTTCTTTGGCGCCTGTGCTGGCGTAGGCAAAACCTACGCGATGCTGAGCGAGGCACAGCGTCTGCGGGCGCAAGGGCTCGATATTCTGGTCGGCGTGGTCGAAACCCACGGCCGACAGGAAACCGCTGCACAACTGAAAGGCCTGGCGACTCAGCCGCGTAAACGTATTCATTATCGCGGACGTCAGGTCGAAGAGTTTGACCTCGATGCCGCCCTCGCCCGCCGCCCCGCACTGATCCTGATGGATGAACTGGCGCACACTAACGCTCCCGGTTCTCGTCACCCGAAACGCTGGCAGGACGTTGAAGAGCTGCTCGAAGCCGGGATTGATGTCTTCACCACCGTCAACGTTCAGCACCTGGAAAGCCTGAACGACGTGGTGAGCGGCGTGACAGGCATAAAAGTCCGTGAAACGGTGCCAGACCCGTTCTTCGATTCTGCCGATGAAGTGGTGCTGGTTGACCTGCCGCCAGACGATCTGCGCCAGCGCCTGCATGAAGGCAAAGTGTATATTGCCGGGCAAGCAGAACGGGCCATCGAACATTTCTTCCGTAAAGGCAACCTGATTGCCTTACGTGAGCTGGCGCTGCGGCGTACAGCCGATCGGGTCGACGATCAGATGCGCGCCTGGCGCGATCGCCAAGGGGAAGAAAAAGTCTGGCACACGCGAGATGCGATCCTGCTTTGTGTTGGCCATAGCGGTGGCAATGAAAAACTGGTTCGCACGGCCGCACGTCTGGCCGCAAAATTCGGCAGCGTCTGGCATGCTGTTTATGTTGAAACACCAGACCTGCACCGTCTGCCTGAACATCAACGCCGTAGTATTCTCGCAGCCCTGCGCCTGGCTCAAGAGTTAGGCGCAGAAACCGCCACGCTCTCTGAACCGGCCGAAGATAAAGCCATCCTGCGATACGCCCGTGAACATAATCTTGGCAAAATCATTATTGGGCGTCGCAGTCAGCGTCGCTGGTGGAGTCGCGAATCCTTCGCCGACAAACTCGCGCGCCGCGCGCCAGATCTTGACCTGGTGATTGTCGCGCTGGAAGAGAATCAAAACAGCATACCTTCGCGTAATGCTGACAGCCGTCCGTGGCTGGATCGCTGGCGCGTTCAGCTTCGAGGCTGCGTCGTTGCCCTGGCGCTTTGTGCCTTTATTACCCTGTTCGCCAGCCATTTCTTGATGGCTTTCGATGCCGCTAACCTGGTAATGCTCTACCTGCTTGGCGTGGTCATCGTGGCGCTTTTCTATGGTCGTTGGCCGTCAGTGCTCGCCACAGTCATCAACGTCATCAGCTTTGATTTGTTCTTTATCGCCCCTCGCGGCACGCTTGCGGTGTCGGATGTGCAGTACGTTCTGACCTTTGGCGTCATGCTTACCGTCGGGCTGGTTATCGGGAATCTTACTGCCGGTGTGCGCTATCAGGCGCGAGTTGCGCGCTATCGAGAACAGCGAACTCGCCATCTTTATGAGATGTCGAAAGCCCTGTCCACCGGACGCAACCAGCAAGATATCGCCCGTACCAGTGAACAGTTTATTCATTCAACCTTCCACGCTCGCAGTCAGGTTTTGCTGCCGAATGAAGACGGATATCTGGCGGCAATAACCGAAGGCAACGACATTACGCCTTGGGACGATGCCATCGCCCGCTGGAGCTACGATAAAGGCCAGCCTGCCGGAGCGGGAACCGACACGCTGCCAGGCGTGCCGTATCTTATTCTGCCGTTGAAAACCGCAGAGAAAACGCACGGCGTGCTGATTGTTGAACCGGGGAATCTGCGCCAGTTGATGATCCCGGAACAGCAGCGCCTGCTGGAAACCTGCACGTTGCTGGTTGCCAGTGCGCTTGAACGCCTGGCGCTGACCACCAGCGAAGAGCAATCGCGTTTAGCGAGTGAAAGAGAGAGTATTCGTAACTCGCTACTGGCAGCCCTTTCTCACGATTTGCGCACGCCACTGACGGTGCTGTTTGGGCAAGCAGAAATTCTGACACTGGATCTGGCGACGGAAGGGTCTAAGCATGCGCCGCAGGCCAATGAAATTCGTCAGCATGTGCTCAACACCACCCGCTTGGTGAACAACCTGCTGGATATGGCACGTATTCAGTCCGGTGGCTTTAATTTGCGCAGAGAATGGCTGACCCTGGAAGAAGTGGTCGGAAGCGCTATTCGCACGCTGGAGATGGGCCTTGGCGGTCGGCATATTCAGCTTGATCTGGGTGACCCGTTGACGCTTATCCATGTCGACGGCCCACTGTTTGAGCGGGTTCTGATCAACCTGCTGGAGAATGCAGTGAAATACGCAGGTTCTTCAGCCACGATAGGGATTGCCGCAGAATGTCAGCCACAAAGGCTAACGCTGGAAGTCTGGGATTCCGGCCCCGGTATCCCTGCTGGTCAGGAACAAGCAATCTTTGCTAAATTCTCGCGTGGACATAAAGAATCGGCTATTCCGGGCGTCGGTTTGGGTCTGGCAATTTGTCAGGCTATTGTTGAAGTGCACGGCGGCGAACTGCATGCCCATAACCGTCCGCAAGGCGGGGCGGCATTTGTGGTCACCTTACCGTTGCAAGCCCCACCGGAGCTGGATGAACTCGCTGAGGAACTGTGATTAACGTACTGATTATCGAAGATGAACACGCTATTCGCCGTTTTCTGCGCAGTGCGCTGGAAGGCGACGGCCTGCGCGTGCATGAAGCCGACACGCTGCAACGCGGGCTCCTTGAAGCGGCAACGCGTAAACCGGACCTGGTGATCCTCGATTTGGGGTTGCCCGATGGCGACGGCATAGAGTTCATCCGCGATTTTCGTCAGTGGAGCCAGGTGCCCATTCTGGTGCTCTCAGCCCGCGCCGAAGAAACAGATAAAATCACCGCGCTCGACGCCGGTGCGGATGACTATCTCAGTAAACCTTTCGGCATTGGTGAGCTGCAGGCGCGTTTGCGCGTGGCACTGCGTCGACATGGCAGCCAGGAACAGAATCAACCGCTGTTTAGCTTCTCAGAGATACAGGTGGATATCGCTAACCGCCGTATTCAACGCGCCGGAGAAGAAATCCATCTGACGCCCATTGAGTTTCGCCTGTTAGCAGTACTGCTGAATAATCACGGAAAAGTCCTCACTCAGCGCCAACTGTTAAGCCAGGTGTGGGGGCCGAACGCCGTGGAGCACAGCCACTATCTGCGGATTTACATGGGGCATTTACGACAAAAACTGGAGGTCGATCCGGCAAGGCCGAAACACCTTCTGACGGAGACCGGGATCGGGTATCGGTTTATGTTGTGATTGCCGGATGGCGCTACGCTTATCCGGCCTTGTATTATTCCTCTCGTGCAGAAAGAACCGGCCAGTTATTTCTGCCTGCAGTCCGGACGCCGTATCCGGCCTTAGA